>DASUWS010000270.1:0-23642 GCA_036378295.1 Ktedonobacterales bacterium
CGGAGCAACTGAGCCCGTTTCTGGAGTCACAAGCTAATATGCCAGATTGATCCACCTGGCGATCCACCTGCGCACCGAGAACCGTACAACCCTGCCTGCTCCACACTTCTCGGCAGTGAAATAAACGCCCTGACTCAGCCCCTGCCTGCGGCTGGCACTGAACGGTTGCCACTGCGCCGACACACGGGACGTTTGTCGGCCACTCGTTGCTGGTTAAAGTGTACGCTAAGGTGCTGATCTTGCGGCGACGGTGATAGGCCACCGCGGCAGCGATGGCCCCATACTGCGCACCACTTTCGCTGTGGCATCAGGGTGATTACGAACTGTGCAGCGGGTGGGATGTTCGTCGCGCTATCCTTGCGCTATCCTTGCGCCGTCCGTGTCCTCTCGTATTCCTCCCGTCTCCACGATCAGCTGACCGCACCGCCCCAGCCTACACCGTGTGCCAACCGAAGGTCTCCGTTCAGTACAAGGCCACGTCGGCAATCGTTGGTGAACGGGCGCCTCGCCTGGGTGATCCCGCGCTTTTTGTGGCCGGACACACCGACAATCATCAATGGATCGCGCGGAGATGTAGGCGGGCGGGTTACACATCTCGCCGCGCCATCTCGCGCAGCACCTCCCCGAAACCGCGCCGTTCGAGCCAGGCGCCCGATTGGCCCAGGACGACCACCGGCACCCGTCGCAGGTCGGCCATGGTAGCGGCGCCGGTCAGTTGCATCGCCACGCGCAATTCGCCAAGGAACTGTTCCAGGAACTCGCGGACGGCGTCCAGGCCCTCGCTTGCCGCCTTGAGGAAGGGGAAGCCCATCCCCACCAGCGTTGCCCCCAGCGCCAGCGCCCGGGCGGCATCCAACCCTGAGCGCACACCACCGGTGGCGATCAGCGGCAACTCTGGCGCGCCGTGCCTCGCCTCGACCACCGCTACCGGCGTCGGAATGCCCCAGTCGCGGAACAGTGCCCCAGTGCGCGCCGCATGGGTGTCGCCGCGCCCCTCGGCACGCACCGTCTCCATCGCCGCCATGCTGCTGCCCCCCGCTCCACCTACGTCAATTGCCGCCGTACCTGCCTCGGCGAGCGCGCGCGCCTGCTCGGTGCTGATACCCGCACCCGTCTCCTTGGCGATCACTGGCACGCCGATGCTCGTGGCGACGTTGGCGAGGGCCGCTAGCGCCCCCCGCGCGCGGCGGTCACCCTCGGGCTGCGCCGCCTCCTGCAGATAGTTGAGGTGCAGCGCGAGGGCATCGGCGCGGATCATGGCGACCGCGCGGCGCACCTCATCGAGCGTGAAGGCGGGGTGGCGCGCCTGGGCGATGAGCTGTGGCGTGCCGAGGTTGGCGATCAGGAATGCGGTGGGCGCCCGCTCGCGCACCACGCTATACGTCGGGGCGAGCGCTGGGTTGACGATGGCCGCGCGCTGGCTGCCGACACCCATTGCCAGGCCATACTCCTCGGCGATGATTGCCAGGCGCTCGTTGATGCCTGCCACATCCGGGTGGCCTCCGGTGAGCGACGAGACGAAGATCGGGTGACGCAGCCGCCGCCCGAGAAACTCAACCGAGGTGTCAAGCGCGTCGAGATCCACTTCCGGCAGGGCGCGATGGACCAGCCGCACGTCCGCCCACGAGGCGGCCTGGGGCGCGGCGACATCGTGGCCCAGCGCCACGCTCACATGCTCAACCTTGCGCTGCTTGATCTCGTCGCTCATGTTGCTCTCCATCTCTCTTGCTAACTCGCGCACTACCTTCGTCTTCACCTGCCCTGCTCGGGTAATCCTCGGGTAATCCTCGGAGAATCATCGCACGCCGAGAGTGACTCAACGGTCTACAGATGTGGCGCGTCGGCGGATACATCCGTGCTCGGAAAGCGTGTTGGTGCCCAGGCCGCGATCCGACCTCGCATCACCTCGCATCACATGGATTGCACGATGCCATCGAGCATCACACCGAGATGGTGGTACGCCCCACGGGACTGCGTCGCGCCTGAAGAGGCAGGTGAAAAGACCCGGTCCGCGGTTGTATCTAATACCCGTCGCGCCGCGTCCACTTGCTCGATGACGGCCCTGGTCGCTGCTTGACGGGCCCCGGTTCGCTCAAGAATCTCCAGCATGTCGGCTATCTGTTGGTCTGTTGCCGGCCTCCGATCAGCATAGAGCCGAGTCAGTCTGTCCTGATCGGCGGTTGTGGCGCGCTCCATAGCACAGATTACGGGCAATGTGACCTTCTTGCGCCGGAGGTCGCCCGCTTGCTGTTTGCCGAGCTCGTGTGTTGTGGCCCAGATGCCCAGCAGATCATCGCGTAACTGAAACGCCAAACCCATCCGGCGCCCATATTCCGCGAGCAGTGTGACCAGATCAGGATCGTCACATCCGAGCAGCGAACCCATCTGCGTGGCGCAAGACATGAGCGCCGCGGTCTTGCGCTCGATCATGTCCATGTACATGTCGGTTGAGACATCCAATCGCCCCTCGAAGCGCAGGTCTAGAAATTGTCCTTCACACATCTGCAGTGTTGCACGATCGAGCAAATCCGCTAACGGAAACACGGCATCAGGGCTCATCCCCGCATCTGGCAGGCGCCATAGCGTCAGCCTGCCGATCGCCAGGATCGTGTCCCCTGTGTTGATCGCGAGCGGAACGCCCCAGAGCTTCCACAGTGTGGGACGATGCCGCCGCTCCTCGTCACTATCCTCGATATCATCATGGACGAGCGAGAAGTTATGGACCAGCTCGATGGAGGCTCCTGCCACTGCAGCCCGCCGCATCAACTGCTTGTAGGTGTGACCGCGATTGCCCGCGCGTCCCGCGACGAACATGCAGGAGAGCAACGTGAGCGATGGCCGTAGCAGTTTCCCTCTCTGGCCGTCGGCGAGGCTCAAGTCTTGATGGCGCCAGCCCAGGTGATACTCGATTTGTCCGCGCAACTCTTCGAGCAGCATCGCCACAGCAAGCGCCGTCCGCACGTCCGCGAATGTCTGTTCGAGGCTCAGACGCATTTCGGCGATGATCTGCTCGCGATACTCCGCGGTTGCCGCTACACCGTCCATCAGAGATGTTGCCGCGTCTACTCGAATGTCATCCATAGCACCCTCCTAATGCTCCTGAGTGCCGTCATCTTCACCCTTGCTGAGCTGGGCCGAGGCAAAGTGTTGGGAGGCGGCTTCCAGAACCTCTGCGGCGCGCAAGGAATACGCAGGGGCAGCCCGGCACAGCCACCACAAGTCCTGCCACATGCCCGGCCGCAGCAGTGCCCGCAGTGGCGTGAGCCATTGCGCAGAGATGGGATTCTGCGCGCCGTCCAGGATCACACGGACGGTTGCGACGCGCAGACCTTCCCCCGCCAGGAGGCCGGTTTCCATGTCGGCGGCCACATATCCGCGCCGCGCCCATACCCCGCGTTCGGGGCCGGTGACAAGCGTTGGAGCCGTGAGCAGCGGACCGGTTTCGGGCTGGTAGCCCAAAGCAGCTGCTCCCTCAAGCAGCCGGCGTGTCAGTTCGGCATCACACCGCAGGATGGTTCCATCGGGCCGACCCACCCAATCGGGCACTAACACACGTCCAGGGCCCAGGGAGGGCACAAGCGCTCCCGCCAGGCCGCATACCACCACGATGGAACCCTCGCGCGCCCCGCTCCAGCGTGCCAGGCGCACGCCCGTCCATACTGGATGCAGGCGTGGCAGTCTGCGGCGAACCGCCCATCGCTCAAGGAAGGTCGGTGTGAGAACCTGCACATCCGTCATCGCCGGATGCGACATCTCCAGGCGGTGCCTGTGCCGCCCGGCTGCGCTGGCGCGGTTGGCTGTGTAAAGCCCTTCGCCGGCATCATGCATAGCCATTGTCACGATACCAACGAACCGCTCGCTCGAGAGCGTCAGTCACTGGCGTTGGCGCAAAGCCCAGCTCTGTCCTGGCCCGGTCGCAGCGAACATACATGTTGTGACGCGCCATCCGTACCCCTTCTAGCGGCGCTACCGGCGCGGCCACGCCAGGAGCGAGCCGGCAGCGAAGCTCGTCCGCCCAGCCGAGGGTCAGCGCGAGCCGGTACGGGATGCGGTGGGCTGGAGCCTTGCGGCCGCAGATCACGGCCAGGCGGCGCCAAAGCTCGGCGAGGCCCAGGTTCTCGCCGCCGACAAGATACCGCGCGCGTGGCCGTCCGAAGCGCAAGGCCAGCACATGTGCCCGTGCCACATCCTCGACCGCCACCACGTTCAGCCCGCCGCCCAGTGACGCGAAGATTCGCCCGCGCATGAAGTCGACCACCATCTTGCCCGTAGGCGTCGGCTTCCAGTCGCCAGGGCCGACCGGCGCCGTCGGCAGCACGAGCACCGTGGGTATCCGCGCCGCTAGCGCCACACGTTCCTGCTCGATCTTGGAGTGGTGATAGGCCGAGGCGGCATCTGCCTCCTCGGGCGCCTGGTCATCCTCGTCGGCCGGGCGCTCTTCCCGGGCTGGGCCCACGGTTGCCGAGCTTGACGTGACCACGGCGCGCTCGATGCCGGCGATGCGCGCCGCCTCCAGCACACCTGCACAGCCACGCACATTCGTCGCCCAGATGTCGCGGCGCCGCCGGGGAGCGAAGGCATAGAGGGACGCCACATGCACGAGGTAGCGGCAACCGACCATTTGATGAACCAATTCGCCGGGCTGCAGGAGATCTCCCATCACCTGCTGGTACCCGTCGAGCGGTGGCAGCGCGCGCGATGTCGGCCTCACCAGCGCGCGCACGCGATAGCCTGCCGCCAGCAACGCATCGAGCACGTGCCGGCCGATGAAGCCTGTGGCCCCGGTGAGAAACACCTCGTCACCTTCCATGCGCGTGCCCCCTGCGCTCGTGGTTCCGCCAACAACGACCCAACAACGACCCGGGCGCGGCGCTAGTCGTCGAGCGCGCGTGCCTGCCCGGCACCCCGCAGCACATCAGCGAAAGCCCGCAGTGACTCGCGCGGCGAGCGCATCGTCGCCACGACAGCCGTCGGCTCGTAGCCACAATGCGCCATGCAATTGGCGCAGCGCGAATTCTTTCCGCGCCCGTAATGCTCCCAGTCCGTCGCCTCCAGCAACTCCTGATAGGAGCTGGCATAGCCATCCGCCAGCAAGTAACACGGCCGCTGCCACCCAAACACTGAATAGCACGGGATGCTCCATGCCGTGCAGGCGAAGTCGATCTTCCCTTCCAGAAAATCGAGGAACAGCGGCGAGTGATTCAGGCGCCACTTCTTGCGCCGTCCGTCGGCAAAGGCGTCGCGAAAGATGCTCCGGGTGCGCTCGACGCCGAGGAAGTGCTCCTGATCTGGCGCTTTTTCATAGGCGTAGCCCGGCGAAATCTGCATCGCATCAACCTGGAGATCGTCGTTCAGGAAGTCGAGCACGGCGCGGATGCTGTGAGCGTCGTCCTGCGTGAAGAATGTCGTGTTGGTGGTCACGCGGAATCCCCGACGCTTGGCCTCGCGGATCGCGTCGATGGCGATGTCGAAGACGCCCTCGCGGCAGACCGACTCATCGTGGCGCTCGCGTAGGCCGTCAATGTGCACCGACCAGGAAAAGTAGGGGGATGGCGCAAACAGATCGAGTTTGCGCCGCATGAGAATGGCGTTGGTACATAGATAGACAAACCGCTTGCGTGCGACCAACGCCGCCACGATCTGACCAATCTCCGTATGGACCAGCGGCTCGCCGCCGGCGATAGAGACGATCGGCGCCCCGCATTCCTCAACCGCGTCAACACACTGCTGCACTGTCAGCCGACGCGCCAGGATCTCCTTCGGATGCTGGATCTTGCCGCAGCCGGCACAGGCAAGGTTGCACTGATACAATGGCTCCAGCTGCAACACCAGGGGAAACTTCTCGCGCCTCTTGAGCCGCTGATGCAGCATATAAGCCGCGATCCGGAGGTTCTGGCGCATCGTGATAGCCATCAGCTCGCCTCCCAATATCATCCACCGTCGGCAGGAGACTGGGCTTCCTCTCCTCTATGTCTCCTTGCAAAACCTTCGACGGGTCACGGATGCCTCGGTCAGCAGGTTCCATGCCAAGCATGCTCATCAAATCGCCAGGGAACTGGCATTATTCTTGCTGGTCGAGCGCTGTAGGGTAGCAGATCATCATACCGTTCGGGGGATTCCATGAAGGCAATGACCGAGCTCGAGGCAGCCGATAGCTACTGTCGCTATCTGGCAAATCGCCACTACGAGAATTTCACGGTCGCCGCGCTGATCCTCCCGTCGCAGCTTCGCGTGCATCTGGCCAGGATTTACGCCTTCTGCCGCACGACCGACGATCTGGGTGACGAGAGCGGCCACGATGCCCTGGCCCGATTGGCGCTCTGGCGAGAGCAGGTCATCCAGTGCTTCGATGCGCAGGTAGCGCCTGTTCATCCCGTCCTATTCGCCCTCAGTCGCACGGCCCGCGCCTGCGATCTCCCACGAGAGCCCTGCCTGGATTTAATCGCCGCCAACGTGCAGGATCAGTCCCTCACGACGTACGAGACCTGGGGGGATCTCAAGCGATACTGCATGCTCTCAGCCGCTCCGGTCGGCCGGCTGGTGCTGCGCGTGTTTGGCATCCGGGAGGCGCGGGCCGAGAAGCTCTCGGACGATGTCTGCATCGGGCTGCAGCTCGCCAATTTCGCACAGGATGTCGCGATCGATCGCGCGAAGGGACGCACATATCTTCCCCAAGACGACGTGCGCACGCATGGCCTCGCGGGCGCCGTCCAGATGACCTGCGAGCGGGCCGCGCGGCTGCTGGCGTCGGGGCTTGAGCTCGAGACGCTGGTTCCGCGCCGCCTGCGCATCCAGTTGGCGCTGTATCGTCTCGGCGGCATGGCGATCCTCTCTGCCATCGCCCGCATGGGGTATCGAACCGACCAGCGCCGACCCCAGGTATCGCGCCCAATCAAGGCGCGCCTCGTCACGCGCGCACTGCTCGACAGTAGCATGCGAAATGGGTCCCGCGAATGCGCCAGGCCGCTGCCAGGCAGCATCTAGCATCTAGCATCTCGCGGGCTGACCTGGGCACAGATAGAGAGGGATCTCCAACGCGTGCCACAGCTGTGGGAGGGTGACAGATGAGCGTGATCCAGCGGACTGCCTTGAGCGAGGACGAGCGATTCTGCCGTGATCTGACACGGCGCGAGGCGGCGAACTTCTACTGGGGCTTCATCGCCCTTCCCCGGCCCCAGCGCCTCGCGATCTATGCCCTCTACAGCTTCGCTCGCCAGGTGGATGATGAAGTTGATCTTGCCAATCGCAGCAACGGGCACAATCCGCATCCCAGCGGCGCCAGCACCGATCTCTTCAAGCCCCACCGCGAGCGCATCAAGCGCTGCTACACGGGGCGGGCCGATGACCCAGTGATGCGCATGCTGGCCGGGGTTGTCGCCGAATACGGCATACCGCGCGAGGATCTGGAGGCGCTCGTTGACGGTGTGGAGATGGATCTGCGCGTCACCCGCTATGCGTCGTGGGAGCAGCTCCGCAGCTACTGCCGCCTCGTCGCCTCGTCCGTGGGGCGCATGTGTGTGCGGATATTTGGGTTCAGCGATCCAGCGGCCCTGGACCATGCCGACGATCTGGGCGTGGCGATGCAGCTCGCCAACATTCTGCGCGATGTGCGCGAAGATCTGGCGTTGGGCCGCATCTACCTGCCCCAGGATGATCTGTGCCGCTTCGGAGCTGGTGAGCAGATACTGCTCAGCGGCGCCCCTTCGCCTGGCTGGGAGCGTCTGATGCTTTATGAGATCGAGCGGGTGCAGCAACTCTTTGCCTCCGGCCTGCGCGTGACACAGGTGATTCCGCGGCGTCCTGCGGCCTGCGTCTTCACCATGGCTGGCATTTACCAGGCCATCGTGGACCAGATAGCGGCCGATCCTTCCCTGCCACTCACGCGGCGCGCGTCACTGAGCGGCAGAGAGAAGCTGGCAGTGATGGCGAGATCATGGCTACGAGCCGTGTAGCCGTCGTCGGCGCCGGGCTAGCCGGGTTGAGCGCCGCCGTGGAGCTGAAGCAGCGGGGGTTCGTGGTCGAATTGCTGGAGCGTAGTCGCCTGCTCGGTGGCAAGGCCACCTCATTCAAGCTGGGCGATGTCGAGGTTGACAACGGCCAGCATGTCTACCTGGCATGCTGCACGGAGTTCATCGATTTTGTCCGGAATCTGGACGGGGCGCCTCCGGCCGGCGAACCAGCACTCTTTCTGCAGGAGCGTTTCGATGCCCTGCTCCTGGCCCGCAATCGGCCGTCGGCGCGCTTACGTGCCGTGTCGTTGCCGGCTCCCTGGCACCTGGCGCCTGCCCTCCTCCGCTACCGGCACCTCGATCTGCCAGCGCGCTTGCGTGTCGGTCGCGCCCTGCTCGATGTCCGCGTGCCCGCGCGCCCTGGCGAAACCTTTGCCGCCTGGCTAAAGCGCCATGGTCAATCCGCCGCAATGCGCCGGGCATTCTGGGATCCGTTTCTAATTCCGGCGCTCAACGCGCCGCTGGAGGAGGTCGCTGCCGACGCCGCGCTCTTCGTGATCGCGACCGCCTTCCTGCGCGATGCCGGAGCCGCGCGCTTTGGCTTCGCACGGGTGCCCCTGGCGCGTATCGCGGAGGCGGCGGCACGACGCCTCGATCGGGTTCACCTGCGGACGCCAGTGGTGGGGCTGGATCTCGTGGAGCAATCACCAGGCGATCTGGAACTGCGGGCACTCGTCGTGGAAGGCGGCAGCCGCCTCAGCTATGACGGGGTGGTGATCGCCGTGCCACCCGACCGACTGAAGCGCGTGCTGGGGCGTCCCGAGCGTTTCGGCGTCTTCGGCCTCGACGATATTCGCACGGCGCCTATCGTTGACGTGCATCTGTGGTACGACGCGCCGGCGCTCGGATTCGGCTTCGCCGCGCTGCTCGACTCGCCCGTGCAATGGGTCTTCGAGAAGGCGCCAGGGTACCTCTGCTGCAGCATGAGCGCAGCCGATCAGTATGTGAACTGGGCTAGTTCTGCCCTGGTCGAGCTATGCCGCCGAGAGCTTGGAGACGTGCTACCCGCGCTTCGGCAGGCAAGACTGCTACACGGCGCCGCTACCCGCGATCGCGACGCGACGTTCGTGCCGGCGCCTGGCCTGCGCCGTCCTGGCCCTGCCACATCCTGCGCGCAGGTGGTCATTGCCGGCGCCTGGACCGATACGGGATGGCCCGCAACCATGGAGTCCGCTGTCCGCAGCGGGCGTGCGGCGGCCCGGTCACTAGCCGCACATCTGCAGAACGGGGAGGAGCACGCCAATGGATAGCGCCCTTGAGCGCGCGGTGCAATGGCTCTTGGAGCGGCAGGATGCAAGCGGCTGGTGGTGTGGCGAGTTGGAGACCAATGTCACCATGAACGCCGAGCACGTCCTGCTGCTGCGGTTTCTTGGGCTCAGCCTGGAGCCGATCCGCGAGGGTGCGATTCGCCATATCCTCAACAATCAGCGCGAGGATGGCTCGTGGGCGCTCTACTTTAACGGCCCCGCGGATCTCAGTACCACCATCGAGGCCTACGTGGCCTTGAAGGTGCTGGGTCTCGACCCTGAGAGCCAGCCGATGCGGCACGCACGCCGCGTCATCCTTCAGCAAGGGGGAGTGGCGCAGGCGAGGGTCTTCACCAAGATCTGGCTCGCGCTCTTTGGCCAGTATCCCTGGGCGGGTGTCCCCAGCATGCCGCCGGAGCTCGTCTATCTCCCGAAGAACGTGCCGCTAAACCTCTATGACTTTGCCTGTTGGGCGCGCGGCACGATCGCCCCGCTGCTGATCGTGCTCTCTCAACGCCCCGTGCGCGCACTCGGCTGCGATGTGCCCGAACTGGTAGCGCCTGGAACCGATCGATTGCTCTCAAGAGTGCCTGGTTCAGGACCGTTCTGGTGGGCTGACAAGCTCCTCAAGCAGTATGACAGCCTTCCCCGGCAGCCTGGCCGGGCGCGCGCGAAACGGCGGCTGGTGGATTGGATCGTGTCCCGCCAGGAGGCCGACGGAAGCTGGGGAGGCATTCAGCCTCCATGGGTCTACTCGCTCATCGCGCTGCACCTGGAGGGCATGAGTACCGATCATCCGATCATGCGGCGCGGACTCGACGGGCTGGAGAAGTTCGCGCTGGATGACGAGGGCGGGTGGCGGCTCCAGGCCTGCATGTCTCCCGTCTGGGACACCGCCTGGACGCTCCTGGCCTTGCGGCGTGCGGGTCTCGACCGCGATCACCCGGCGCTGCGGCGGGGGGTGAGTTGGCTCCTCAAAGAGCAGATCACGGCTGGCGGCGATTGGCAGGTGCGTTGCGGCAAGGTCGCCTGCGGCGGGTGGGCGTTCGAGTTCGAGAACGACACCTATCCGGATGTTGACGATACTGCGGTGATCGTCCTGGCTTTGTTGGAGGCCGGACATGAACATGAGGCGGCGCTACGCGAGGCGATCGTGCGCGCGGTAGAGTGGGTGGTAGCTATGCGGTCGCGCAATGGCGCCTGGGCCGCATTCGACAAAGATAATACGCGTGAAATTGTCTACCAACTGCCTTTCGCCGACTTCGGCGCTCTGCTCGATCCGCCCTCAGAAGATGTCACGGCGCACGTGTTGGAGATGCTGGCGCGCCTGCCGGGTCGGCCCCAGGCCGGGAGAGATCGGATGATCGCCCAAGCGCTCGCCTACCTGCGGCGGATGCAGCGCGCTGACGGCTCCTGGTTCGGCCGCTGGGGGGTCAATCATATCTATGGGACCTGGTGCGTGATCTCCGCTCTCGCGCCGCTGCGTGAGCAGGGGTTCGCCGTGACAGACATGATCGAGAAGGGCTGCGCATGGCTGCTGGCACGGCAGAACGACGATGGCGGCTGGGGCGAGTCCTGCTTGTCCTATGAGGACAGCTCCTTCGCCGGGGTCGGCAGTAGCACGCCCTCACAAACCGCGTGGGCCGTGCTAGCGTTGCAGGTGGCGCGAATGGCGCGGCAGCCTGCCTGTGCGCGCGGGCTGGCATATCTGCGAGAGCGGCAGACAGGCGGGACCTGGGACGAGCGGGAGTACACCGGTACCGGCTTCCCACGAGACTTCTACATCAATTACCATCTCTACCGGCACGTGTTCCCGACGATGGCGCTTGCGGCCGAGTCGTGCCGCACAGGCAAGCGATAGGGGCGGCGCTGCTTCCCGTCGAGCAGCAGGCCCCACGAGGGCCTTCGTGCGCCGATCGCCTCCCATTCCCCCATCGCGAACTACCACCAACACGGCCAGCGCAATCCATTGCAAGAAACATGGCAGTATATCCGGCCAATTGGCCACATTAACGAACGCGGCCCCTTGGCCGATAAACTGCCAGCAGGACTGACCGCTTCCGCAAAGTGCAGCACCACAACACTGTGCGCCTGGGTGACTGTCGCATTGGATGCCAGGATCAAACGTTTGCGGCACTGTTGACTGCGATGGGCACAATCAATGGCGGATGCCAGCGATCACCCTTCCCGGCCAGCCCAGCGGAGGACGCGGAGGGCGCGCAGCGTGATCCATCGGCTCGGCTCGCCCTCGCGCTCACCGAAGTCGACCGGGAGATTGCCGGGATAGACTTGCTCGAGCAACCACCGGCCGTCGCTGTCGCGCTTCGACGCGACCAGATCGATCGCCTCGGCCACGCGCTCGTCCGGCGTGACGCCAGCCTTCCGCAGGTAGTCGAGTCCCCGCAGCACATCGTAGTGCCACCAGGTCGGGAAGGCGAAGCTCGTCCACACGGTGCCGCCATCGCGATCTCGTTCGATTATCTCGCCAGTCGACAGTCGCCGGAAGAGGCGGCGCTCGAGGAGATACTCCTCCCCGCGGAGGCGGGCCTCCTTCACCGCTGCGCTGCTCCGGCCAGCCAATTCGTATTCGAGTTCGAGCAGCGCTTCCAACACGCAGATCGTGGTGTTGAACGACGACCGCGTCGAGCCGTTGGCGGCCTCGCAGTTCCAGCCACCGTCAGGCAGTTGCTCGCTGAGCAGGCGCCCGGTGATCCGCTGGACGTCCTGGCCGAAGTAGGCACCGCTCGCCGCCACCTGCCCGTTGATGCACGGCTCGACCTCGCCTACGAAGAAGGGAGTGCCCTCAAAGTCTTCCCCTCGCCACGTGCCATCCCAGTCCCATCCCCGCCACGTCACGCGGTCGCGGACCATGCCTATCGCACGACGCGCCTCATCGCACGCGGGATCGAGACCCAGGTCTCGCAGCAGCGAGAGGACGTGCATCGTGGAGTCACACTCCTGGTTAAACGCGGCGCCCGCCCATGAGCCATCGGCACCCTGGGCAGCGAGCAGCTGCGCGCCCCAGCCCTCGCGCGCGACGCGTGCGCGCTCAGCCGCGACCTCGTCGGGGGGAGCATCGGTCAGATCTCGCAAGACCTGCCAGCGAATAGCGGGGTCCGAATCCAGCAGCCACTCCAGGACCGTCATGGCGTCCTCCTCATCAGAGTGTTATCGAGCTTATCTGCTCAGTTGACGACTTGATACTCCCCTGCTGAAAAGCGGGCGATGCTCGCGACCCGCAGGGAAGGCGCCTGGGTGCATCGGGTGATGCAACCCACGAGGACCGGAACCAGTTGACGCGATGGGTCTGCTCAGCCTCGCGCATCTGGCCAGACGGCGGACACGCCCTCACCCGAAGAGGTGTCCTCAAGCAACCGTCTTCCGCTCCCTTCTCACACCACGGCGAGAAAACGGTAAAGACGGCAATGGAAGGAACCATTCACATGTACCCCCGCTTCCAGGCAGGGGCTTTCTGGCCAGCGTTTTGTCATCGGCGACATGGCCGCGAGCCTGAGACTTTCCTGGCCCTATGTCTGACCATACCCATTGGCCGCGAGAGTGCATGGCAGCAGTCAAGTAGAGGGCGCGGTGGCAGATCGGGCAGACGCTCGTCTCTCCCAAGGGGGTGGGGGTGTCTCCTGTTGAGAGGACTGACGATGCATCATCAGAGCAAGACCGCACCGCTGCCCATCAATCTCGTTGTTACCCCATGCAGCGGAATCCGCCACATGCCAATCCGCTTAGTCGCAGCCGATCAGGTCATCGAAGCAGGAGCCGTCTTTGTAGACGATGTCCACCGCTTTGATGTTGCTGAATTGCGTCATCGTTTTGGTGATCTCGTTGCGCACGACAACCGCGCCCGTGTCGCCAAAACCCTTCACATCGCGACAGAACTGGAGCGTCGCATGGCCCGTCTCCGCATGGTCACGGCCCCAGTTGAGCGTAATCTTGAAATCCGCGCCGCCACAGGTTGAGGTACCGCTGAGCGAGCCTTGGAGCGGTGTGTAGTAGCCCTTCGCTTTCTCAGACGCGGTCGGCCCGGCAATCAACTGGCCAATCGCATAGGTGGCGACGCCAAGCGTCGGCGAGACCCGGTTGACAGCGAAAACGGCGGTCGGCGCGTTATCCGAGTCGGGATGCTTCGAGAAGTAGACTTGCACCGGATAGCCATTCACCTGCTGGCCGTTCAGGCAGGCATTCTCGCCCCGCAAATCGTCGAAGCAATTGCCGTGATAATCGAGGATAACCACTTTCTTGATCTCGGGAAACTGCAGCAGCGTTGAGCTGATCATCGCTGCCATGCGCGGCCCCTCCAGATCGCCCGCGATGTCCACACGGCGGCAGAACTGTAGCGTCGCGGTGCCATCCTCAATCGCCGTGCCCTTGTGATTCAGGGTCAGATCGAAGTTACGGAACGGTCCAGGGCAGACTGATTGCAGGGCAAGCTTGCCATCAAAGGGCGAATAGAGGTTCTGCGCCCGCTCCGCCGCCGTCGGGCCCTTGAGCATCTCATCGAGGGCGAACGTCGCCTGGTCCTGCGTGTTCGTGGCGGTCGTCACGCGCTGTGCCGCGAAAACCACGGTCGGATTATTGTCGGTGTCTGGGTGTTTGGCAAAATAGACCTTCACCGTCGTAGGCGGAGTGGCGGTCGGCGTCGCATTGGCGCCGGGCCCCGACGGCGTGGTAACGCCACAGGCAGCCAGCACCAGCGCCGCCAGCGTCACCAGCAGCGGAACGATCAGCATCCCCCGGTACCGGGCGCGTGATACGGGATTACTCCCGTCGGGGTTTGTGCCTGCCGTGTTGAGAGGGAACATGACAATAGACTCATTTCCAGGCTTCATAGCCAGATCGCTCCATAGTGCCCATTGTTCGCCTGGCCTCAGCGAATGCATGTCTTTGTCACAATGCAGACACATTGCTTCGCTTCCATCTCACGAATCCATAACAGAACAGGAATGACGAAATTGCCCTTGCCGTATCGTGTCGTCATGGTGTCGTCATGGTGCCATCTTGACATCCTTTGCGGGCTGTCGCTATACTGCGATCATCAACACTAAACAACATCGAGAAAAGCGGCGATACAGAAAAAGTACGCGGGCGAAGTGACAGCCACAGCGAGCCGGGACGGTGGAATCCGGCGCTGGCGCTCCCGCCGAATGGTTCTGTGAGCAGCAGCCTGAGCGGCCATCCGCCGTAGGGCTCGCCGGGGGCCTCCCGTTAGCGAGGCGGAGCATCGGCTATGCACCATGTGTTCGCATGTGTTTGTGTCTGCCCGTGCTCGCAAAGGAGCCTTATCCGCCATCTGGCGTGGTGACTGGCTCGAATTCGGGTGGTACCACGAAAGCGTTTGACAGCTTCTCGTCCCAGCAGTGGGATGGGAAGCTTTTTTATTGGGATTTGTTGAGTCACACATAACAATGGGCAATTACCCTGGGAGGACGCGCAGATGAGCGCAACAACGTCATCCGTCACCGCTCCGGCGAGCAAACGAGGCAACGCCGCGAGCAAATCGAAACGCGAGCGGGTATTTTCTGGCATCGCCCCATCGGGCACACCGACGCTTGGCAACTATATCGGCGCGATTCGCCACTGGGCTGCCGAGCAGGACATCTACGACAACATCTTTTGCGTGGTGGACTTGCACGCCATCACCGTTCCGCAGGATCCCGCCGAGCTGCGCTTCAACACACGCCAGCTCTACGCACTGCTCATTGCCTGCGGGCTCGACCCGGAGCGCAGCGCCATCTTCGTCCAGTCCCATATGCACGAACATGCCGAGCTGACATGGGTGTTGGACTGCATCACGCCGACCGGATGGCTGAACCGGATGACGCAGTTCAAGACGAAGGCCGGGGCGGACCGCGAAGCGGCAAGCGCGGGCCTCTACACCTACCCGGTCCTGATGGCGGCGGATATCCTGCTCTATCAGACGGATGCTGTCCCTGTCGGCGAGGACCAGAAGCAGCATGTCGAGCTGGCGCGCGATGTTGCCAACAGCTTCAACAGCCGCTTTGGCGAGACATTCGTCGAGCCACGACCCATCATTCGCGAGGTGGGCGCGCGCATCATGTCGCTGGATGACCCCAGCAAGAAGATGAGCAAGAGTGGAAACGCCAACTCCTACATCGCGCTCGTCGACGAGCCAGCGGTGATTCGCAAGAAGATTGCCCGTGCCACGACCGATTCGGAGCGGACCATCGTCTTCGACGAGAACCGCCCTGCCATCTTCAACCTGCTGGCCATCTACCAGTCGCTGACGGGCCAGAGCCGGGAGGTGATCGAAGCGGAGTTCGCGGGCAAGGGCTACAAAGAATTCAAGGCCGCCCTGGCCGATGTCGTCGTGGCCACGCTGGAGCCGATTCAACAACGCTATAAGGTGCTCATGGGCGACCCCGCCATGCTCGACGGGCTGATGGTCGAGGGCGTGGAGAAGATACGGCCACTGGCGCAGGCAACGCTACAAAGCGTGCTGGAGAAAGTAGGGCTGCGCTAGGCGAGCAGGCAGTGTTTGCAAAGAGGCTGTGCGTATGAGTGATGAGCCGGGTGCAGATGTTCAGCGCGTGGCCCTGCGAATTACCAACTCACACGATTCGTCAATCACTTTCGCGCCAGAGCCCTGCGGCAGGGTGTTCCAGTTTCCCGCGGGAGCCACGTTCGAGGTGGTCGCGCGTGGCCCGGAGGGAGATGCGTTGGACGTAGAAACGAGCACAGATACCATCACAGTATGGGCCTGGTCCGGTTCTACGGTGGCAGTGTTCCATGCGGGCCAGTGCATCACGGATACCGGTGATTTGCGGGTGCCACTGTTGCCCGTGAGCATGTCGACACGCGGTTTCCTCGGCATGGTCACGGGCGACACGGAAACGCCGCCAAGCAGCCGAGCAAATGACTGGCAGCGAGAGAGACGCTGGCCGCGGGATTAGCCGTAGGTCTTTAGTTTAGCCTGCGGCACAGGTAATCAAGCAAGCCCTGCACTTCGGTTCGCCTGGCCGCACAGATTGGGGAAGACCGCTCAACATACCGGAACGATTTCCGGGGAGAGGTGGGAGAAGCACACCGTGTACACCACAGTGGTACCACAGCACATGACCACGGCAGCACCGGACACACGGGGCGAGCGCCGTCCCGTGCTGTCGCCGGTGTGGCGTGAGGTGGCCGCCGATCTCGATACGCCCGTTTCCGCCTATCTCAAGCTCGCCAGCGGGCGTTACGGCTATCTATTGGAATCGGTCGAAGGAGGCGAGCGGCTTGCCCGTTACTCCTTCGTCGGCACAAACCCCTACCTCGTGCTGCGCGTGCGCGATGGCGTGGCAACGTACCGCTGGCGAAGCGGCCCGCGCGCTGGATTGGTGGAGCATATGCCCTGCGCCGACCCACTAGCTGCCGTGCGGCTTGAGCTGGAACGCCGCCCGGTCGCGCCAGCGCCGCCGGGGCTGCCGCGCTTCCGTGGCGGAGCGGTTGGCTATCTGAGCTATGAGGTCGCCGCCCGCTACGAGCCGACGGTTGGCATCCCGGCGGAAGACCCGCTCGGCCTGCCTGAGAGCGTCTTCCTCTTCAGTGACACCCTGCTGATCTTCGATCATGCGCGCCATACCGCGCGCCTGCTCACCTATGCCGACACGAGCGCGACCGGGGGCGATGAGAAACAGGCGCAGGCAGCGGCGCAGTCGCGGCTGGATGCGATGGAGCAGCGGCTGTGGCAGCCAGCGCCGCGCTATCCACGCGGCCAGCGGATCGGGCGCTTCAGCGGAAGTGTTCCAGCGTCACGGTTGGAGTCACGACAAGCCTATGAGGCGGCGGTGTTGCGCGCCCAGGAATACATTCGCGCGGGCGATTGCTTCCAGGTTGTGCCGTCGCGGCGTATCGCAAGGCCAACGACAGCGCATCCATTCGACGTCTATCGCGCTCTGCGCTCGGTCAATCCCTCGCCTTACATGTTCTATCTAGCGCTGGCCGATCTGGCGGTCGCGGGCGCATCGCCTGAATTGTTGGTGCGGGTGGAGGATGGCGAAGTGGCGATTCATCCCATCGCGGGCACGCGCCGCCGCGATAGCGACCCGGCGCGAGACGCCTGCCTCGAAGCGGAGCTGCGCGCCGACGAGAAGGAGCGTGCCGAGCATGTAATGCTGGTAGACCTGGGGCGTAATGACGTGGGGCGGGTCAGTGAGCCGGGGAGCGTGCGGGTCACGCAGTTTCTCGATGTCGAGCGCTATTCGCATGTGATGCATCTCGTTTCGCATGTCACCGGGCATCTACGTGACGGGCTGACACCGTATGATGCGCTGCGGGCCGGTTTCCCGGCAGGGACAGTCTCCGGAGCGCCGAAGGTGCGGGCGATGCAGATCCTGGCGGAGCTAGAGGGCCAGCGGCGCGGACTCTACGCCGGTGCCGTCGGCTACCTCGGATTCGACGGCAATCTCGACACCTGCATCTCCATTCGCACGCTGGTCTTCCGGGGCGGCGTCGCGTATGCCCAGGCAGGCGGCGGCATCGTCGCCGATTCGATTCCGGCGGCGGAGTTCGACGAGACGGAGAACAAGCTGGGCGCGGTGCTGCGCGCACTGGATGAGGCGGAAAGGCGGGGTAGGCGCGATGCTGCTCCTGATCGATAACTACGACAGCTTCACCTATAACCTCGTGCAATACCTTGGGGAGCTTGGCATGGACGTGCTGGTACGCCGGAACGACGCGATCACCGTCGCCGAGGCCGAAACCCTCTCCCCGTCGCACGTCGTCATCTCGCCCGGACCCTGCACGCCCGCCGAAGCTGGCATCTCGTGCGCGCTAATCGAGCGGCTGGGTCCACGCGTGCCAACGCTGGGCGTCTGCCTGGGGCACCAGTGCATCGGCGCGGTCTTTGGCGGGCGAGTGATCCGCGCTCCAGAGCCGGTACATGGCAAGGTCGCCAGCATTCACCATCACGGTGAGGGTGTGCTGGCGGGTCTGCCGCGCCCCTTCAGCGCGACGCGTTACCATAGCCTGATCGTCGAGCGCGCATCGCTGCCGCCCACACTCATGGTAACGGCGGAAACTGACGACGGGCTGGTGATGGCGCTGCGTCATCGGGAGTATCCCATCGAGGGGGTGCAGTTTCATCCCGAGTCCATTCTGACGGCTGCTGGAAAGGATCTGCTGCGCAACTTCCTGCGCATGTCGTCCAGCCCGCCCAGCCCGCCAGAGAGCCGCCCGGTATCGGTACTGGTAGAAGAGGGTATACGCTAATGGCCACCTTTCGCTACGATGCCGCAATTCTCGAACGCTTCCCGGCCATAACAGGCGGCGTCATCATGGCGACGGGCGTGCGTAACGGGCCTGCGCCGGAGCCGCTGCGCGCAGCCTACGTCGAGGAGCAGCGGGCAACGGTGGCTCGTATCGGAGCGACCCCACTGAGCCAGCTTCCACCGCTCGCCGCGTGGCGAAGCGCATTCCGCCGCTTTGGCGTGGACCCAACGCAGTGCCGGAGCGCCGCCGAGGCGTTGCTGCGCCGTCTGACGAAGAAAGGTGATATCCCTGGCGTCAACACCCTGGTGGACCTGGGTAATCTCGTCAGCATCCGCTATGCGCTTCCGGTCGCCGTCTTCGATACACGCTCGCTAAGCGGAACGCTGACTGTGCGCTTCGCCACAGGCGAAGAGCGCTATACACCGCTCGGCCGGCCGGATGTCATTGAGCATCCCACGGCAGGTGAGGTTGTTTTTGCCGACGATGCCGGGCTGGTCTTTGCCGAGCGCTGGTGCTGGCGGCAGAGCGATCAGAGCGCCGCGCGCGACGATACCGGCGTCGTGATGATCACTGTAGAGTCGCAGCACGAGAACGCGCGCCGCGAGGTTGAGGCGGCGCTGGCTGACCTGCTGGATCTGCTAGAGCGCTATGCCGGAGGGCGTGTCATCGGGGCGATTCTCGACGCGCGGCATCCGGCGCTATCGGATGATACGGACGAGTGAAGTATAAGGACCTCTCCGACCTGCGAACTCTTCACCTGAGGGAGGAGCAGAAGAGAGGGGGGCCGGGCGCGATTTCAACCGCCGTGGGAGGGCAGGAACGATGATTCGAGAGGCAATCGCGCATCTGGTTGCGGGCCAGTCGCTGAGCGAGGCCGAAGCAGCCGAGGCGATGGAAGAGATCATGACAGGCATGGCAACGCCCTCACAGCTCGGCGCGTTTCTGACGGCGCTACGCCTGAAGGGCGAGACGGTCGAGGAGGTAGCCGGACTGGCGCGTGTGATGCGCGAGCAGGCGGTATATGTGCCGCTGGCGTCGTCGGTGCGGGCGGTGGATACCTGCGGCACGGGCGGCGATGCCTCAGGCACGTTCAACATCTCGACGGCGGCGGGATTGCTCACCGCGGCGTTGGGGACGCCAGTCGCCAAGCACGGCAATCGCGCGGCCACCAGCCGCTGCGGCAGTGCCGACGTGCTGGAAGCGCTCGGCGTCAAGCTGGAGCTTGGGCCGGAGCAGGTGGCACAGTGTGTCGAGCAGGTCGGCTTTGGCTTCATGTTCGCGCCAACCTACCACCCCGCGATGCGTCATGTCGGCCCGACGCGCCGCGAGATCGGCATCCGCACAATCTTCAACATACTCGGCCCGCTGACCAACCCCGCTCGTGTGCGCTATCAGGTGCTGGGGGTGCCTGATCCGAAGCTCTTGCGGCTCATGGGCGAGGCGTTGTTACGGCTGGGCGGCGCGCGGGCGCTGATCGTCCATGGCGAGGACGGCGTTGATGAGATTTCGCTCGCCGGCCCAACGCGCATTTGTGAGGTGGACGGCGCCATCGGCACGCTGCGCGAGTATACAATTACCCCGGAGGATGTCGGCTGCACAACCGCCCCTCGCGAGGCGGTGCTGGGCGGCGATGCGCAGCAGAACGCGACGCTGCTTCGTGGATTGCTCAACGGCACAGTTGGCGGCGCACCAGCCGATATGGTCGCCCTCAACGCGGGCGCTGCCCTCTACGTTACTGGCCGGGCAGAATCGCTGGCCGACGGCGTGCGCCAGGCGCGGGCAGGATTGAGCAAGGGGCATGGCGCCGCCACGCTGGAAACGCTCGCCACTTTGACACAGCGCCTGGGCGCGACCGTGGCGTGAGGATGCGGATATACAGACACAGGATACACGCTATGTCATTGCCAGGCACATCATCTGAGCCATCCGGGGAAACGCTTCCCCCGTCGCCGTACTTCACCCTGAAACGTCTCGCCGAGGGCGTCTGGGCAGCCATCGTCACGCGTGGGAGTGGCGCGTGGGGTAACGCGGGCATCATCGCCCTGGGGAATGGAACACTCGTGTTCGATACATTCCTGACGCCCACCGCCGCCCGTGACCTGCGCGCCGTGGCCGAAGCACTGACCGGCCAGCCGGTCGTGTACGTGGTCAACAGCCACTACCATATGGACCACATTCACGGAAATGTCGTCTTTGACGATGCGCATATCA
Organism: Ktedonobacterales bacterium; assembly: GCA_036378295.1. Classification (GTDB taxonomy): domain Bacteria; phylum Chloroflexota; class Ktedonobacteria; order Ktedonobacterales; family JADMIN01; genus DAHUXT01. Next base: position 20,693 of record DASUWS010000270.1, read on the forward strand.
TCGCGACGGGGAAAACGCGCGAGCGCATGGCCACTCGCGGGCGCGAGATCATCGCCCAGGCGCGGGAGCATCCCGACGATCTCACCCGCTTTGACGAGGAAATCGCCAAACCCGCTACACCAGAGCTACGAGACGATCTGCGGGCACTACAAGGCGATTACAGTGCGCTCTATGCGGCACTGCCCGAGCTGACGCTACGGTTGCCCGACATCACCTTCGATCACCGGTTATCGCTCCACGGCGCTGACCGCACGGTTGAGGTGTTGAGCTTTGGCGGCGGCCACACGAGCAGCGACGCCATTCTGTTGCTGCGCGCGGAGCGCATCGCATTCCTTGGCGACCTGCTCGGCGTGCGGATGCACCCATCCTTCGGGCAGGCGGACCTGGAGCAGTGGGACACCATCCTGGAGCGGATCGAGGCGCTGGATATCCAGACCGTTGTGCCGGGGCATGGCTCCGTGGGCACACGCGATGACGTAGCGACATTGCGCGAATATCTGGGCGATATGGAGACGCTAGTCAGCGAGGCGATTGTGCGTGGCGAGACCATGGAGCAGGTCTTGGCGGCTCCGACACCAGCGGCGTATGCCACCTGGGATGCGCGGACGATCTACACCGACAATCTGCGCCACCTCTATACGCTCTATGCCCGGTCAGAAGACGAGGCAGGATAAGCCCATGTCCGAGACAGAGACACCACCCAAGACATTTCTGGAACGCATCGTCGCCGCGACCCGCGTTCATCTGGATGAGAGCCGCCAGCGGATTCCGCTCGACGAGATGCGCGACCAGGCGCTGGCCGCGCCTCCACCCCGGTCGTTTGGCGAGGCGCTACGTCCTGCACGGGGAGGTCCGGCCCGGCTCATTGCCGAAGTGAAGCGGGCCTCGCCCTCGAAAGGGCTGCTGGCGGAGCGGTTCGATCCGGTGGCGCGGGCGCGGGCATACGCGGCGGGCGGCGCGGCAGCCATCAGCGTGCTGACCGAGCCGGATTTCTTCCTCGGCTCGCTCGACCACTTGCGCGCTGTGCGAGAAGCGGTGAGTATGCCCGTGCTGCGTAAGGACTTTCTGCTCGATCCCTATCAGGTGTTCGAAGCGCGAGCAGCGGGAGCCGACGCCGTTTTACTCATCTGCGCGCTGCTGGATGACACGCTTCTGCGCGACCTGCTCGCCCTCACCCACTCGCTGGGCATGGAGGCACTGGTCGAGGCGCACAACGCCGCCGAGACGCGGCGAGCCGTGGCAGCGGACGCGCGCGTGATCGGCGTCAACAGCCGTGACCTGCGCACATTCACCGTTGATTCCGATGTCGTGCGGCGGCTGCGTCCGCTGGTTCCCGACGACCGTATCTTCGTCGCGGAAAGCGGCATTGGCGATGCGCGGGGCGCGGCGCGTGCGCGGGCCTTCGGAGCGGATGCGATTCTGGTGGGTGAGGTGCTGATGCGCGCGCCTTCGCCGGATGAGCTGGCGCGCAGGCTGGCAAACGCTGGTGGCGGCACAACCGCCGAGTTCTTCCGCCGCTCGCGCGACCCCTTCGTCAAGATCTGTGGCCTGAAGACTGCCGAACACGTGCGCGCAGTGGTCGAATTGGGCACCGATGCGTTCGGGCTGGTCTTCGCGGCCAGCCGCCGCCAGGTGTCTCCCGATCAGGCACGCCAACTGGTAGAAGCAGCACGCATCGTATCTGGCCGGCCTGCGCAGACGGACATCGTGGCAGAGCGCACGCGAGACCGTATAGGCACGGATTTAGCCGCCCGCAATCATCATTTCCAGTGTCTGGCCGTCGGCGTCTTCGTGAACGAACCGCTGGAGCGCATCGCCGCCCTCGCCGAGACCGTTGGACTGGATGCCGTGCAGTTGAGCGGCGACGAGACGCCAGAGATGTGCGCATTGGTGGCGGAGATGACCGGGCTGCCCGTTCTGCGCGCGCTCCGACTGCGCTCCCCGGACGACCTGCCGCTGCTGGATGCCTACGCGTTGGCTGGGGCAATCCTGATGCTCGATACACCAGCGGACAATGGCAGCTATGGCGGCACCGGCCATACGGGCGACTGGCGACTGGCGGCGGAGGCGGCGCGGCGCTGGCCGGTCATCCTGGCGGGCGGGCTGACTCCCGAGAACCTCGGCGATGCGCTTGCCACGGTTATCCCGCGTGGCGTGGACGTCAGCAGCGGCGTCGAGAGTGAGGGCGTCAAAGATATCACCAAGATCACGCGATTCCTGCGCGTGGCACGAGCACTGAATACGCAGGAGCAAGAACCAGGCGCCAGTAGCGCGCCATAGCCAGAGTTACGGCACATTCCGTAATGTGCATATCCGCGTGCTCATATGCCCGCGCCTTATCCGGGAGAGAGCCATGTCAACATCCGAGACCACATCATCATCCACCTATCACCACGGCGTCTACCCCGACGCTCGCGGACGCTACGGCGATTTCGGCGGGCGGTTTGTCCCTGAAAGCCTGATGGCGGCACTGACTGAGCTTGAGCAGGCGTACGATGCCGCTCGCGCTGACAGTGATTTCGCGGCGGCGCTCGCCGGGCTTGAGCGCAGCTACACCGGACGCCCCACGCCGCTCTACTTCGCTCAGCGGCTCTCGAAACGTGTCGGCGCGCGAGTCTACCTCAAGCGCGAAGATCTGGCGCATACTGGCGCGCACAAGATCAATAACGCGCTGGGGCAGGGGCTTCTGGCCGAACGTATGGGCAAGCGGCGCATCATTGCCGAGACTGGCGCGGGCCAGCATGGCGTCGCCACGGCGACCGTCTGCGCCCGCCAGGGACTCGAATGCGTCGTCTACATGGGCGAAGAGGATATCCGCCGCCAGTCGCTCAACGTCTTTCGCATGAAGCTGCTGGGCGCGGAGGTACGTCCCGTCAGCGCGGGCAGCCGCACCCTCAAAGACGCTATCAACGAGGCGCTGCGCGACTGGGTGACCAACGTCGAGACGACC
>DASUWS010000271.1:0-8850 GCA_036378295.1 Ktedonobacterales bacterium
CGCTGACCAGGGCCAGTGGCAGGCATCGGGGGTGGGCTATGATCAGCTATGCATGCGGCCAGGACGCAGGCAATGGGCTTGTGCCAAGCAGGCGAACGACAGCATTGACCGCGCCAAAGCGTATTGCATGACCGCTCTGGAGCATTTCCGGCTTGTGCGGGGTGAGCGTCACTCCTGCCAGTTGTGTCTTATTGCGACTCATGAGGTCTTCAATGTAAAAGGCGGCATGCTCAAGATGAATTCGAGCGTGCTGACGTGAGACTGTACGCATGGGGTCGAACGGCGTGAGGTCGATATCTGGCGTGATCCCATGCTTGGGATCCGCACGCCCGACCACGACAGAATTCGCTGTGATCACGATACGCTGTATGACCTGCTCGTTCTCCTCGATATCCAGACCTATGTAGATTCGCGCGCTTTCAGGCTCCAGCGGAGTGATATTGGGTGGGTTGGGCGGCTGCTCCTGAGCCTGCGTCTCACGAGTGGCCGGCAACCTCAACAGGGTAAGGCTACGATCCCCATCTCGCAACTCGTGCTCGACGGTGCCGGGGGCGCTCGATGGCCATGGCATGAGTAGCGTGCGATTGCCTTCCGCCTGGTCCGCGTCCTCCAAAATGCGCTTTGCGCCCGCTCGTCCGGGTGTCACCACGGTACGCACCAGGTCCGGATCGAGGTCTCTCACAGTGTGTTCGAGGATGTACCTGGGCTTGGGCAGTGCGCGGTTGCCTTCTCGCTGGCTCGGTTCCAGCGTATGCTTGGCGCTCGAGCGCTCAGCCGTGAGCGCGAGTGCCCGCACCGGTACGCTTTCCGCAGCCGCACGCGGAGCACGTTGCTGGGGGTGGGCAGCAGCAAGCTCAGGCAGTGCTGAGAGCACCTTGCCGTTGTGAACAAATAACCTTCTCCAGTTGGATGGGTCCAGTGGAATGAGCGTGTGACGCTTGCGTCGCGCCGCGTCGATCGAATTGGCCCGCGCATTCGTGTCGATGCCGCTCGCCAGACTGATTCGTTCGATGCGTTCCGCGCCAAAGTTGATCGGTACTGCCTGGCTGTATTCCTTCGCGCTCAGTTGAAGCCAGGCATGTGTGTCATCTTTGATACTATCGGCGAGCTTGAGGATAGCTTCAGCCGGGGAGATGCCTTTCGCTCGCGAGCGCCAATAGTCGAGGACACGGGCGCTATGCCCAATCATCCCCGTCATCGCGCCGCCACTGGTCAGGAAGTGACCATTGCCGAAGGAATCGCCACCGACCACGCCATTGGCGGCGATCAGTGGGTCATCCCCGACCCGCTCAACGAGACTAAACAAGGTTGGTCCATAGATCATCTGCACCTGCATCAGGTCTTGCTTGGGAACCTCAAGAATGTCGGCGGCCTGCTCCATATAGTAGTCGTAGATCGAATGGTGGTAGGCGGCGAAGAACTCGGGTGAATGCGGGTCGGTTCCGACTGGAACGAGTCCCGCTTCGATGGGATCGAACGACTTGAAGTCGGGAACCTGTACCAGAACCCACCCCACCTCGGGATCATTCTCATGGCCCACAGCGATCTGCCGTACCCAGTATTCCTTGCCGTCCTGATCAAACTCAGAGGAGATTCGTCGTCGCAGGCGGCCACCGACGAGCACATCGAGCAGGCCAGCCAGAAAATCAGCTTGTGCCACCAGCGGGCCACGCCCGTCTCCATGATCGACCTCGACGTCATGTTGCTCGAATCCCAGACGTTTCGCGTCCCCACTGCTGAAGCCCTCCGCGATCATGAATAGCTCAGGGACTCCGAGGTCAATGATCTCGCTGCCGGGTTCCCGCACGCGGACGAACTGCCCTTTGAAGTCGAATTCCTCAAGCGCCTCGATACGAATCCGCATGCGGCCATCGCGATCGGGGATGAAACCGTCGTCTTCGCCGTGGACCACGCGGTGGTGCGTAAACAGCCGGACCCTGGGCGCCTGGTGGTTGGCGCGGTCCTGCTGCTCGATCCGCTCCAGGTAGCGACGCAACAATTTCTGAATGGAGGCAGCCTCTGCCTGGAACATCGAGGGGCCGTCGAGTACTTCCAGCATCGAGGTGCGGATCTTTGCTGGGTCGGGGTGGTCCGGGGGAATAGGTGGGTCCGCCAGGGAAATGACCCGATTCGGCAAGCCGTCCCGCCAACGGTCGTCGATAAACTCGATGTGCTGGATGGTTCCCACGATATGCTGGTCGGTGTCGTAGCTATCGATGATCTCATCGGCCACGATATCTCCCGCGACGGTCCGCGGGCTGTAGAAACACTCCGCGAGGCGAAACAGACGACCGTCTCCTCGGCGAGGCAGTCGCGCCTCCCCGTAGCGTTCGAGCATCATCTGGTCGATCAGGCCGAGCTGGTGGTAGAAGTCTTCACGAATGTTCCAATGAACGCCGAGAAAGGGATCGCCGCGCATCTCGACGCCCACCGCCCGGCGGCCCATCGCCACCGTCCACAACATCGCCATCATGTTCGTCCCGCCCAGACCGAGTGCCACGAAATCTGGATCGGGCATCACAGCATCTAGAGCACTCATGAGAAAGCGCGGCGCGAAAACCCTGCCTTGCGAGCGCGTTGAAGCAAGGGAGGATGCGCCGCTCCTCCTTTCTGGTCCTGTCTCCCGATTCCACAATCGGGTACGTGCTACTAAGAATCACGGTGGCATGTGGCCGCGGGCTGCGCGGCATGACTGACCATGGAGAGCCTGTACGACAAGCGGTGCGGCGCGGCTCAGCGACGCGGGAAGTCGCTTCGTGTGGAAGCAGTCCGCGCCTCATCGGGGAAAGACATCAATCGGTCCATCCCAGCCGCCGTGCTACCCGGCTTTTCACCGCCGCCCACCGCATATCCTTGAGCGGACGTGACCGCGTAGCGATCCGCATACCAGAACGCAAAAACCAATCCGGCGCTATTGGCATCCTTCCGCCGCAAGACACGTGACTCCCGCCAAGGCGGCAGCAGAAAGCAAACAAACACATGGTGGAACGCGGACGCGTCGTGTCGCAGACGTCAGTATAATCTGCAGTCTTGTGGAGTGCAATGGCGCATAGCACGCCCAGAGTATGGCCCTGGCTCCCAGCCTGCACTGAAGGGGAGCCAGGGCATGTAGATGGAACGGTAGTTTACTCTCCGGTGGGCGGAGAGGACTGGGCTATGGTTTCCTCCTTGGCGCGATCTGTGGCGGGAGCGGCGGGCACGATGGCTGGCACACTGGCCTCGCGGATCAACGCGTTGAACGCGGCAACGTCCGTCTCGATCACCTCGCGAAGGCGCTGGAGTTGCGTGGCGACCTGGGCGGACAGGTGGTCGAAGACCTGACGCGCCTGGCGGGTCGGCGCGGCCTCGCCACTGGAGACGACGGCGGCGAGCGCGGCCACCTTGGCGTTGAGCTTGATCGGGTGATCCATCGTGTCGAAGCGCACTTTGGCCTTGACCTGGGTCAATTCCCCTTCGACAGCGAGCAGCTTCTCGCGCAGATCTTTGGCGGCAGCGGTGACTTTGTCGTGGATCTCGTGGTCTTTGGTGCGGCTCTCCCACTCCTCGGTCTGCTTGCGGATGCTGCGGATGGCGTTGATGCCGTTGTGAATCTCGGAGAGACGGTCGCGGATGGCGAGCAGCAGATCGAACTGAGCACGCAAATCCTCGTCACTGGTTGCAACGCGTGGGTCTTTACGCACCTCGAAGGGCTGCGTGTACGTCTGATCGCCGACTTGCAGGCGCACCTGATAGCGGCCTGGCGCGGCGACTGGCCCGGCCAGCGCATCTTCGCCAGTGACAGATCTCTCGATCTTGACCGAGTCGGGATATTTCAGATTCCAGACGAAGCGGTTACCCCCGGCACTCTTGGGAACGCGCGGCTCTTTCTTCTCCTCTTTCTTCTCGCCCGGCGCCTTCTCCGTTGGCTCCTCAGCAGCGGGCGGTCTGGCCTCACCGCCCTCGGCGCCCTCAGCGGCTGACGCGCCAGTGACTCCTGTGGCGGCGGGCTTCGGCTCCTCACTGCTGAAGCGCTTGATCTCTTTGCCGTCGGCATCGAGAATGGTCAGTGTTACCTCACCCTCAGGCTTCTCCTTGAGGTAGTACTGGACGAGCAGGCCATTGGGCGGATTCTGACCAGCATCGAGGTATTTCTGGGTCTTCTCGCCTGTCGGTAGCTCTTTCTCGCGATAGGTGAGAATGAACGGGCCGCTGGAGCCGTAGTTCTTGCCAGGCGCGGAGGTTCCGCCATAGCTGCCAGCCTGTGTGTAGCGGATTGCGCGGCGCGGCGCGAAGAGGTGGGCAGGGGCCTCACGGACCTCATCGGTCAACTGGCGCAGCGGACCAATGTCGTCGAGCACCCAGAAAGCCCGGCCATGTGTCGCGGCAATCAGGTCGCCCTCTTTGATGGTGAGATCGTGGACGGGCACAACCGGAAGATTGAGCTGGAGCGGCTGCCAGTGCGCGCCATCATCGAAGGAGACATGCACACCGGTCTCCGTGCCAGCGAAGAGCAAGCCGCGCCGCTCCGGGTCTTCGCGGATGACACGGGTAAAGTCGTTGTCGGCGATGCCGTCGGTGATCTTCGTCCAGGTCGCACCGTAATCGTTGGTCTTGTAGAGGTAAGGGTGGAAGTCGTCGTGCTTGTAGCGATTGGCAGCCACGTAGGCGGTGGCAGGGTCGTGTGGGGATGGCTCGATGATGCTGATGAGCGCCCAGACGGGCAAGTCTGGCGGCGTGACGTTCTGCCAGGAGGCTCCGCCGTCGCGCGAGAGATGGATCAGGCCATCGTCGGAGCCGGCCCAGAAGAGACCCTGCTGGAGCGGTGACTCAGCGAAGGCGAAGATAGTGCCATAGTATTCGGTGCCGACGTTATCTCCGGTGATCGGCCCACCTGACGGCCCTAGCGTGCTTGGATCGTTGCGGGTGAGGTCAGGGCTGATTTCCTCCCAGCTCGCGCCTTCGTCCGTCGAGCGGAAGACGTGGTTGCCGGTAACATAGAGCACGTTAGGGTCATGCGGCGAGAGAAGGATCGGGAATGTCCACTGGAAGCGATACTTGACGTCACTGGCGGGTGCGCCCATCGCGGGCTCAGGCCAGACGGTGATGTCGCGCAGTTGCCCGGTGGAGTGGTCGTAGCGGGTCAGGTAGCCCTGGTAGCTTCCGGCATAGATAATGTTGGGATTCTGCGGATGCACGGCGATGTAGCCACTCTCGCCGCCGCCAATCTCCATCATATCGGCATGCACAATGGCGGACTGGTAGGAGCGGCTGGGCACACTGATCGTGCTGTTATCTTGCTGGGCACCATAGATACGATAGGGCGTCTGGTTGTCAGTGGTGACGTGGTAGAACTCGCACGTGGGCTGATTGTAGAGCGAGGTCCACGTCTCGCCGCCGTCGTTGCTGACTGTGGCACCGCCGTCATTGCCCAGGATTACGCGGCGCGGGTTGGCGGGGTCAATCCAGAGGTCGTGGTTGTCGCCATGGGGGACCGCCACCTGCTGGAAGGTGCGCCCGCCATCGATGGAGCGGTAGCAGTGGACGTTGAGCACCCAGACAGTGTTGGGATCCTGCGGGTCGGCGATGATGTGCTGATAGTACCAGGGCCGCTCAGACAACACATGATCAGCGGCGAGGCGCTCCCAGGTTTCTCCGCCGTCATCGGAACGGTAGACGGCGGTGTCTTTGGACTCGACGATGGCGTAGACGCGGTCGGTGCGAGCGGGTGAGACGGCGACGCCGATCTTGCCGACGGGGCCGGTGGGCAGGCCCTTGTTGCGGGTGATCTCCTTCCAGGTGTCGCCGCCGTCAGTGGATTTGTAGATACCGCAACCCTCGCCCCCACTGATGAGCTGATAGGGATTGCGGCGGGCGACCCATGCAGCAGCATAGAGGATGCGTGGGTTGTTGGGGTCCATGGAGAGCTCATTGATGCCGACGTTCTCGTTGACGTAGAGGATGCGGTCCCATGTCTTGCCGCCATCCTGCGAGCGGAAGAGGCCGCGCTGCTCGTTTGGGCCATGGGCGTGGCCGAGCGCGGCAACGTAGACGATGTCGGGATTCGTCGGGTGAACACGCACTTTGCCGATATTGCGGGTGTCTTCGAGGCCGAGGTGCGTCCAGGTTTTCCCGGCGTCGGTGGATTTGTAGACGCCGTCTCCATGAGAGACGTTGCCGCGAATAGTGGCCTCGCCCATGCCGACATAGATCACGTTGGGATCTGTGGGCGCGACGGCGATTCCGCCGACGGAAGCCCGCTTGAAGAAGCCATCCGAGACGTTCTCCCAGAAGAGCCCGCCGTCCGTTGTCTTCCAGACGCCACCACCCGTGGAGCCGAAGTAGTAGGTTTGGTTGTGGCTGGGATCACCCGCGACGGCAACGACGCGCCCACCGCGATAAGGGCCGATGCTGCGCCACTCCAGCGAAGTCAGGAGGCTGGAAGTGACGGCGTGCCCGTTGTCCGAGCGCTGTAGGCCGTTAGACTGTGGAGTCGATGACATAGGCTCGTGTGTTCCTTTCTGATGTCGTGACACGGAGAATTGCATGGTGTGCGTGTGAGGATCGTGCGCATCAAGCCGTCGCACATGTATCATGTGCATCTAACATACGCACACAGGCTCCGTCGAACGCAAGAGCATACGCTTGAAGGTCTCCTTGACCCTATTGACCATAACGAGAGGAGGCGCGGCATGTCGCATCAGAACGACACGTAGGACGAGACCCTGAGCCTGGCCATCGGGGACGCCCCCAATACGTTCTGGGGATGAAAACGGGCGCTGGTTTCTCTGCGCTATGCGCCCAGGTTGCCCACGCACTCACGGCGCGGTAGCCACGCGGACCCGTACAGGCTGTGATGCGCGCTCGCGCGCTCCCGGTAGATCGCTCTCAACGACCTGACCGCCCTCCATGCGGATGTGGTACTGAAACGCGCGACGGTCGAAGGCATGTTGGTGGGAGATCACCACGACCTGGGCGAACTGTTGGGCAATTATACCGGTCGTGAGCAAATCCACAAGAGCCTGCGCCCGCTGCACGTCGAAGGCACTCAGCGGCTCGTCCAGGAAGATGAAGCCCGGTGCGACGCCGAGCTCTTGGGGAAGGGTCGCCAGCGCGAAGGCGAGCCGGAGCGCCAGAGAGCACTGATCCCGTGTCCCACCGGAGAAGAGATTCTTGGCGACATAGCGCCCGGCCGTCTGATCCCAGACGCGGATACGGTAATCGAGCTGGCTCAGTTGCCCCTCTTCGCCATCCGGCGGTGTGAGCCGAACATCCCAATAGCGATGCGCCGTGAGCTCGGGCAGCAGCAGTTGCATATTCCGTTCGGTGGTGGGAAGCACCTCCCGCGCAATGCGATCACGAGCATCCTGGATCATCCGCATGGCACGCTGGCAGAGCGCTCGCTCCTCCTCAAGCTCGCGTACCCTGCGGCGGCACTCTTCGATCTCAAGCGCCGTCCCTGGATGATGCAGTTCCTCGGCCAGGCGTTGTTCCCGCTCGCGAGTCGCGAAAAGACGGTTGCGAGCCTGTGCCAGTTCCGACTGTACGCGGTCCAGGTCCCCGGCCGAGACCTTTCCAGTCAAAGGCCAGATGGCTGCCAGGGCCGCGGGCGTATGCTGCGAAAGCATAGGCAGATGGCACGCAGTCAGAATCAGGCTCATATCCTCGGCGAGCGCGGCAAGCTGGCGCTCGATTGCCTGCAAGCGCTGGGTGAGCGTGCCTTTCTCGTGCAGGCTGTCTTCTAGCTGAGCCTGGGCATCCACCTCGTGCAGTGTGGCCAGCGCTGATTCTAGGGCCGCGCGTACCTCGCCCAGCCTGGATGCCAGTTGGCGCTCATCGGCCCTCTGGTTCCCGACTGGCGATGCGGGTCGAATCGCAGCGGTAGCGAGCGAAGCTGCCGATTCCACAATTGCCCGCAGGGCAGTATCCGCGCTCTCCAGCGTATTCGTATAGCTCGTCTGCGCGTCGGCTAACTCCGCATCAAGCGCTGGCCGGGATATGAGCTGGCCCTCCAGGATATGCAGCCGCTCTTCAAGACGCCCACGCTCCGCCTCGACCGCCGCCCGGTTGGGAGCAAGCCCTATGTCCTGAGCGGCCAATCGCGCCCGCGTTCCGACTTCGCCTGCTAGTTCTTCGGTGCGGACCAGATGCGCCAGTATCTGCGCAAGCTTCTCCAGGGGATCGGGCGTCCGCAAAGCCGCGGCGGCATCTTCGGCGGTCTTGAGCGCCTGTTCAGCTTGCGCAAGCAGACTCGCGTCCTCGCGCGCATCGTTCGCAGTGGCGGTTTCCGCCGCTGCCATCCCGCGCTCGACAGCGCGCTGTTCCGCCTGGCATGCCGCAATCGCAGTCTGTACGTGAACCGAATTCGCCGGCCACGAGAGATTCGCCGCCACCGCATCGCGGGCATCCGCCTCGGCAGCTTCGACTACCTCGCGCTGAGCGACCTCTCGTGCGCGCAGCCCGCCGAGCAATGTGGCGACATCACCCTGCGCTTCAAGGGCGCGCAATGCCTCCCTGGTCTGCCCAGCGTCCGCCTGTGCTCGCTCCGCCTCGGCCTTCAATCGTGCCAGGGTAGCCATGGCATCATCCGCCGCCGCTCTGGCTCGCTGATAGTCGAAGGCGTCCTCAGATGGCATCCGCCTGAGCATGGCGCGCGCCGCATCGAGTGATGACGGCACCTCGAACCCTGCCGCTGAAAGCTCGCGCTCGCGCTGGCCGAGGAGCGCGGGATCGCCGCCAGCGCGCACGGCTGCCTGGTACTGGGTCGTGAGGTCGCGAAGCTGGGTTTCGACGCTTTCAGCCGCTCTTTTGCTCGCCACCATCCTGGCATGCGCGCGCCTATAACCGACCCACAACAGAACAGCAGCGATGGCG
>DASUWS010000272.1:0-6751 GCA_036378295.1 Ktedonobacterales bacterium
TCTTCGCCGGAGGGCGCGCGTTCAGGGTCGGCCAGCCATTGCACCACGATGCCCGACATCAGCGCTTGATAGAACGATCCAACCATCCAGGCCGTATGTTCGTCGCTGGCGGGATCGATGCCCTGGAACAATTGCGCCAGGCCCAGACGGCCCTGCTGGAGCGCCTCCGCCAGATACGCCCGCACCTCTGGCGCGCGCTCGATCTGCGCGGCGACCTCAAGCGTGGCCACCCACAATGGCCGGCGTGTGGCCAGCGAGTCAACCACTCGCGTCCAGATCGCGGCGAACCGCTCCATAGGTCCGGCGGCGGCGTACACGTGGGGATCGGCCGCCAGATCGCGCTGCAACTGCTGACCCCATTCGTCAATCGCCTGCATCATCGCCGCGTTGAGCAGCGCCTCCAAAGACCCAAAGTGATATCCAATAGCCGCCAGACTCACACCTGATGCCTTCGCGACGTCGCGCGCGGTCGTGCGCGCGTACCCTTTCTCATATAAGCAATGCTGCGCGCCCGCAAGCAGCGCTTCACGGTTCCCCATACAATGACCATCTCCCGATGAATGTCTCTGGCCCTCGACACCTCGAATTGTACAAATGTCTCAGACACTTGTCAAAGCACGAGGACACATTGTACAAATGTGTAAGACAAATGTGCGACACAAATGTCCAATATTATGACCGGCACCGACCGCGACCAGCAATCCGGAGTGCTGCGCGTTCCGTCGCCGCCATCAGCAGCGAGGAGATTCTACCGTGAAGAACGACATTCTCATTTCCGGCGCGAGCGTTGCCGGGCCAGCGCTGGCGTACTGGCTGCGGCGCTTTGGCTTCAACCCCACCATTGTCGAGCGAGCGCCCGCGCCACGCCCCGGCGGCCAGGCGATTGACCTGCGCGGAGTAGCTCGTACCGTGGTAGAGCGCATGGGCATTCTGGAGCACATCTATCAGGCGCATACCGGCACACGCGGCATGTCCGTCGTCAACAGCGTTGGCAAGCCGCTGGCGAACATGGGGTCCGACGTGATGGACGGCTCAGGTGGGTTGATCGCGGAGATCGAGATTCTCCATGGCGACCTGGTGCGCATTCTCCACGACGCGACGCGACACGAGACCGAATATCTCTTCGACGACTCGATTACCAGCATCGCGCAGGATGATGACGGTGTGCGCGTCACCTTCGAGCGAAGCGCGCCACGCCGGTTTGATCTCGTCGTGGGGGCCGATGGTTTGCATTCCAACGTGCGTCGGCTGGTCTTTGGCGATGAGTCGCGGTTCACCCGCGATCTTGGCTGCAACGTCGCCATCTTCAGCGCGCCCAACGTCTACAACCTCAATGGCTGGGAGCTGATCTACCAGATGCCGGGGAACCGCCGCAGGGCTGGCAAGAGCGTGGGGCTCTATCCCGTGCGCGAAAACACCGAGGTACGCGCCATCTTCTACTTTGCCATGCCGCAAGAACGCTACGACCGGCACGACATCAGACAGCAAAAGCAGCTGCTGGCGGAAGCCTTCGCCGGGGAAGGATGGGAGATTCCTCGCCTGCTCGACGAGCTGTGGCAAACGCCTGAGTTCTACCTGGATCGCGTGGCCCAGGTTCAGATGGCTCGCTGGTCGAGCGGGCGTGTAGTGTTACTGGGGGATGCTGGCTATTGCCCCTCACCCATGTCAGGCATGGGCACGAGCCTGGCACTGGTGGGCGCGTATGTGCTGGCGGGAGAGCTGGCAGCCTCGGCGGGTGATTACGCGGCGGCCTTTGTCCGATATCAAGACGCGTTGCGCGAAGCGGTCAATCAGGCAAAGGCGTTCGCCAATGGCGCGCCCCGATTCCTGCTGCCAGCCTCCCGCGGCCAGCTCTGGATGAGCATTCAGGTCATGCGCATGATGACGCGCAAGCCCTTTACCGGCCTCATGTCGAGCGGCGTCGAGAAAGCGGCGAACGCCGTCACTCTGAAGGATTACACGGCACTTTCCGCCGCAGCGGCCATGCGCCTTGGATAGCCCCAGCGGGTTGCGGGCGGGCCCGCGAGCGACGACGAGCAATACGATGCCGGCACCCACAAAGGATGCCGGCTGTTCTTAAACCCTTATGTGTCCAGATGTGTCCAGACACGCTCAAGCCTTCGGTGTCTCCTGGGCTTCTCGTTCGCGCCGTCGCGCGCGCAAGCCGCCCATGCGCCCAATGCGCTCATAGTGCTCGACGCCGAGCGTATCCCGCGTGGTCTGGCCGCCGAGCCGCCCGATATTGGCATAGAAGTCTGGGCCACGCCGTTCGCGGACAGTGCGTCCCCCCTTCGAGCCAATCCTGGCAAAGAACTCAGGGCCGTACTTCTCTCGAACCGCCATCCCGCCGCGTCGCGCATTCTCTGATCCGGCGCGTGGTCCGCGGCGACGCTTCGGCTGCTCGGGCTCCGTCGCCGCAACAGCCTCAGCCGATTTCTTGCGCTGTGCCATAGGTTGCCCCCTTCAGTCAGCAAGGATGAGCGGCGGCTCGTTTAACGATCATCATACTCGTAGCATCCCGCTGATGCCGTTAGTCAAGATGGGAACCGACCACGCTCTCTTGCTTGTCGTAATCGTACCAGACGGTAGGTATTGGCGCAACACACAATAATACGTAACAACGCTCACAAATTCGGCCCCTACGCACCTCTCCCGGATTGCCATACACAATGTACTGAACCATCTCTGGGGCGTGCCCATGATGTATGACGCGGATCACTATTTCTCTGCATGCTGGATGAGCTCACTGACCAGCGTATACAATGACTATGGAGAGACCGGGCTATAGAGATTGCTGATCGCGACTGCTACAAAAGGGCTGTCTCGGTTGCGAGGCCGCGACGCGGGTGATACACTGGCGCACGGCCTGGCGAATCATTGGAAGTCGCCGTTGCTGTCGACATGTGCACATGGCAACAGGCACTGGCCGCCCATCGCACGCCTTGGTCACGCAGCCGCTGCCCTATTGGAAACGAGGAATTTCGTGACAACTTGTCCGCGTTGTGGTCAGCCGCTTCGGGCCCCTGTTGCCGCATGCCCGCGTTGTGGTCAGCCGTTCGCGCCGCCTGCCCAGGCATATCAGGCCAATGGATTCGACAGATCCGCTCCTGCCTGGGGACGCCATATGCCACAGCCGCAGCAATACCAGCCCCCACAGCCGTTGCAGCAGCCGCAATCGTCTCCTCCGCCTCCGCCTGTGCGACCGGGTTTCTCTATGCAAGATCTGGTGAGCGAAGAGGCGCTGCCCGAATGGCTCCGCCAGGCATCAGCAGAATCAGCACAGCCGACACAGCGCCAGCCCGTTCCGGGAGTAAATCCCTACAGCCCGCCACCCACCTATCCCGCGGCGTATCCACCAATGAATCAGCCGACAACGCCCGCTTATGGTGGCGGTTTCGCGCCGGTTCCCGCCGAGGAGCCACCGGCTGCCTTGCCAGACGCTAGCGCGTTTCCGCCGCTGGAAAGCGCAGGAAACTGTCAGGCGCCACAGTCTGGCGGCATGTCCGCCAACTCGCTCCTCGATCCCAATGCGCTGCCCTCCTGGCTCAGCGGGCAGCAGGGGCACGCCCCTTCAGACGGATTGCGCGGCGGCGATGGGCTGCGCGCGCAATCGCTGGTGGATGAGACGGCCCTGCCGGGATGGCTTCGCGCCGAACCCGCATCGTCGCCCGTACAGGCACCCGCCGCGCCGCCGCCCGCATCTGTGCCGGCTTGGGGAGGCTATCCCGCCGCTCCCCCACCGGCGACCGCACCCGCCTGGGGAGGCTATCCCGCTGCTCCCGCGCCCGCCGCGCCAGTAGCGCCTGCCAGCCCAGCCGGTCCGTATGGAGGCTACGCTGGGATGCAGCCGCCTCCGCCAGCCGCGACGAACGGCCAGCAGGGCTTCTCCGCCAGCTCGCTCGTCGACCCCAATGCGCTGCCTGACTGGATGAGGGCGCAGGGTGGCGCTGGAATGCCCCAGCCCGGCGCAATGCAGCACCCGGGAGCTCCCATGCCAGCACCTGGCCTCACGCCCGCACAGGGCCTGTGGTCAGCCTCGGATTTGATCGATCAGGCGATGCTCCCGGCGTGGGTACGTGAGAGCGAGGCCGCGACCCCAGCCGCGCCACCACAGGCCACGGGCGCGAACAACTTCATGCCCGGCATGGCACCCATGGGGCCAATGCCCATCGGGATCGATGGCGAGGCCACACGAGAGCGCACCAGCCGGGTGGCGGCTCCGCGTCCTCCTATGCGCGCCCAGTCCGACTACGACTTCAACGCATCACACGCCGGAATCGCACAGCGTCACGCGCCGCCTCGTGGCAACCCACCGCCTCGCCCGCTGGACGAGCACGAAAAGCCCGCCTGGCTGCGTGAGGATCCCCAGGATGGATATGGCCGCGACAGTATGTATGGCCAGGATAGCATGGCCGCCTATGCACCTCCACCTGCGCGGCAGGAGCGGCAGGACAGGAACAGCCGAAGCTGGAATGGCTACAACGACCAGGACGACTACGGCGCGCAGAGCAGCCGTTATAGCCGGGCTGGCCAGCGCGGTCGTATGCCTGGGGGACAGACAGGGCAGACAGGGCAGTCGTGGGGCGCACCGGATGGCTATGAGTCCTCGCCATGGAGCCGTCCACGTCCACGCGGTTATGATGAGAGCGCACCGCCGAAGAAGCGCTGGAATGATTTCTTCCGATTCCTGCGACGCGGTTAAACAATCAGGAGGAGAGCTTGTTGGGCGCCACGAGTAATGCGGCGCGGTCGCTGGACGCTGGGCATGCGCTCCGGCCAGATACCGCGCGGTCGCTGCTGTTGATCGATTGCGGCTCGGCCTTTACCAAAGTGGCGCTGGTTGGGCTGGTTGAGAATCGTTACCGGCTGATGGCCAGCGTCAGTGTCCCCACGACCCTCGCGGCGCCTCAAGCCGATATCATGCTCGGCGTACGCCATGCCCTGAGGGAGATCGAGCGTATTACCGGCCGTGTCATGATGCGCGCGGGCCAGCCCATCTTGCCCGAAGACGAGGATGGCGCGGGTGCGGATCTCGCGGTGCTGGTATCGAGCGCCGGAGGTCCATTGCGCCTGATGACGCTGGGTCCCGGGCGCGAATCACTGGCGATGCTCTTGCAGCGCGCGCTGAGTGGGCTCTTCATCCAACTCGAAACACAACAACTGCCCCCACCCGATGCGCCACTGAGCGAGAGCGACCTGCAACGGCTTGCGGCGCATCTGCGGGCGATACAGCCACATGCCGCGCTCGTCATCGGGTCGCCCATGCAGGCGCCAGGCAACGCCGCAACCGCTACCGCGCAATCCGTGGCGCGGGCAATTGATATGCTTCAGCCCACCGCGATGGACGTCTCATACCCGCGCCCGCAGGGCTTCCCGGTGATCTTTACGGGCGCGCCGTCCGACGCGCAGACGGTCGCTTCGATTCTGCAGGGGCGCACGGAGGTACAGAGCGTCCAGGCGCTCTCCCCTTCGACGCTGGCGCCGCTGACACACGCGGTGAGCAATCTCTATGAAAGCTGCGTGCTGCGCGAAGCGCCGGGATTCGCAACACTGCGACGCCTGGTAGCGACCCCACCGCTCGCCACGATCACCTCGCTCGGCGGGGTAGCCCGCTTCCTGGCCCACCATTATCAGATGAATGTCGTCGCCGTCGATATCGGCGCAAACTCGACCGAACTGGCAGGGGCAACCGCCAGAGGCGAATACCTGCCCGCCGGGCATCCGACGGCGGGAGTTGGCGCGGGAGGCGGCCAGCTGGCGCGGGCAATCGGCGTCGAGAACATCCTGCGATGGATTGCAGCGCCGGTTGACGAGGATGATCTGCGCGAATACATCCTGACCCATATGCTGCGCCCGCGCCTGCTCCCCTCGACCCCGCTCGCCCTGGAAATGGAATACGCGCTGGCCCGCGAAGCCATCCACCTGGCCATGCACGGGCCCGGCACGCGCATGGCCGGTATGCACCCGATGGATATCGTGCTCGGCACGGGTGGCGTGCTAGCACACGTCGCCCACCCAGCCGACGCCGCGCTGATACTGCTGGATGGCCTCCAGCCACGCGGTATCACCTCGCTCGTGCTCGATAGCGCGCAGATCGCCGGTATGCTTGGCAATCTGGCAATGATCGCTTCAGACATCGCGGCGGACCTCTGCGTCAACGACGCGGTGCCGCTGCTGCTGGGCTCGGCCATTTCGGTCGATGGCGAGGCAGCCGAAGGGCAACTGGCGCTGCGTGTCGTAATGGAGTTTATGGATGGCCGGCAGGAGGTGGCAGAGGTCCCGAGCGGCTCGCTGGTACGCCTGCCAGTCTCGCCGGGCGAGCGGGTGATGCTCTCACTCTATCCCGCGCCGACCGTCGATATTGGCCTGGGGCCGGGGCAATATGCGCGGGCAAGCGAGCCGGTTGAGGGGGGTATGCTTGGTCTGATCGTAGACGCGCGTGGACGACCATTACGCCTGTCGTCCGATCCAGAGACGCGGGTGCGACAGTTGCGTACCTGGCGCAGTGCCTTGCGTGGGGAAGATGGAGAGACGAGTCGTGAGTAACGTTGCGCTAGACTATCCGCTTGGGCAGCCCATCGCCCCTGCTATTACCGTGCGTCGGCGCAGACCGTTGTCTCAGGGAGCGGTGCCACGGGTGCAGACAGGCGATGGCGTCAATGCGCTGCAGCCTATCGCCGAAATCACGACGCCCAATGGCCGTGCCCCCTTGCTGGCGGGCATCGACGGGCGTGTCATCGCCGTGACGCCA
>DASUWS010000273.1:0-2941 GCA_036378295.1 Ktedonobacterales bacterium
ATCTCGACCAGGGCTGTGCGCCGTGCGATACTGTGTGACCGCTTTGGTGATGTGAGGTGATTCCTTATGGACACTCCACCTCCCTCGAACACAGGCAACGAACAAGTGGCAACGGCCACCACGGCAGCTCCCCCGCTGATCCGCACGCCGGACCAGAGGGTGCGCGTCTTCGTCAGCTCGACGCTCGACGAATTAGCGGCTGAGCGGGCCGCCGCGCGCGAGGCCATCGCGCAACTCCGTCTCACACCCATCCTCTTCGAATCTGGCGCGCGTCCCTACCCGCCGCGCGAGCTGTATCGAGCGTACCTGGCACAGAGCGATGTCTTCGTCGGCCTCTACTGGCAACGCTACGGCTGGGTAGCGCCCTCGATGCCGGTCTCGGGTCTGGAAGATGAGTACCAGCACGTGGGTGCGAAACCGAAGCTGATCTACGTCAAGACACCCGCTCTCGCGCGCGAACCCCGCCTTGAGGCGTTGCTCGATCACATCCGTGCTGAGGAGGTCGCCTGCTACCAGAAGTTCGCCACCCCGGACGAATTGCGCGACTGTCTGGCCAACGACCTGGCGCAGCTCTTGACCGAGCATTTCACAGGTCCCGCACAGTCCGCCGTTCCCACGCAATCCTCCCCTCTCCTCTCGCCTCTCCCTGTGCCGCGCAGTCCACTTATCGACCGAGAACACGAAGTCGCCTTGGTGCTCGATCTCTTGCAGCGAGCGGACGTAGGGTTGGTGACCCTCACTGGGCCAGGAGGCGTGGGCAAGACACGCCTTGCCATCCAGGTCGCCGCCGATCTCGCCCCCCAGTTCGCGGATGGGGTTGCCTTTGTTTCGCTGGCCGCACTCAAAGACCCGGACCTCGTGAAGCCCACCCTGGCCCAGGCGCTCGGGGTGCCGGGGGCACGGGATGACTCAGCGATCGGAGAGTGCCTACAGGAGTATCTGCGACCAAGACAGCTCCTTCTGGTGCTAGACAACATCGAGCAGCTGCTTGCTTCCGCCCCCCTGGCGCCCCGACTGCTCGAAGCCGCCCCTCGCCTCAAAGTGCTCGTGACGAGTCGAGAGCCGCTGCGCGTACGCGACGAAGAGGTGGTTCCTGTCTTGCCGCTTGTACTCCCAGACGCTGAGCACCTTCGAGACCTCGCAACACTGGCGCAGGTCCCGGCGGTCGCTTTGTTCGTCGAACGGGTGCGCGAGGTGCGGCCTGACTTTGTGCTGACCGCTGACAATGCGCAGGCCGTTGCCGAGATTTGCCATCGCCTGGACGGCCTTCCGCTGGCCCTCGAACTCGCGGCCGCTCGCAGCAGCGTCCTTCCGCCAGAGGCACTCTTGCCGCGACTGGAACACCGACTTCCGCTGCTGACGCGTGGCGCGCGCGACGCACCCGAGCGCCAGCAGACCTTGAGCAACACCATTGCCTGGAGCTACAACCTGCTCGACGAGGGCGCCAAGGCACTTTTCCGGCGGCTGGCGGCGTTCAGCGGTGGCTTCACGCTGGAGGCGGTGGCGGCCGTCTGCGACTTTGATGTTGATGCTGCCACCGGGACGACCGCGCCTTCCTCGTCCTCGTCGCTGGCTGAGGATGGCACCGCTGGCGAGGAGGGTGGATCCCTGGAACAACTGGCGCAGTTGGTGGACAAGAGCCTGGTGCAACTGCAGCCGCAGCAGGGCATAGGCGGGGAGCCACGTTTCACGATGTTGGAGACAATCCGCGAGTTTGCCCAGGAGCAACTGGTCTCAAGTGGAGAGATGACCGCCGTGCAAGAGCGGCATGCTACCTACTTCCTGGCCCTGGCGGAGGAGGCCGATCCCCATATGCTCGGTCCAGAGCGGGACGTTTGGATTGCACGACTGGATCATGAGAGCGCCAACCTCCGCGCCGCCCTCGCCTGGAGCAAGGCCGACAGGAATGCGGGCCAGATCGGACTGCGCTTGGTGGGCGCCCTTGCCTCATATTGGATGCTGCGCGACGCCATACGTGAGGGGCGATCGTGGCTGGAAGGCATGCTGGCACAGACTGATGAGACAAATCAAAGCGCCGCGCGAGGCAAGGCCCTCGTAAGCGCGGGATGGATGGCGTGGCACGACGGCGACTATGCAGCCGCTGCCTCGCGCGCAGAGGCGGGTTGGTCCATCCTGCGAAACATGGGAGACAAGCGAGAGAACGGTTACGTTGAATGGTTGCTAGGGCTTGTCTTGGTGGGTCAGCGCAACAGTGCGGCGGCACGTCCCCTGCTCGAAGAGAGCCTCGCCCACTTGAAGGAACTCGGGGATGTACGAGGTGAGGCGATCACTCGCTACCTCCTGGGTATGGCTGCCTATTTCTCCGGCGACCGCACGGCGGCGCGCGCACATTATGAGGACAGCCTGCGGCTGTTCCAGGAGCAAGGGGACACGTTTGGAGAGACGTTGCTGGTGAGTGCGTTGGAGGTCGTGGGCTTGCCGCAAGATAGCGATGAGACCACGCGCTCTTTCTACGAGCAGAGCCTGCAGCTGCTACGCCCCGTGCAGGATCGCGGGAGACTGGGCATGCTCCTGATCACCATGGGAGATAGCTGGCTGCATCAGTCCGGGGGCGAGCAGCAGGCGAAGACGCTCTTCCAGCAAGTCTTGCAGCTCTGGCAGGACTTGCGAGGAGTGGACGACGGGATCGGCATCGCGAGGGGGCTGGCGGGGCTGGCCGAGGTGGCTGCGGCAGAAGGGCAAGCCGAGCGCGCAGGACGGCTGTTCAGTCTCGCTGATCGCATGGTCCCATTCGCCGATCCGTACGGAGAGGAGTTGAACCGACGCGTGGCCGATGTCCGACCGCGCCTGGATGCGACGGCATTTATGGCCGGATGGTCGGCGGGGCAGGTGGTGCCGGCAGAGCAGATGGCCACTGTTGCGTTAGAAGACATCTAGCCGGGCGTGTCACTATTGTTGCCTACGGGATGCAGTTCCTTGC
>DASUWS010000274.1:0-8478 GCA_036378295.1 Ktedonobacterales bacterium
CGCCCTCCATATGGCGCACGCAACGGACGGCGCTCAACGTCGGCGGCGCGTGGGGCGCGGGCAGGACGGCGCTCGTCGCGGCTGTCCTCGCCCTCCATCCACTCACCCGCCGGGCGGGCCAGCGTCGCGCGTGGGGAGCGCCCGCGGATAGTCGTCGCGTTCAGCGCATTGCGCACGCGCTCGGCAACATCCTCGGGCACCTCAACGAATGAAAACGTGTCGTAGATGTCGATGTCGCCGATACTATCGCCCGGAATCTTCGCCTCGTTGGCAATCGCGCCGACGATATCGGTCGGGCGGACACCATCCTGGCGCCCGACGCGAATGAAGAGCCGAGCCATGCCAGGCGCGCCACGCTCGGTATCACGCAGAAAGGTCCGCGCACGCACGCGCCGCTCGCGTTCCTCGCGAGGATGTTCGCCACGCTCTCCCCTGCCGGGACGCTCCATCTCCGGCTGCTCGAACGCTTCGGGCTGCTCCTGTGGTGGAGGCATTTCCATCCAGTTCATCGGCTGCCCGGGCCGTCGCGCCTGCATCGACTGAGCGGCCATCTTAAACGCCGCCGCCGCCAGATCCGCTGGCTCGCGGGTGCCCGTCAGATCCTCCACCAGTGCCAGATACGGGTCGAGCTGGCCCGCGTCGAGAATCGAGAGAATCTCTTCACGGAAGGCCATCCGCCGCCGCGCCGCGATGTCTGCTGGGGTTGGCAGACGCAGGCGCTCCAACCGCCGGTGGATGCCCTGCTCAATGAGCCGGAGCTGCCGCCGCTCGCGGGGCGTCACCAGCGTCACGGCCTCGCCCGTGCGCCCAGCGCGCCCGGTACGGCCAATGCGGTGGACGTAGGATTCGGCGTCGAGCGGCAGATCGTAGTTGATGACATGGCTGACATCGGGGATATCCAGTCCGCGCGCTGCCACATCCGTCGCCACGAGCACCTGTGTGCGCCCTGAGCGGAATCGTTCGAGCGAGCGCTCGCGTTGCGCCTGGGTGATCTCGCCGTGGATAGCCAGCGCCAGATAGCCCAGCCCGTTCAACTGCTCTGAGAGCATATCGGCGTCGCGGCGCGTATTCACGAAGACAATCGCCGAGTCCGGTGTTTCCAGATCGAGAATGCGCGAGAGCACCTCAGATTTCGCCTGATAAGGCACCTCGTAATAGACTTGCCGCACGCGGGGAGCGACTGCCTCGCGCGCCGCGACACTCACGCGCACGGGATTGCGCAGATACTGCTCGGCCAGCCGTGTGATACGCGGCGGAATCGTCGCTGAGAAGAGCGCGCTCTGACGCTCTCCGGGCAGCGCGCTGAGGATCGTCTCGATATCTTCGATGAAGCCCATATCAAGCATCTCGTCGGCTTCATCCAGCACGACCATCTTCACGGTGCTGAGGTCGAGCGTCTTGCGGTTGAGATGATCGAGCAGGCGTCCCGGGGTGCCGACGACCACCTGTACCCCACGGGCGAGCGCGCGGAACTGGCGCTCGTAGGGCTGGCCGCCATAGATGGGCAGCGAGACCAACTCGCGGAACTTGCCCAGATTGTGCATCGCCTCGGAGACCTGTATGCACAACTCGCGTGTCGGCACAATGATCAGCGCCTGTGGGGCAAGCTGATTGACATCCAATCGCTCGACGATGGGCAGGCCAAAGGCGGCGGTCTTGCCCGTTCCGGTCGGCGCCTGGCCGATGACATCGCGGCCCGCCAGCAATTCACCGATGGTTTGCTGCTGGATGGGTGTCGGCTCGCCAAAGCCCATCTCCTGGATGGCGCGGAGCGCATCGGAGGTGAGTCCGAGTGCCGCGAAGGCTTCGAGCGGAGTGGGCTCCTGGTTCTGTCCGTCTCGTTCAGCGACGGTCGTGGATGGTGTTATGGGTGGTGTCGTGGCTACTTCCTGATTCGATTGATTGTGGTTGTGGGTAAAGGACTGGTCACCGTCTGTGCTTGCCGTCATGTCTCTAAGCTCCCGAGGCGTTGTATCGCCTGCTCACGCGTGCTCAATGCCTTCGTAAGCTCACCTCCATGCGGCAAGCCCAATCCAAAAGCTTGAATCCAACAGTATAGTGTACCCCACGAGCAGGCGTTCCGCTACGTTCTCGCCGTACGGAACTAGCCATATGCTCCCGTCGACTCACATCTCACCCTACCACTTCACCCGAATTTCTGCATCATTCATTCCTCATCTCTTGAATAAATGGAACTTGTGTTCTATGATTGTGACGACGCAGTTGTTCGTGTAGTGCGGCAACATATGCGGTCAGTCTGGACAGGACGCCGCTTCCTCCCGATGGCAGATCTCGGGGTGGGAGCGGCGTCCTTGTTGTCTGGCAACCGTCTCAGTGGCCGCGAGTTGGGTATGTGGAGTTGTGTAGAGGGAGGGCGAGCGAATGGGAGCGCGGAGAGCATCTTCCCGCGCGAGGGGCGATGACCTTCTTGCCTCGCAGCCAGGTGCGGACAACCAGCCGAGGCTGGATCATGCCGTTTCTGAGGACGAGGCTGGCGCGGTGTCGGGAATGGCACGGATAGGGTTTGCGCCGATTGTGCGCGTGGATGCGCCACGGCGCGAGATCGAGCTATGTGCCACCAGCGAGGCAGTGGATAGCCACGGCACCATCTTCGACTATGACGCCAGCAAGGATGCGTTCACGCGCTGGATTGGCAACGTGCGCGAGATGCACGGGCGGCAGGCGGTCGGCTCGCGTGTCGCGGTGCGGTGTGATGACGAGACACGCCGCATCTACGTGCGCGTTCGTATCTCGCGGGGCGCGCAGGATACCTGGGAGAAGGTGCTGGATGGCACATTGCGCGGCGCGAGCATCGGTGCGAGCGGGGTAATCTGGCAGCGGCAACGTCGCCGGGTGGCGGGCGAGCGGCACTGGCTCGACGTCGCGACCCGCTACGACCTGGTGGAGTTGAGCCTGGTAGATAACCCGAGTAATCCTGATGCGCTGGGTATCAGCTTCGTGCGTGACGCCACGCCGGATATGGCGCTGCTCGATCCGCTCGACGAGACCAGTGCGGTCGATGAGACGGCTTCTGATCGGGGAGATGAGGCCAACAGGCCAGACGTGCCAGACGTGCCAAGTGCGCCAAGTGCTGCGATGCGTACGGAGCGTGATCAGGCGACTCGTGGGCGGCTGCATGGCGCGGCGCGGGCGGTGTTGACGGGGTGCGACTGTTCGGTTTGCGCAGCGGCACAGGCGCTTCTGGCTGATGAGCAGCCGCTGGCGGAGCGGAGCTCCCAGGCAGACGATCAGCCAATGGCGCGGGCGCTGGCAGCGGGACTCTCAGACAACAGTGGCCGGCTTGTGGCGCTGGATGCGGGCGTGCGGGGACTGGCAGCGACGATAGAGGCGGCGCTGCATCAGATGGCAGGCGAGATCGGCGGACTGAGTCGCCGGGTAGCTGTGCTGGAGAGTCAACCACTGGCGGGTGGGCCAGTCGCGCGCCCAATCGAGAAGACGTCAGCCTTGGCCTCACGCGGACGCACTGAGGCGGCCACTCCGGCGGAGCAATATCGCGCGCTCGAATCGCTCGCGGGCCAGTTGCGCGACCCACAGGCGCAGGTGGCCGTTGCCGCGGAATTGATCCGGCTGCGCCAGCAGGATGAGTGACACAGGCAAAGCCGTTCAGGAATGATTTCAACCGCCTGCGTGCTCACGGGAAGAGAAGAAAAGGGAGGATACACACATCATGGCAAGCGCGGTATATCTGCCAGGGGCGGCGGGGCCAACGATCGCGGATGAGACGGTGGCATTGGTGCGCGAGGCAATGGGCGACGCGACGCGCGCCATCACAATGGCGAGCGGTTTGGTGGGCTACGAATTGGAGACGCCTGCTAAAGTGATTGTGCCGGTGGTGACACCGCTGGTAAATATGCTGCCACGGCGGCGCGGCAACGGAACCGACGTCGTTCACTGGAAGGCGATTACCAGCTTCGATACGGCGCGCAACTGGGGCGTGCTGGCGGATGGGGGCACACCGAGCCAGGTGACGTACGCGGTAGCGTCACTACAAAATACGATGCAGACCATTGGCCTGATGAACGCGGTCAGCTTTCAGGCGCAGTGGCGCGGGCGGGCGCTCGAAGCCGATGTGCGGGCGCGACGCATCGCTGAATTGCTCTATCAGTTGAAGATGACCGAGGAGCGCTGGCTCCTGGGCGCTTCCACCCATCTGATAGTCCCGCCAGCGCCGATTGTGGCGGCGGCTGCCAGCGGCGGCACCATCGCAGCGGGCACCTACTGGGTCAAGGTGACGGCGAAGAACGCTCAAGGTGAGACGACCGCCTCGCCCGCGACGAAAGTTGTAACTACCGGCAGCACCTCGACGCTGACGATTACCGTCTTCACGGTGCCCAACGCCACGCAGTACAACGTCTACATCGGGTCGGGCGCGACTCAGCCAGCCGATAGCGCGATGTGGCTCCAGGCGGGTATCTCCGGCGCGAACGCGACGCAGCCAGCCATCGGCGCGACGGTCACACTGGCGGATGGGGCGACCGCGATGCCTTCGGGCGAAGTGAATCCCGCCATTCTGCCGCTGACGCTTGCCGCGCCGCCCGCAACCTCCGGAACGGCGCTCTCGACCGTGACAGCAAATACCGCCACGACGTTCGTAGACGGCTCTGGTACGCCGCTGATGTGGGACGGCATCATCGCGCAGGCGCTCAACAACACAAGCCTGGCGAACGGCGCGACGCTGGGAGCGCAGGTGGCGCAGCCCGCCGACCCAACGGGCAAGCTGGCACTTGCCGATATCGACAACCTGTTGGCGGGGATGTATCTTCAGGCGGCGGGCGACCCGGACTACATCATCATGAACCCGCTGGACAACGTGCGGCTCACCAATCTAGTCGTGGGCGCGGGCCAGCTGCGCTACGTCGTCCAGGCAGGTGACAGCGCCGATCAGGGACAGCTCACGGCGCAGTATCGCGTCACCCGCTACCTCAACAAGAGCACAGGGCGCGAAATCCCGATCCTTCTGGATCGCTACTGCCCGCAGGGATATATGGTCTTTCTCCCAGTCTCGGTACCATTCCCGGTGCCGGAAGTCTCCTCCGCCATTGAGATCGAGACGAACCAGGAATACTGGGGCGTGGACTTCGCCGTGACCGACAGCAACTTCCGCTTTGCCGATTATGTGGACGAGACAGTGAAGGTCTACTTCCTCGGTGGCCTCGGCGTCATTCGCGGCATCTACCCCAGCTTCTGACGCTTCTCAAGAACCCTCTCACCCTGGCTCGCTCGCCGGATTAGCCAGCGGGCGGGCTGGTACGAACCTCTTCCACTTTCTGGTCGCCAGGATGGGAGGGGTTCGCACTATTTCCATGTGCACTGGCCGCGAAATGTGGAGGGAACACGGAGTCCTGCTGGGAGTGTGGTCTCGCTGGCGTGTGTGAGCAATACGCAATCCATTGGGGATGTTGGCATCCGCGAATCCGACCCTCTCCCCCGGCCCCTCCCCGACGCGGGGAGGGGAGCCAGAACGCCAGACGCCCGCGCTGGAATCCCTCCCCTGTGAGGCGAGGGTGGCCCGCAGGGCCGGGAGAGGGTGACTGACAACCACTAAAACAGAGTTGGTATAAGATCACTCATTTTGGTCGTCACGCGGGCAGGTAGGGGGCGCACTCGCGAGTTCCTGGAAGATGAGGCAGAGCAGGGAAAAGGTGCGGCGAAGAGCGCGGTGAGCGCGAGGTGCTTCAGACCAGTAGTTGGCTACATGTTGCCCACATGTTGCCCACATGCCGTGCCTCAGCTATACTGGGGCACACGACAAGGGGGGAGTATGCCCCCGCGCAGCATGGCGCAGCATGGTGAGGATGTCTGAGAGTTCGCTCTACTGCCGAGCGGCCTCGCGGGATGGAGGGCACGTGTAATGGCAACGTCGAATAATCCGAGCAACGCGCAATTCATGAACCCCTCCGGAGGCATCGCGGGTCAGGCACTCGCCGCATTACCGCCCGATATTCAGGCGCTGCTGAAGCCCGGCAAGACATCCGAGCGCATCCAGCAGGCGATTAGCTGGGCGGCGCGGCGCGATGCGCGTGTGTTGGCGATGCATCAGAAGCTGGACCCTTCGGTCAAGACATTCGAGGATATCAAGCAGGCGAGTCTCGCCCACAAAGACACAGTGGCCCGCGCCATCGCCCGCCGTTATCGCCACCGCGCCGCGATGACCGGCGCCGTCACCAGCCTTCCGGGCGGCCTGTGGGCCATCGTGGCGGCTGGGGCAGACGTGCAGTTGACGGCGGCCTACTCCGTGCGCATGGCCTCGATGATCGCCCAGGCCTACGGCTACGATACCTCAGAGCTGACGGAGCAGGCGCACATGGCGGATGTGCTGGCGCTGGTCGCGGGCATTGACAGTCTGCGCGGCATCGGCAACTGGCTGACACGCGAGGGATTGATCCAGGCGCTGCCCCAGGTGTTGCCCAAAGTCCTGACACGGATGAGCATTCAGTTGACGGAAGATCAGGCGGCCAAGTGGATTGGGCGCATTATTCCGGGCGTCGGCGCGGTCGTGGGCGGCGGAATCGACTATGCCTTCCTGCGGGCGGCAGGTGAGCGGGCCACTGCCTACTACCACAACCGGACCCTCGAAGAGGCGGGGTTGCTGCCCCCAGGCACCAGCGAGCAGTCGCTCCCGGCGCACCACGACCCACTGCCACTGCCCGCTCCCATGGCTCAACCGGCTTCGGGCAAGATCGTAGAAGGCTCGCTGGCCAATCCCGGCGACATGAATGCTCACGCCGTCGGCGGCAAAGTAGTCTCGCCCACGACCGAGGCGACCCGTAGCGCCCACGTTCCCGCCCTGCCAGCGGCGGCCTTGCCCGCTCCCGTGCCCGCGAAGCCCGTGAAGAAGCGTGGGGGCACTCCCGAGCGCTTCGGCATCTACCTGGCGATCTTCGCCGTGCTCGCATTCGGCATATCCATCGCCGCCTGCGCCGCGTTCATCGTCATCATCTCGCAGATCGTCTCCGGCATACACTAGGGAGCAAGCGGAGGTCTATAGCCAGCCTGGAAAGCGAGGCATCGCAGCGGAAGGAGAACGCTATGGACGTTTCCTTTGTCCTGATAGGCGTGGTGATTGCCTGCGTTGGTATCGGGCTAGTGATCTCCGGCGGACGCGAGGTTCGCAGGAGCGACGTAACACCGCGAGATGTGAAGAAGTGGCGCGCCCGTGCAGGTAAACAGGGATTCTCCGCACCCTGGAATATCCCGCACGATTTTGTCGTGGAGTTTGTACGCGCATGGCGCAGACAAAGCGCCCTCCGCAACCTTGCGCTGGGCATAGCAATTCTGGTTTTTGGAATCGTCGTCGCGGTCGTCAACGCCTTGAATCTTACGCGCATCGGTGGGATCATCCAAATACTATTCCAGTACACTGCCATCGTGTTCTATCCGGCTTGCCTCATCGCAGCCTACCTCAGTATCTCCCATCCCTCCTCCAGCCAGCGCGTGAGCGGCCAGCTTCCAAACCAGCGTCCACTAAGCGACTATCGCTACCCGCTCGTTCCTGTACTGCTCGTCGTGCTCGTGCTCGGCTATGTCGGGCTGCTATTTGTGGCTTTCTCGCGGCTACTACGTGGATTCGACTTCACTCCATTGGCTCAGGTGCTCACGCTGCATGACATGTGGAGCCTGCTGCTGGGGCTGCTGATGACGCTTGTGGCAATTGGCGTGACAGAAGTCGTGGTGCGGCGTATCATTGCATTGCCACCAATACCCTTCCCTCCAGCCTCTGGCTGGGAACAGGTAGCCGATTCCGCATTACGTCTGCAGGCACTAGGGGGCAGCTACGTCGGAGCATGGTCGGCCATCTACGTAGCAACCGTAGCGTCTTCTCTCGATCTGTTCAGCCAATCAGGGGTAAGTGGCTGGTATGACATGTATATTGTTCTGGTCATGCTCGCTGGTGTAGCAATAGAGTTTCTGACACTATTCAAGGCACCTTCGCCATCCCTCGCAACAACCAGCGCAAGACCCAAATAGACTATGCAGCCAACGCAGTAGCAGTGCCGTGGCTCATTGTGTAGCAGTTACCCCACCACGAACGGCAGGAAGCGCTCGCGCTCGATGCGGTCGGCGTCGCGGAGCTCGGCGGGAGTCCAGCGGGAGGGCTGAAGCACGGCGTCGAAATGCTCGGCCAGCGTCGACTCGACGGCCTGCATGATCTCGCTGACAGGGATGTCGCGGCCCGCCGCCTCATCCAGCCCAACGGTGGCGTTATGCAGTTTCGTGCCGAGGGTCTTGCGCTGATTGTTGGTGAGGTCGAGCAGCTCGCCCAGCGCCCTCGGCACGAAGTGGCGATAGATCCCTACCTGGTAGAGCGCGCCCGTACGCCGGCGCACCTGACACAACCCCACCAGCTTACGCTTGCCGACCACTACCTCCCACGGCGAGAGCGTGCCGTAGCATGC
Organism: Ktedonobacterales bacterium; assembly: GCA_036378295.1. Lineage (GTDB taxonomy): Bacteria > Chloroflexota > Ktedonobacteria > Ktedonobacterales > JADMIN01 > DAHUXT01. The sequence goes on from DASUWS010000274.1 coordinate 8,418, forward strand.
CAGCCGCAGGGGATCATCCTGGGCGAGCGGCGGTTGTTTGCGCGCCTCTTCCACCGGCAGC
>DASUWS010000275.1:0-3098 GCA_036378295.1 Ktedonobacterales bacterium
CCTGCAGTCGCCTGGTGACGCCATCGTTGGAGTACTCCCCGCCGCTACCCGTGTGGATCGGTGTATGGACAGCGAGGTGAAGAGCGCGGAGGCGGGCGCAATCACCGGCAGTACGCCGCCGTTGCGGCGCGCCGGTTCGCCAGGGGAGTGATGGCGGAGGAGCCGTGCGGGAGGTGTCCTTGCGCTCGGGGGTCTGCACGACGGCCTACCCCGGTCACTGTGCTGTTCTATTCGTCCGCCCATCGGGAGCGGTCTGCCCCTTCGATCGATCGACATGAGATGAGGGCATCGTTACGAGCGCCGAGGGTTCATCTGAGAGGAACTTCTGCTCGTTCGCTCCCGACGGAGTGTTTCGATACCGCCTCTTAGCACAGGAGGTATGTCTACCGGGCGAACCAGTTCTGGAACTGCATCGCAAGCCCCATGTCGCCCTGCACTTTGAGCTTCCCGCTCATAAACGCCGTGACTGGGTTCAGCGCCCCGCTGAGAATGTTGAGCCAGTCATCGGAGTCCGCCGCAATCGTGGCGGTGGGATTCTGCGCTGGGCCCTGCCCGTAATCCAACGTGCCGTCGTGGACGTGCATGTGCCAGGTACCGGCCTCGCGCCCAGTGAAGTCGAACTGAATCGTCTTGTCCACGCCGGTTGCGCGGTCCGGGAGAAATGCTGCCTGAAGCGCGGGGAACGATTCCGCGATGCTGGTGGGCTGATCAGCCATGCAATGCTCCTCTACTGCTCTGCAAGGGGAAGCCGTGAAAAATAGGGCGAGCGTTGCGCCATCTGCCGCCAGCATAACACACTCCATCGGCTGCCGCCATGTAGCTGGCAACGGGATCGACACGGTCAGATGGAGGCTTCCTCTTGACGATCTTTAATCTTATTAGTTAAGATAGTGATTGATTGAGATGTTTGGACATAAGCTATCACACGATTCAAGGGAAAGGGACCATGGAGAAGCAAACCGAGACGTACTTCGACGCCGCTGGCAAAGAAGCGATGCAATGGTATGGCTGGGCATCGCCCATCGGCCTTGGCCTTGGGCTGGGACTGATGCTCGTATCCCTCGGCATGTTCCTCTGGCTGTTACACCTGGCGAACATCATTCATTGAGGAGGCGCCGCTATGAGTATCCCTGACATGGAACCCATCGTCGAGGCGCGTGGCCTCACGAAGCGCTACGGGAAGGTACAGGCGTTGGCCGGCCTTGACCTCATCGCCAGGCATGGCCGTGTGCTCGCGGTGCTTGGGCCAAACGGCGCGGGCAAGACAACATTCATGCGCACCGTCGCCACGCTCATACGCCCCGATAGCGGCTCGCTGCATGTGGCTGGCGTTGACGTAGCCCGCCACGCAGCGCGCGTACGCCAGGTCATTGGGCTTGCCGGACAGTACGCCGCCGTCGAGGAAGCCATGACTGGTCGCGAGAATCTGGAGATGATCGGACGCCTTTACGGGCTGCCCGCTCGCGAGGCACGCAAAGCGGCGAGTATCGTGCTTGAGCAGCTAGGGCTTGGAGATGATGCGGGCCGCCTGGTCCGCACCTACTCTGGTGGAATGCGCCGCAAGCTCGACCTTGGCGCGAGCCTGGTGGGTTCGCCGCGCCTGTTGCTCCTCGATGAGCCGACGACGGGACTTGATCCGCGCAGCCGTAACGAGCTATGGGCCAGCATCAGGACGCTGGTGGCTTCGGGCACCGATGTCGTGTTGACGACGCAATACCTCGACGAGGTCGACCACCTGGCCTCTGACATCATAATCATCGATCACGGAAAATCGATCGCGGCGGGCACGCCAGGCGAGCTCAAGACGCGTGCTGGGCGCGATGTCATCGAGGTCCGCCCCCGCGATCCCAGCATGCTGAGCCAGATCGCGGACGCGCTGACAGTGCTGGATACCGGGCCACATGTGGATACGGTCAGCAATCAGATCACGATTGCTGTTGACGATGGCTCGACTCGCCTCGTGGATGCGGCGCGCATCCTCGAACATCGTGGCCTGGAGGTCGAGGGGCTTTCGTTGCGCCGGCCCACATTGGATGAAGTCTTCCTCAGTCTCACCGGCAAGCCTATCACGACGACAGAGCGGCCCACGCGAAAGGGAACGAAAGGACGGGCACAATGACCTCTCTGACGGTCAAAGGCAACCGGGGCGCCAGATTTGTCCCCAGCGCGCTCACCATCGCTGCTCGTACGCTGCGCAAATTCGTGCGCACACCGCAACTCATCGTCTTCAGCGCTGTCAATGCCATTGGCTTCCTGGTCGTCTTTCGTTATGTCTTTGGCGGCGCGGTCAGCCTGGGTAACTTGTCATACGTCGATTTCATGATTCCGGGCTTCGTCACGGCTATGGTTCTCTTTCAGGGATTGGGCTCGGCGGCAGGCGTTGCCGAGGATGTCGAGCATGGCTTCTTCGACCGCCTTCGCTCCCTCCCGATCTCTCGTGGCGCCATCATCGCCGGGCGCACGCTCGCCGATACGCTGCTGGTCGTCTGGGCACTGGTGCTTACCACGGCGATGGGCTTTCTGGTGGGCTTCCGCCTCCATACGTCCGTGCTTTCGGCCCTCGCCGCCTTTGGCCTCTGTGTGCTTTATGCCTTTGCCTTCGAGTGGGTGTTCGTCGCGGTCGGGCTATTCGCGGGGAACGCGCAAGCCGCCCAGGGGATGACGCTGATCGTTATGCCGCTCACGTTCGTCTCCAGCGCGTATGTGCCGGTATCCACCATGCCGTCGTGGCTGCGTGGATTCGCCGACAATCAGCCCATCACGGTCATGGTCAACGCCGTGCGCAGCCTGACCGACGGAGCGGTGGTCCAGCCGTTGCTTCACCACGATGCCGCCTACTTCGTCTGGGCCTCGCTCGTGTGGGTGGCGATCATCATCGCCATCTCCGCTCCGCTCGCTGTAATCCGCTTCAGCCGGCAGTGAGATGGTCCACAGGCGGCATCAGGCTGGTAACGTAACAATCGCTGATGGTTCTTCTGGCGCGGCGCTTCTCTGGCGATGCGCCGCTCTATTCGCCCGTGACTCGGGAGGACATCCATGTGGTATTCCCTTGCGCTGTTTGTCCACATTCTTGGTGCGCTTGGACTGTTCAGTGCAGT
>DASUWS010000276.1:0-3268 GCA_036378295.1 Ktedonobacterales bacterium
ACTTTACACTGGCGATGACGCCTCCCACCGTGCCGGGAACATACAAATTCGCCTTCGCGCTGAGCTATGACAAAGTGACAAACGCGCCGCTCTCGACGTCTCAGCCGATCATTCTCGATAGCGCTGCCGTGAAGTGGACCGGGCAGAACTGCACCAAACCGGCGCTGCTCAGCCAGATCCCGCCTGACGATACGCAAAATCGCTACGTCTGCGCGTCGTGAGCCGGTCCGTCGCTGGGAGATACCTTGGCGCCTGACGACCTGACGACCTGACGAAGTAGATACCCCACAGGGCTTATCGGAGAGGATTCCATCTCCGGTAGGCCCTTCCGCGTTATACGTCATGGCCTCATACGCAATCCGTTTGGGATGTTGGCATAGGTGGCACATGTGGCATCTGCGGATTCTGCCCTCTCCCCCAGCCCCTCCCCGACACGGGGAGGGGAGCCAGAACGCCAGACACACCTCGCACTGGAATCTCTCTCCGTGGAAGGGGCTAGCGCGCAAGCCGCAGACGCAGAGCGGCAGCAGCCGACAGGGCGGGTGGTTGCTGATCGCAGGGCCGGGAGGGGGCGAATGACCACAACCGCAACAGATTCGATATCAGATGCCACTTTGTTCCCTTCAAACAACCGCTGAAAACGATGGATGGCGAAAAATGATCATCAGCGAACATACAGGTCATGAGATGTCCACCCAGAGAATATCTGTGCGATAGCGAATTGTAACCGGTTACTCAGAGAAGCATATGGCTCGCATGGGAGACTCGCATGCATGACATCGTCGCCCCTGACTCGTACCCCACGGAAGCCTTTGCCCAGGTGCTCAATACCCTGCAATGGCCACTGGTCGGCTTCGTGCGTGGCCTGATTCGGGACGAGGAGCAGGCACGCGATATCGTTCAGGATGTGTTCATTGATGCGTGGAAGCTTGCGCGTCAGGGCGATCCGCCGTTCACTGCCGCCGCAGACGACGCGGACGGGGTGCGGCGCTGGCTCTTCCATGTGGCATATCGCCGGGCAGTCTCGGCGTATCGGCGCACAAAGATCATCGATTGGCAACGGCTTGATCCGGGGAAGGAGACGGAGCTGCTTTCCTGGAACAGCGAGCCGCACCCTTTCGATGATCAGATCGTCGAGCGCGAGGTACTGCGCGACGCTCTCAATAAACTCTCGATTGAAGATGCCGCCTGCGTGCTGCTGCATGACGTGTGGGGGCTGAGCTCCGCCGAGATTGCCGAGATACAGGGCATCTCGCTCGTAGCGGCGAAGAAACGGCTGACACGCGCCAGACAACGGCTGCGCGATTCATATTTCGACCAAAACCGCACTCAGGGGGAGAACCCGCGATGACCAGGAACGAGCCGCTACCAGTTCTGCCGGGCCCGGACTGCGCGACTATCGCGCCACTCCTCCCGATGCTTGATTCATATGACCTCAGCGATGAAGAAGCAGCCCGCGCTCGCGAGCATCTGCGCGGTTGTGATTGGTGCGTGCGAGAATACGCCGCCCACACGATCGTGAGGGATGCGCTACGACGCCACTATGGCGAGCCGTCGCGGGGCGCTTCACCATTTCTTACGATGGAGCATATCGTGAACGACTTCGATACGCAGGACAACGCTACCCGGCTGGCCACAGCCTATCCGCCAACGGACCTGCCTACCAGCGAGTTCTCTCATCACCCGCGTCGTGGCCCTTCCCGGTTCACTGGCATTGCCGCGGTAGCCGCCGCGGTGCTGCTGATCGGGCTGGCGGCTGGGCTCTTTGCCATGCTCTCGCGCGCCTCGAACAGTCCCGCACACGGCGGACCGTCTACCGCGACCGCCACCACCACCCAACAGCCTCCCACACCGCTCCACTTGCCAGCCGGAGCGAACCTCCTGGGCATCGCAATGGCGTCACCGAACGACGGCTGGGCAGTCGGCATGACAGCCGACAGGAAGACGACTCTCCTCCTGCATTATCACGACGGCCAGTGGTCCATCTGGCCCGGCGTCATCCCGAACCAAGTTATGTTGCTGTTGAGCGGCAACAGCCTCTCGATGACCTCGGCAACCGATAGCTGGATCACTGGCGTGGGTGCCACGCTGCACTACAGCAATAATCAGTGGGTGGCGGTTCCATTACCCGGCGTTGGCGCTGTGTCGAAGGTAGATATGGCCTCGTCGACCGAGGGCTGGGCTGAGGGCTTCATCCAGACGCCTGATAAGCAGAGTGGCAGCTTCGGCATGCTGCGTTATCACAATGGGTCGTGGTCTATCGTGACACTGCCTCAAGATCTGCAGGGGCTGCGCGATTCGACGAAGCTCGATTTCTCCGTCACCGCGTCGGGCGAGTGCTGGCTGATGTACCGGGATGCCAGCGGCACCACGGAGATCCTGCGCTCTACGGGCAACTCGTTCCAGGTCGCGTATACACTGCCGGGTGTCAAGGGGCAGCACATCACCATGCACTCGTCGCAGGATGGCTGGCTGACTGGCAAAGATGCGAGTGGCAATGTTCTTTACCATTTCGACGGTTCGCAGTGGACAAAAGCGGCGATTCCCGCGAGCCTCAATCAGCAGTCCCTGTCGCTTGACCCGGTGGTCATCTCGCCATCCGGCGAGGCGTGGCTGCCGACAGGCAACGATGCGGGCACCGGTCCCATTGCCCGCTATCGCAACGGCTCCTGGGAGGTGCTGCAGGTGCTATCAGCTATCGTGACATACACCTTCACGCCGGTCGCCGATGACGAAGGGTGGGCTATCGGCGCAGGCGGTAATAGCTCCGCCCTCTACCACTATCAAAACGGACATTGGACGCAGTATCCCAATTGAGCCACGCGGCCTTTGACCGGTCGCTGAATACCCCGAATAGAGAGCAATGAGCCTGCCGGGATCCATATCACCCGGCAAGCTTCTCTATGTCTTAGCAACGTATCCAGAAGTATTCACATCGCGCTCCGTGCCGTTCCCATGCCTGCCTCGCTGCGACTCGCGCATGTTCGGTAGCAAGCAGCGTAGCCTAATGGTACCAGGCTGGCGTGATAAAGTGGCCAGTTGGCTGGGACGCAGGTATAGTCCCTGTTGGATGTAGTGGCGCACATTTGTTCTAGCTCTCGGGTGGCGAGAGGAGAACGCGATGTGACGGGCTGCTACAGGCCGCTGGCGTGGTCAGCCTTCGCATTCGCTTCGAGGGCGACCAATGGGCCAGTGGTGCGGAAAGCTGTGTTGGGTGGTGGAACACCGAAGGATTGCCGGTGTGGTGTGGAGCGGCGGGCAGGGTGCA
>DASUWS010000277.1:0-4598 GCA_036378295.1 Ktedonobacterales bacterium
GCGAGTAGACGTACGATCGGGTGACATCCTGCTCATCCGTACTGGTAACCTGCCCTGGTTCTATTCTCTGTCTGACAAGACAACGTTCTGGAAAGATGGATCGCCGGGTCTCTCGAACAGAACCGTAGACTGGCTCTATGACCACGAAATCGCGGCCGTCGCGGCGGACAACATCGCCGTCGAGGTCGTGCCGTTCGAGGAGCCGTACGAGGTAGGCTGGCCGCTCCACACGCGGCTGATCCGTGATCTTGGGCTGACGATTGGTGAGCTATGGTGGTTGGAAGAACTGGCCGAAGCCTGTGCCGCAGAGCAGCGGTGGGAGTTCTTCCTGAGCGCCCCGCCCCTCTACGTCGCCAATGCTGTCGGTGGCCCGACCAATCCCATTGCCTTCCTGTGAATACCACTGATCACAGCTTCTCCCCTCGCCAGGTGACAACCTCTCCACGGAAGCCATGACGGAAACACTATTCGCCGGGAAGAAAAGTCCCCCGAAAACTGCTCGCTGCGAAGCAGCCGCCACTGGCCGATCCGGGACCGAAGGAGCAGGGCTGACAGTCATCTTCCAACGTCGCCCATGGCTCCCTATCGGCACGTCAAACAACTCGACAACAATCTGGCGGCCTTCCATTGGGATATATCATAGACGCATGGACCATCTGCAGTGGCGTGGCGACGCGCGCCGGTTGATGGGTATATCATGCTGGGTTCTCTGTGGAATGAGGCAGCACTATGGCAGAGTTCTTCTGGCCTGAATTCATCATCTTGTTCAGCGCGGCGGTCATCGGGATCGCCTGTGTTACCCCCTATACTCTGGAGCTCACCCACGATGCGCTCACCAGGGCGAAGGAGCGGATGCACCAGCCACGATGGGTCATCGTGCTGCTCCAGAGCGCGCAGAGTGTTGTGCTGCTCGGTGTGGCAACCGGTCTGGGATTGATCCTCGCGCCTCGGATTGGCCCGGGCGTCCCGTTGCTCGCGGGACTGCTCGCTGGAAAGGACGTGACGGCTCAGGCACTGGCGATGGTTGCGCCCGCTCTCATCCTCGGAATCGCCTCAGCGTCTGCCATGCTGCTGCTGGAGATCACGGTGTTCTGGCCAAGGCTGCCCCAGACCATGCGTGAGACGGTCCCTATCCCCGCCCTGTGGAAGCGCCTCCTGGCCTCGGTCTACGGCGGCATCGACGAAGAGATTCTGCTCCGCCTGTTTCTGCTCTCGTTGGTGGCGTGGCTGCTTGGTTTCGTCTGGCACCTTCCCAGTGGCCAACCGACACCCGGAGCCTTGTGGCTCGCCACCATCCTCGCGGCGGTGATCTTTGGCCTCGGGCATCTACCGGCCACGGCTGCGCTGGTCAAGCTCACCCCGCTGCTGATTGGGCGTGCCATCCTGCTCAATGGTGTCGTGGGGGTCGCCGCTGGCTATCTCTTCTGGCGGTATGGCCTCGAAGCGGCGGTACTGGCCCACTTTAGCGCGGACATCGTCCTGCACGGCATTGGCGATTCGATCGCGATAGCGGTCCGGAAGAGGTCGGTAGCGGCGCGGCGATAAGCCGCTACTGCACCTACTGCATGGCTGCAAGCGGTCCGTCGGAGTCGTCTGTTGCTGGCTTCTCGCGCCTGAGAAGGGTCACGAGCTCGGTCACCAGGTCATACGGAATCGGCTTGTTGAGGGGGAGTTGGATGGTGCTCTTGACCCGCTTATAGGGCGCGATCTTTGCCTGGAAGGCGCCGTCTCCCGCTGGGAGCGGATACACAGAGATATGATGCTTCCAGCCGGCGAAGAACACCAGGTGTTTGCCCTGGAGGTCGAAGGTCGGAATGCCATAGCTGATGGTCTCGATGGCCTCGGGCGCCGCTGTTCGTATCGCCTGCCGCACCTGCTCCAGGATGGTCTGGGTAGCCGCCGGGAACATCTGGATGTACTCGTCAATGGTCGTGACTGGCTTCTTGTCCGACATCGGTTTGTCCTCTTCGCTACGAGCGTGGCAGACCTGGTAACGTGATTGCCCTGCGGGCGACGCCCGCGACCCTGGGAACAGTGTAGCATGGCATAGCGGCCTGGAGTTTGCGTTCAGTGCGGAGCCCATAGCCGCCAGTTGCCCGACATGCGCTCGGAGAGGTCTGTATCACCGGCAGAGGTGATGTATGCACCCCTATGAGCACGTATCACACCGATCCCCGCGTTGACGAGTACATCGCTACCCTTCCGGACTGGCAGCAGGATATTTGCCGCCGCGTGCGGGAGTTGGTACATGCGGCTGACCCCGCCGTCATCGAGACCATCAAGCGCACCAACCGGCCATACTTTACCCTGGATGGCAACATCTGCGCGCTGCTTGGGGCCAGGAGCCATGTCAACGTCTTCATCTATGACCCGATCGCGCCCGATCCGGAGGGTATCATCAACCAGGGGCAGGGCAATCTCACTGCACGGGCCATTCAGATCCGCCAGGGTGACACCATCAACGAGCGCGCGCTGGTAAACCTCTTTCGGGCTGTGATTGCCAACAACCGTGGTGGCGGCTGGCGCAAGCTACAGGGCACCCGGTAGCCGCGATTGGGGCAAGGGCGCAAACCCGATTCAGACCGAATCAACAAAGAACAAAAAACGCAGGCAGTTGCCTGCCTGCACCTGTCACACTGCGTCACAATGATTTCACTTCGGTTGCTTGGCTGTGGTGGGCGGCACAGGATTTGAACCTGTGACCCTCTGGGTGTAAACCAGATGCTCTGCCGCTGAGCTAGCCGCCCGTGACGATCGCGGTTGCCTTCGTATGGCACTCGTGATGCAAAGAAACGACGTGCGCAAGCGTTACTGCTCCGCACGTCTTCGCTCTGCTGGTGCCCCCGAGTGGACTCGAACCACCACGCCCTTTCGGGCACAGGCCCTCAACCTGCCGCGTATACCATTCCGCCACGGGGGCATGTCGCGCCACTAGTAAGGTAGCGCAAGCCGAAGTATACATCGCGCATGGCTGCATTGTCAACGGGCGCTCGCACTGCTACCATCTATGCAAACGTTCCAGAGTTCCCTCCCTTTCGCGGAAGGATCAACGTCCCATGCTGCGCTTTCTGACTGCTGGCGAATCGCACGGCCCCAGCTTGATGGTGATTCTCGATGGCATACCCGCTGGTCTGCCCTTCGACCGCGCGCGTCTCGACGACGATCTGCGACGCCGCCAGGGAGGCTACGGACGCGGCGGGCGCATGAAGATCGAGCGGGATCGCGTCGAGGTGCTCTCGGGTGTGCGCCATGGGCATACGCTCGGCTCACCGATAACGCTGCGCATCGAGAACCGCGACTGGGCCAACTGGCAGCAGGCGATGAGCGCCGACTCCATCAGCGAGCCGGCAGAGCCGGTTACGCGGGTACGCCCGGGGCATGCGGACCTGACCGGCGCGCTCAAATACGGGCGCGACGATGTGCGCGAGGTGATCGAGCGGGCAAGCTCGCGCGAGACCGCGGCGCGCGTGGCGGCGGGCGGCGTCTGCCGTCTCCTGCTGGCGGCGTTTGGTGTCGCCATTCACAGTCACGTGCTCTCGGTTGGCGGGGTGGGTTATCCACCTGAGAGCACACCTGATACTGGACAGGCGGAGGCATCCTTCTGGGAACAGGTGGAGGCGTCACCGATGCGTTGTGCTGATGCCGCGCTAACCCAGCGGATGATCGAGCGTATCCTGGAAGGCAAGCGCCAGGGCGATACCTGCGGCGGCGTCTTCGAGGTCATCGCCACGGGAGTGCCGGTTGGTCTGGGCAGCTATAGCCAGTGGGATCGTCGCCTGAGCGGGCGCGTTGCCCAGGCGTTGATGAGCATTCCCTCGGCAAAGGGCGTGGAGATCGGCACGGGATTCGCCTCGGCCTCGCTGCCCGGCTCGCAGGTGCACGATGTCGCGCGCTACGATCCCGCGACGGGCTGGCGGCATCTCACGAATCACGCGGGCGGCATCGAGGGCGGCATTAGCAACGGCGAGCCAGTCGTGGCGCGGGTAGCCGTCAAGCCAATACCGACGCTGGCGCATCCGCTGCCTTCGGTGGATGTGCGTACGGGTGAAGAGGTCGCCGTGACACGCTACGAACGGAGTGACGTCTGTGTCGTGCCCGCCGCAGGCGTCGTCGGCGAGGCGATGCTGGCGCTGACACTGGCCGAAGCTTGGATCGAGAAGTTTGGCGGCGACAGCCTGGGCGAGATGCGCGCCAACGTGGAGCAGTACCTCGCCAGCATTCGCCGGTAGTCGTGCGTCGTATCACCGAAACAGACGCTTCTCTGGCACCATCTCTCACGCGGAGGAGAGCACACGCTGGCTAGCCGCAAGCTGCGGGAGACAAGGGGGCACAGCATGAGCGGCTGCTCGTTTGCTCGCCGCATTCTCGCTGGGTAATAGCTCGCAGTTTGACACATCTTTCGGGGTAGGGTTATCCTGAGAAATGGATATCCACCCGATCAGCATGCGATCTGGCTCGTTTCCGCAGGCATCCCGAATCCATCCCGGCACGCACAGCATCCGTTTCGACGATATGAGGAATTTCCATGATACGATTGACGATGAAAGGCGATTACGGCCTGCGCGCGATGGTCGATCTGGCAGCGCATTTTGGCCAGG
>DASUWS010000278.1:0-3103 GCA_036378295.1 Ktedonobacterales bacterium
ATATCCTGACCGGGGTGCTTCCCGCTATGGAGTTGGAAGGTTTTGCCCTTGCGCACTTTCCTGTGCGTAGCCGAAACCAGCTGCAGTCCAAAATCATCGGTGGCTGGCTTGCGTATTTGGCGAAGACTCCTAACTCGGCACGGGAAGGCATGGGATACCAGAAGCGTGATCTTTACCAAAAATTCATGAGCGAGGGCGAGTTGGAGACGCTGACAGACAGCGATCTAGAGGCGTTCTCGCTCACATATGCCCAAATAGGCGTTGAGCCAGGTCCTATTACCGGCGAGAACAGTCTTGAGGATCAACTCGCTGTCTCGTACGTGCGCCGATACGCTCATCTCGGTCGCCTCGATCCGCTGGTAACACTCGCGCGCACCTTCGAGCGTTACCTCACGGACCCGCGGGCACGCCTCCTACCGGAGCAAAGTCCGTAGGCTGTGGGTGCGGATGGACCCGCCAGCGCGCTACAAAAACAGCCACCGACCGATCCTGGCCGGTGGCTGTCGCACACTTTGAACAGCGGATGACTGCGGAGCTAGATGTGCAAATCCCAGATCACCTGACCGCTGCTGATAATGTCCGCCTCGAAGGCGAAGGTGAAATCATGCTGCGCCTTGGGCACCTCATAGGCAATTTGCCCTTTGATGACATCTCCCGCTGCTAATTTCCCGTCAGGTGGTGTCGCATTGGAGAGAATGGTTTCTGTGTACTTCTGGCCGGTCGAGTCCTTCAACGTGAACTGAAGCAGCGAGGATATATTCTGTTCGTCTTTGCTGACATTCTTGATGGAGAGATCAACGACAACAAACACATTTCCGGACTTGGGCTTGTCGAACTCATCTCCAGGGGATGTTTTGAACGAGTTGATGGTGACGATGAAGGTATCCCCGACCTTCACCTGATCACCGACCTTGAAGTGCTTGCTGGTGTTCGAGCTGTTGGAGTTGTTCTGATTGTCGCCGCTCGACCCGACGCTTGTGCCCGTGTTGGCACTGGACCCACAAGCCATGATCACCACGGCGAGAATACCGAGCAGACTGAGCAGGGGAAGTAGCATACGGAGGGATCGTCTGGAGGATGTGAGTGTCGTTGTGGGCACTGGTAATGCGCTCCTTCTAGAAGTCCGCCTTGGACGAGGCCAAAAAAAGCAAGCTGCCCTCATTGCGCGGCCGCCAAGACGTATCTCTTGCGATGATGGCAAATAGATACCAGGAATATTTACGATGTGTCGCACAATATGAGCAGCAAGTGCTCAAATAATATCACAAGCTGGGCAATTTGTCCACCATATGTCCGTCTAAAAGGAAAACAGAGGAGATGAGCATGAGGCGGTGTTTGGGAGCCGGACGCGCGGATGGGCAGCCCAAGTGTCTCCCTCGATAATTCTCAGCGCGCCTGCGGGGGCCAGGTGGCGGCTGATAGTGTCTCTCTACCCCTATCCCGCAAGCACCTGGATGGCATGGTAGCCGGAGGCGCCATCGGGGAGTGGTGGGGCTCCAGTGGAGGCCTGCACGTTGCCGTTGAGGTCAATGGCCCGCACCGCCAGAACGTGCGAGCCGGAGGTAGGCTGCCACTGATACTGCCAGAGCACCCACGTGAGCGCGCCAAGCGGCCGTCGGAGCGTAGCCGCGTGCCAGGTTGCCCCGGAGTCCGTGCTGACCTCTACCCGGCTTATGCCACGGTCAGCCGCGTAAGCGACCCCAGCAATCCAGGTCGGCTTAGTCGCCAGCACCGCGCCGTCTGATGGCAGATCGATGCGCGAGGTCATCTTGACCTTCGCCTCTTTCGTCCAGCCGCGCTGCTCCCAATAGCCCAGGTAGTCGCCCGAATTGACTTCGAGCGAGGTGAGCCACTTACCGTTCTTCATGCCGTAGAGGCCGGGTATCAGCAACCGCGCTGGGTAGCCGTGCGCCTGGGGGAGTGGCGCGCCGTTGATGTCGTAGACGATCAGCGAGTTTGGGTCCATCGCCTGGCTCAGATGCAGCCGGTCGCTATAGTCGTCGGCGGCGCGGAAGACGAGCTCATTCGCGCCTGGCTGTATCCCCGCGGTGTTGAGCACATCGGCCAGATGGACGCCCCGGAAGAGCGCATTACTCATCAGGTTGCCACCCACCTCATTGCTAATGCATTCCAGCGTGTGGTAGCGCTCGACGGCTGGCAGCGCGCGCAGCTCATCGTACGTCAGCGTGAGAGGGGTGCGGACGCTCCCTGTGATGGTCAGCTTCCAGGTCTTGCCGTCAACCTTTGGGTCGCCAACGAGGTTCTTCGACACGTAGTAGAAATCCGCCGCCGATGTTATCTCCGGCGTCTGACCGTTGAGTGGCGTCCATGGCCCGTAGGTTGGCTGAGGTGGAGGAGCGATGCGCTGGGGGGAATTGCCAACCTTGAGCGGCGGGCGGCGGATCATGCTGAAGCCCAGACTGGACGTGATGAACTGCCATGCCAGCGCCGCGCCCGTCGCCACCACAACCGTCGTTAGCCCTCGGTTGAGCAGCCGTCGCCGTGTGAGCCGCGTAGCCTCGGCTGCTGTCTCGCCCGCCTGTGGCTGAATGAGCAGTGTCGCGCGCAGCAGCCAGACGAATGCCACTGCGAAGACGATATCGGGCAGCAGTTGTGTGAGGAGCGTTCCGGTGATCCCCTCGGTGAATCCCGCGCCGAAGAATCCCCCGCCCACGAGCGGCGCGAAAATGCCCGCCGTCACCAGCCAGAGCAGCGCGACGATCAGCGGTATCTCGGCATAGGTGGGTATCGCGTTGGCGAGCCTGCCCCCCTCACTCTCGTTTCCTTCTTTTCCCGCCTGGCGGAGCACGACGGCACGGAGCGCGCAATACAGCAGTCCAACCGCCGCCGCGATGATCCCGGCGCCAATGAGCGTGATGCCGAAGAAGAGATGTTTCGCGCCAGGGCCAAGTGTGCTGACAAGCCACGAAAAGACAGAGAGCGGGACAAAGCGTATCAGCGCCTCCGCGTACACCTCGGCGGGCGTCATGATCTGGAGAATGAAGCGAGCAAGCAGCGACGCGCCCACTGCCAGGGCCGCCGCAATCAATGCCTGCCGCCATGCGGCCTGGAACAATGAATCGTTCCCTGCCACGACGGGTGT
>DASUWS010000279.1:0-17168 GCA_036378295.1 Ktedonobacterales bacterium
GTCGCCGGTAAGCACCTGCTGGCCCGCGTACTGCTGCAGGTTGGCCGGCAGCCCGGCGGCGGCGTTGGCGGGGAAGCGGATCTGCTGGGGAGCGAGCTCGTTGTGAATCTGGGTGGTGGTGAAGCTGTTGGCGAAGAAGGCAGCGCCCGAACCAAAGGCGAGGACCAGGAGCGCGACCACCTGTAACACGATGATGCGCCAGCGAATCGACCGAGTCATCTTGACTACCTCTTTCTCGAACTATGACGAGTGAGAAACTATTGTTGCTGCGAGCCTTGCTCCTCCGGGAGGTCTGGCTCGTTGTTACCCCTTACGCTGTACAGAATACAGGCGCTTCATCACGGCGCTATCACGCAACCCGGCTCCATTTCTCTCAGCCGTATCACAGCGTGAATGCTTATGGCAGGTCCTGATGGGCTGCCTTGCGCAGCATAAGAAAATGCCCCTCCATCCACGTTGGGATAGAGGGGCATGTTTCTCTTTCAGAGATGGTGCCAGATGAGATTACGCGGCCTGGATGGGCGACGGCGTGGAGGGAACTACCACGCGTGGCTCGCCCTCGGCGCGCACCTGCACGGCGCCATCGACAACCGACAGGTGGGCCGTCTGACCCGGCTGCACCGTCCCGGCGAGGATAGCGTCAGCCAGCGTGTCATCCACGTGCGTCTGGATCGCCCGGCGCAGTGGCCGCGCGCCAAACTCTGGATCATAGCCCTCGACCATCAGGAAGTCGCGCAGGTCGTCACCATACGCCAGCGCGATGCCCTGCTCGGTCAGGCGCTCATTGACCTTCGCCATCAGCAGGTCAACGATCTGCCGCAGCTCATCGCGGGTCAGCGACTCGAAGACCACGATCTGGTCAATGCGGTTTAGGAACTCTGGCCGGAATGCCCGGCGCAGCCCTTCGATCGCACGCGCCCGCCGCTGGGCCTCTTCGCTGTCCTCGGCAGTGATCGCCTCACCCCACTTCGGCAGAGCGAAGCCGATGCTGTTCCGCTTGATATCGGGTGTGGCCACGTTGCTGGTCATGATGACGACGGTGTTCTTGAAGTCTACCGTGCGCCCCTGACCATCCGTCAGCCGGCCATCATCCATGATCTGCAACAGTGCGTTGAAGACCTCAGGATGCGCCTTCTCGATCTCATCGAACAGGACCACGCTGTACGGGCGACGCCGTACCTGCTCGGTCAGCTGACCGCCCTCGTCATGTCCGACGTAACCCGGAGGGCTACCGAACAGACGCGAGACGGTGTGCGATTCCATATACTCCGACATATCGAGCCGGATCATGTTCTCTTCGCTGCCAAACATCGTCGCGGCGAGTGCCCTGGCCAGCTCCGTCTTACCGACGCCGGTCGGACCCATGAACAAGAACGACCCAATAGGCCGCTGCGGATCCTTCAGGCCCGCACGCGAGCGGCGGATGGCCCGCGATACCGCGCCGATGGCCTCTTTCTGGCCGATGACGCGCTCGCTCAGATCGCGTTCCAGATGGCGCAGGTTCTCGCGCTCCGTCTCCACCATCTGGCTGACGGGGACGCCTGTCCAGCCTTCGACAACCTTCGCGATGTCAGCAGGCGAGACGATCATCGTTGGGATGTCGCCAGCCTTACCCTGGGCCTCATCAAGCTGCTTCTGCACCTTCAGCTCCTGCTGGCGCAGCTTCGCAGCCTTCTCGTAATCCTCGGACAGCGCCGCCGCCTCTTTCTGTGAGGCGATGCTGGCAAGCTCGCGCTCCAGCACGGTGATCATCTCAGGGCCCATCAGACCCTTCTCGATGGCTTCCAGCCGCAGCGACGAAGCCGCCTCGTCCATCACGTCGATGGCCTTGTCTGGCAGGAAGCGATCATTGATGTAGCGGTCGGAGAGCTTCACAGCTGCCTCGATAGCCTCATCCGAGATGCGCACACCGTGGTGCTTCTCGTAATTCTCGCGCACCTTCAGCAGCATGGCCATGGCTTCCTCAGGAGATGGCTCATTCACCAGCACTGGCTGGAAGCGCCGCTCCAGCGCCGCATCTTTCTCGATGTGCTTGCGATACTCGTCGAGAGTGGTCGCGCCAATCGCGCGCAACTCACCACGTGCCAGCGCAGGCTTCAAAAGATCAGCCGCGCCAACCGCGCCCTCGGCGTTGCCCGCACCGACAACGGTGTGCAGCTCGTCAATGAACAGAATGATGTCTGGCTCCTGCCGCACCTCTTCGAGGACCTGCTTGATGCGCTCCTCGAACTGGCCACGGAACATCGCGCCAGCGACCACGCCGCCCATGCTCAGCGCGACGATACGCGCATTGCGCAGGGTAGCGGGCACGTTGCCCTCAACGATCCGGCGGGCGATGCCCTCGACGATGGCGGTCTTGCCAACGCCCGGCTCACCGATCAGCACCGGGTTGTTCTTCTGGCGGCGCCCCAGCACGGTCAGCAGGCGGCGAATCTCACGATCACGCCCAGCGGCGGGATCGAGCTTGCCCTCGCGCGCTTCAGCGGTCAGGTCGCGGCCAAACTGGTCGAGCGTCGGTGTCTTGCTGTGTTTGTCAGCCTTCTCTGACCGGCGCTGTGCCTGGGCCGCGCTGCCTTGTGGCCCCTGCGACTGGAAGCCAAACGGCGACTGTCCGCCGCCCTGCCCCATCATGCGGTTGAAGAATGACCCGAACAGATCTCCCTGCGCGCCGTCGCCAGGGACATCCGATAGGTTGCCACCGAGCATTTCTTCGGCGCACTGCTGGCAGAAGTAGTGCTGTTCGCGTCGACCGTTGGCAATTGAATCCAGGCGGACGCGAGCGTCATTCACCTGGCAGCGTTCGCACTTTTGCATGTTCTACGTATCCTTAATGTTTGATGTAATTCTTTGGTGGAGTGCGGTACTCCAAACGGTCACGCCGCCAACTACTGGTCGGACGGGTGGCCGTCGTCGCCTCCGTTGGGAAGCGGTTGCGCCTTGCGCGGACGACCTCGCGGCCTCCGCGGGCTAAGGGTTGCCTCGTAGCGCCGGATAACCTCCTCGGCGGTCAACTCGTCCCCCGCCAGGACGAGATAAGCCCTCGTCCACAAGGTTGGAATGCGTGTCAACTCGGGAAACTCCTCGCGGAGCGCCCGAGACGTCAGCGCCTTGACCTGACAGACGATGCGATGGGGCGCAAGTGTTGGCGGCGCCGATGCGGCCAGATACACACGATCTGGCATGATAATCAGCGCGCGTGGCTCGAAAGACAGCCCTTCTGCCTTCTCAACCAACGCCTGCAGGCGACTCGCAACGTCGCCGACGAGGCAGGCTTTCGAGCGCATTGGTCCCCACACGAAGTGATAGGTAATGTACCACGGCTCGTCGGAATTATGTATATCCATGCCTCGTACCTACACAATTATATCGCGTTCATCAACTGATGTCCAGAGTCTGGGTCATCAATTGTGTAGATTGGAGAAATTTGTCTACAGGTTTATTATAACGCACCACACGCAGATCTGCCAGCTCAGCCGCGGGATTTCGTTCTCATCTGCTGCGATGAACGCGTCTACCTCTTAACTACGAATGAGATTTCACCAGGTTCGTGCCAACGGCTCTTGACAGGCTGACCGCATCCCGCTATTCTTTGATTGACTGGACAGTTAATTAACTGATTGATGCGCCGCTTGGCCCGTGAGGTGATACATGGCGCGACCCGCTACCAACCACGAAAGCCGCAAAGTCGCGATCGTCGAAGCCGCCCTCGATTGTTTCGCCACGCATGGCTACGACGGCACGACCAACAAGATCATCGCCGAAGCGGCAGGCATGAAAAGCCCAGGGATCATCTACCACTACTTTGGCAGCAAAGAGGACCTCTTCCAGGCGTGCCTGGAGCGTGTGAGTGTCTTTGACACGATGCGTGATCTGATGATAGCGAATCAAGATGAGCCTCCCGAGGTCTTTCTGCGCCAGGCAGCCCATACCTACCTTCGCCTGATGCGTGACGATGAGCGCCTGGTCAAGCTCGCCATGATAGGCTTCTCCTCCTTCCAGAGCCACCCAGAAGTGCCGCCGCTGGCGTTGCGGCGTGTAGTTCCATCGCTGCTCCTTCCGCTGGCCGCATACTTTCAGCGACAGGCCGAGGCGGGGGTGCTGCGTCCACTCTCGCCGCTTTCGGCGGTGATGCAGTTCTTCAGTCCGCTCGTTTTTCGCGCTATCACCAATCGTCTCGCGCCGGGAGTCTGGCCGATTCCTGTAGAGAGCGACGACGCATACGTTGATGGCCTGGTCCAGACGTTTCTGGAGGGCGCCCGCCGCCATGACACCTTGCCCCCGGCGGGCAGCCACTCACACTAGCCGCTCAGGTTGCCCTTGCACGCAATTTCGACTGTTTGAGGTGTCTCGGCTCACGTTGTTTGGGAGGGGATTATGCCATCATCTGAACCCATCGTCGTCAGTGGTGTGGTCAAGCGCTTCGGCCAGGTTGTCGCGCTCGATCATGTGACGCTCTCTGTCGCGCGGGGCGAGACATTCGGCCTCATTGGCCCGAATGGCTCCGGCAAAACCACGCTGATTCGCCTGCTGCTCGGCCTGGGACGCCCGACCACGGGCACCATCGCCGTGCTGGGACGCCCCATGCCGAACCGCCGTGTCGCGCCGCACATCGGCTACATGACGCAATCCAGCGCGCTCTATCAGGAATTGAGCATCCGCGAGAATCTGGCGTTTTTCGGTACGCTCTACGGGCTGCGTGGCAAGCGGCTGAAACAGCGTATCTCCGCCACGCTGGATCTGGTAGACCTGGCTGGCCGTGCCGATGCGCTTATCCACACGCTTTCCGGCGGCATGCGCCAGCGTGTCTCACTTGGGTGCGCGCTGATCCACGAGCCAGAGTTGATCTTTCTCGATGAGCCGACCGTAGGTATTGACCCAGAGCTACGCCTGGCTTTCTGGGACTACTTTGTTCAACTCAACCAGCGCGGCGTGACGCTCATCGTCTCCACGCATTATCTGGACGAAGCTGCCCGCTGTCATCGCCTGGGATTGCTGCGCTTTGGCAGGCTGCTCGCCGCCGATACGCCCGCGGCGCTGCGCCAGCAGTCCGGCCAGGATGACTTCGAGCAGGCTTTTCTGTACTTTGCCCAGCGCGCCGAAAGTGCCGAGAGTGCCGAGAAAGAGGCATAGACGATGTCGTTCATCCGCGTGATGGCCCTCGCTGGCCGCATCATCCGTCAGTTCTTGCGGGATCACCGGACGCTGGCGCTGCTGTTCCTCGCGCCGCTGCTCGTCATGACCCTGCTCCAGATCGTTCTCAACTCCAGCAGCAGCTCGGTCACACTCGCCATCGTCCCGCCCGCCGGGCAATTTGGCGCGAGTCTGGTGCAGAACATCAAAGCGCCGGACTCGATCTCGCTCAAAGTCATTCACCGTGATCAGGTTGAGCCGGGACTGAAGAATGGCGACTATGATGGCGCGCTGATCTTTCCAGATGACTTTCTGACGCAGGCGCGGCAGGGGCAGGCTCCCCAGCTCCAGCTTCGGTTGGAAGGATCGAATCCGGGGGCTGCCGAGCAGCTAAAAAGTATTGTCACCTTCCTGGTCTCGTCGCTGGCCAGCGCCCAGCCTTCTCCAGGTCTGGCAGCCGGGACCGTGACGCCGGCGCTCACGACAACCTACCTCTATGGCGGGCCGCAATACACACAGACCGATGCCCTTGCCCCGCTCTTCGTTGGGTTGTTCTCGTTCTTCTTCGTCTTTCTGCTGACCTCCGTCGCGTTCCTGCGCGAACGCTCTCAGGGCACCATCGAGCGCCTGCTGGTCGCGCCCTTGACGCGTACGGAGCTGGTGCTGGGGTACGTCTGCGGCTTCACGCTCTTTGCGCTGGCGCAGTCCGCCATCATCCTGCTCTACGTCATCTTCGTGCTACGAGTCCACTATGTGGGCAACCCGTTCGTCATCTTCCTGGTGACGGCGCTCCTGACTATTGGCGGGGTAAACCTGGGCATCTTCATTTCGGCCTTCGCCCGCAACGAATTGCAGATCGTCCAGTTTATCCCTCTCGTGATCGTGCCTCAGGCGTTGCTTGGCGGCCTCTTCTTCCCGGTCAAGACGCTGCCGGTGGTGCTCTATCAGCTTGCCAATGTCATGCCGCTGACCTATGCCAACTTTGCCCTGCATGATGTCATGCTCAAAGGATTCGGCGTCAGCGACATCAGCGGCGATCTCGCCTTTCTCGTCGGCTTCGCGCTGCTCATGGTGCTGCTGGCCGCCTTCTCACTCCGTCAGGAGAAAGTCTGACGGCTGCGCCCTCCATCACCACTCCCGCCAGGGCCAAGCAGCGGGTACATCAGATATTGCGCTGGTTTTGAAATAGACTCTTGCGCAGGCGTCTCGCAGGCTATTAGTCTCTAGGGCGCTTGTATGATCGTGTGTATCATGTCGCCGCCGCGCCTCGCAGGGTGTTCTTGGGCGTGACGGTCGCGATGAAGGAGACTCCAATGCGCCCCTGGCTTCCACTTTCCATGCGGTCTATACGGTCTTCGTGGCGGGTGAATAAGCGCCCGCCCGCTCGTCTTCTGACCGGCCTCGGTCTGCTGCTGTGCGCCGGGGCGGCCATCCTGGCAGGATGTGCATCCTCTCCCCAGGCGAAAGGAAGCGCCCCAACGCCCATCGCCGAGGGACCGCTTGCCAGCATCGTCGCGCCAGTGATGGGGTCGCAGGTCCAGCGCATCGTGACGAGCTACGACACCAGCACGCAACAGGCAAAGATCACGCTCACGATCGCGGCCGCTCCCGATGTTGCCACGGCACAGGCACGGGTGAAGGCGCTCTGCTTCGCCGTTGAGAAGGCTGTGTGGACGAGCAGGCCATCCGTGCGCGAGGTGAAAGTCATCGTGTTGGGGCCGCTGTACGATGACTACGCCAACATCATCGAAGACGCCTATGGTGTCTCGGATGTGTTCGCCCCGACCGCCGTGAAGCTCTCGTGGCCCTCCCTCAGCCCTGAGAGTGCCTGGGGTAAATACGATGGCACATGGCTCCGGCCAACGTTCAAACCCAACTGGATCTATGGAAAGAACAACTGACTGTTCACCAGACCGCAGCGTGGCATCCGAGACGCAATCTGCTCTCACCGCAGTTAGGTGCGCCTGCCTGCTCAGTGTCGCCCCAGCCGGGAGCGGATGACGCCGCCGAGCAGGCGCAGTTCTTCGATACCGAGCAGCCGCGCGAGCGTGAAGTAGACCGCCAGGCCAGCGCCGCCCGCTATGAGAAGTATCAGAGCTGAGGCAGCGGTTCCAGATTCGTTGAGGGCCGGGATGAGCCGGGGCAGCGCTGTTGCCAGCGCGAAACAGGTCAGCCCCATCGCTAACGCCGCCAGTGCCAGACGTCCCGCGCCCGCCAGCAGCTCGCGTATGCCGGGATCGCCGATGGCGAGCGTCAGCAGCCCAAAGAGGATGAGCGCGTGGGCGCTATTGAGGGCGGTATTGGCGAAGGCGATGGCAGGCATACCAATGGTTGGGCCGAGTGGTACGGCGACGGCGACGTAGAACAGAATCGAGACGGCACTGATGACCGCCGGAATGAGTGTATTCTTACGGGCGTAGAATGCCGCGATGAGCAGTTGGTCTAGCGCGAGGAAAGGAAGTTGGTAGCTATAGTTGAGCAGTGCCAGGGCGTTGCGGTCGGTGCAGCCGTTCGCGATCTGGCAGGTGCCATGCTGGAACAGTAACTGGACGATCGGGTAGCGCAGCACGATCAGCCCTACCATCGCCGGAACCATCAGCAACAGCCCCAACCGGAAGCCCAGCGCGAGCAGACGCTTGAACTCCGTCGTGTCGCTCGCATTAGCCGACGCCGTCAGAGCGGGTAGCACAGAGAAAGTGAGCGCCGCCGCGACCAGCCCAGTCGGAAACTGGATGAGGGTTGTCGCGCTCTGGAGCGCGGTCGCGTTGGCGAGCGGATTGCCGGGCGTGCGGCCAATCAGAAACAGATCGAGATTTTGCTGGGCGATGGTGATGAGCAGAAAGCCCGCTATCGGCGCGTAGAGGCGCAGTATCTGGCGTACCGCTGGGTGGCGCAGGTCGAGGACGGGCCGCCACGCAACGGACGTCTTGCGCAGACCAGGCAGCAGCAGCAGAAACTCCCCTAGCGCGCCCACCACCGCGCCCACGGCCAGCCCGCGCGCGCCAAGCAGATGCGCCTGAGAGACGGCAGGCGAGCCGCCTGCCTGGAAGATGGCGCTGATGGGCAGATGAAGCTGCGCCGCGGCAACGAGCAGCCCGACCACCCCACCGACCACGATGGCAACATGAAAGATGCCTGTCGCAAATGCCGGAAAGATCACCTCTTTGAGGGCATAGAGCAGGGCGGAGGTCACGGCGTACAATCCCAATCCGAACATCGCGAAGGCGACGATGCGTACCAATTCGATGGCAAGC
The DNA here is from genome assembly GCA_036378295.1 of Ktedonobacterales bacterium. Classification (GTDB taxonomy): domain Bacteria; phylum Chloroflexota; class Ktedonobacteria; order Ktedonobacterales; family JADMIN01; genus DAHUXT01. The sequence goes on from DASUWS010000279.1 coordinate 8,385, forward strand.
GCTTCGCTCGCTGGATCGATGAGCTGCGGGTCAATCCAGAACGGGACGAGTGACGGCGCGGCCAGCAGGATGATGAGCGCGGCGATGCTCACGGCGATGACGACCAGGTTGATGACCGTGCTATAGACACGGCGCAACGTCTCGCGCTCCCCTGATCCGCTGTAGTCGACAAAGGTCGGGATGAGCGCCCCGCTGACCGAGCTGCCGACGATGAGGTCGCTCACCTGCTGGATGGGGCGTAACGCAATGACGAAGGCGCCGCTGGCCGCCCCATAGAACAGCACATTGAGCGTCTCGATGCGCACGAGGCCGAGGACGCTGCTGAGGAGCTGGCCAACCATGATGATCGCTGCCGCCGCGACGATGCGCCCGCGCGTGCCGTTGGCCGGGGAGCGTGCGCCAGCGTCAGCGGCTACCACTTGCTCTCCGGAAAGCACTTCGGCTGGCAGAGAGATGGCAGACAGGTCGTCATCCTGTGGTGTTGGCATCCGTGACATGCGTTCCTCGCGTCGCATCTATCTCTGCCTCAGGCCCAAAACGCGCGACGATCCGCTCGATCAGTTCGCTGGTCGAATGGCCAGGCAGGTAAGCCAGCAGCGCGAGCGAGCCGCTGTAGTCCGCGACGATCCGCGCCTCGGGCAACCTTGTCCCCAGGTCAGGATCAGTGGAAAGTGCCTGGCGCAGCGCTTCGGCTGTAAGTAACGAATCCTGCTGGCGATCGGCGTGCTGGGCGTAGTCCGCGCCTTTGACGTAGACCGCTGGCCGCAGCAACGCGAGCGTCGCCTCGGCGGTCGGCTCGCCAAAGATCGTCACGTAATCGACGCAGGCAAGCCCGCTGAGCATCTCGGCGCGTTCATCCTCTGGCACGAGGGGCCGCGCCGGGCCCTTGAGCTGGCGGGTTGACGCGTCGCTGTTGACGCCGACTACCAGCAGATCGCCCAGGGCGCGCGCTGCCTGCAGGTAACGCAGGTGGCCTAGATGCAACAGATCGAAGACCCCATTGGTAAAGACGACCCGCGTGCCGCGTGCTCGCCCGGGGCTGAGCCGTTCGACAAGCTGCTCGCGTGCAAGGATCGTACCCATCAGACTTCCACCTGCTCCCGCACCGCGGCTATCAATTCCTCGGGGGTATTGGTAGCGTTGCCGAGCCGCTGAATGACCAGCCCCGCTGCGATATTCGCCAGGATCGCCGCCTCGGTCTGTGTCGCGCCTGCGGTCAGCGCCAGCGTAAACGTCGCGGCGACAGTATCGCCCGCTCCGGTGGGGTCGGCAACCTCGCCCTGGTAGAAAGCGGGCAGGTGCAGCGCCGGCCGGCCTCGCTCGAAGAGGCTCATCCCCTCGCTACCCCGTGTAATCAGCAACCCCTGCGCGTGGGTGCGCTCCAGTAATTCCCGCCCGGCAGCCTCCAGTTCCTCGCGGTCATGGATGCGTCTGCCCAGGGTCGCCTCGGCCTCCGGCTGGTTCGGTGTCAGCGCGGTCACCCCCTGGAAGCGGTCAAGGTCGCCGTGGGCGTCCACAATGATAGTCTTGCCTGCCTCCAGCGCCAGAGGGATTGCCGTCTTGATGATTTCTGGACTGATGACCCCAGTTTCATAATCGGAGAGGATTAACGCGTCTACCGTCGGGATGGTCGCGCGCAGGTAACAGAGCATCTGCTCCTTGCAGTCATCGCTGAGATCAGAATCATCAATGACGTCAACGCGCACGATTTGCTGGCGGACGAGCTGACTATCGCCAGCGAAGATCCGCGTCTTGGTGGTCGTGGGGCGGCCCTCCTCGCTGAATACGCCGTCCAGCGTGATGTGATAGTCGGCAAGCCTCTGGCGCAGTCGCGCGCCTGAGGCGTCGTCGCCAATCAGCCCGCAGATAGAGACCTCTGCTCCCAGTGTGCGGGCATTGACACCGGGATTCATCGCGCCGCCAGGAACCGTATAATGTTCGCGCTGACCAAGAATCAGTACCGGAGCCTCACGCGAGACCCGGATGGGCGCGCCGATGATATATTCGTCTGCTACCAAATCGCCCACCACCAGAATCCGTTTCCCTGCAAATGCATGTATCAGGCAGAGCAGACGCTCTCGATCCAATCCGTTTGACACTGTTTTGAACAGCCCTTTCGCCGCTGCACACCATTTTCGCGAGTGGCCAACACCCTACTCTGCTGGCTGTTGAGAGGTATCGCGCCGTCGCTGTGTCCGCGTCCACTCCCGGTGGATAAGTACCAAAGGCCTACGTGATACCTCCATGGAGGCATGCGCGCGTCTTGAAGCGCCAGCCGTTGTGTTGGGTGAGCCGGATATCCGCGGACACTATAGCACGCGCTCCCCAGAGCACGCATGCACCCGCGTGCAGAGGCTTCTCGCGCCTCATGAATACTGGAGTTGTCCAGGTGTGGATCAAGACGTGGCTCGATTTATGCAATGGGGCAGAGACACAGACATTTTGTGTCGTCTTCAGGGAGAAAGTCAGGTGATGTAGCCTTGCGATGATGCAAGGTCTATGCTACGCTTGTGAACCTGATGAGGTATAGTACGTAGTATAAGGTATTAGATGTGGAAGTCGTCGCAGCATGTGGCCATCCATGAGGGAGACGGCTAGCTCGATGCTCTCGTGTGGGAGCGCTTCCACGGTAAAGGGCCGATTCGGCAGTGATGCCGGTTGCGCCAGGCTTTCCAAAAGAACAGGGTACTTGTAAGGCACACTAGATTTCAGAGAGTCCGCTGACTGCGTTGACACATTATTGATCGCGCACCCATGATGGGCTTTTCTGTAGATCAACTGGAGACTCCGCCTCTGGGTGGAGAAACGTCCGCTCGCCTAAATAGCCCGGCATAGCCACGCCAGCGAGCCCACGTGCTCTTCACTGATTCCGAGCGCCGCATTCTGTGACATCTTTGCTGAGACTGCCAACGTGCAAAGATGCACCGGTCATGGGTGCCAGGCTCAGGCAACGACTCCCAGCATGGGGAGCACGCGATCATCCTGCGCTCGCTGAGGAGCAGCCATCAGCGTTTCCCGCGTATGAGCGACGCATATCATTGTTATTGCGGCGCGCGCCTGCCGAACGCCTGATGCGCACGGAATTATCCGCATGCGACTCTCTCAGAGTCTTTCGTGGTATCACAGCAGTACCGCCTGTCACCTCTGGAAAGTATGAATTGGTTGCTGTCAGACCGATGTGAAGCCTGTAACCGGTTCCGGTGTCCGACAGCAGTGGTCGTATGAAGAACAGTCTCTTGTCATGAGCAGAGAGCCTCCTCATACCTGGCGCCAGGTAAAGGACATATCGTAGGGAGCACCTCAGCCATGCTGCACATGACACAAGGTGAAACATCCACAGGCGGTTGACCGCTAGTTTGCCGTACCAGACGGCGTATGCGGCCGGAAGCGAGGGGTAAGCATGGACCTGGTCAAACGACTCGAAGAGTACCGCGAACGCGAACGCTCGTTGTCATGGGAGGGAACCTTCGCGCAGTACTTTGAAATTGCCACACGCCAGCAATCAGTGGCGCAGCTCTCCCATGAGCGCATCTATTCAATGATTATGGCTGCCGGAACCGAGACCAACCGGCTCGGCGAGACAAAGTTCAAGTTCTTCGACGAGGAAATTTTTGGTATTGAGAAGCCATTGCAGCAGATCGTCGAGTACTTCCGGTCGGCAGCGCAACGGCTCGAGGTGCGCAAGCGCATCCTGCTGCTGATGGGTCCGGTTGGCGGTGGTAAGTCCACTATCGTCAGCCTGCTCAAGCGCGGTCTGGAAGACTTCACCCGCACCGAGGCAGGGGCCATCTACGCCATCAGAGACTGCCCGATGCACGAGGAGCCGCTGCACCTGATTCCCGAGGACCTGCGCGCGGATGTCGAGAAGGAATTCGGTCTGTATATCGAAGGCGAATTGTGCCCGAAGTGCCGCTGGATGCTGGAGAACACGTACGATAACAAGATCGAAGAAGTGCCTGTCATACGTATCCCCTTCAGCGAGAAGCACCGTATCGGCATCGGCACGTTCACACCTTCTGACCCCAAGAGCCAGGATATCTCTGAGTTGGTCGGAGGCATAGATCTCTCAACTATCGGCGAGGTGGGCACAGAGAGCGATCCACGCGCCTATCGTTTTGACGGCGAACTCAACATTTCCAACCGTGGCATGATGGAATTCGTTGAATTGCTCAAGGTAGATGAGAAATTCCTGTACGTTCTGCTGACCCTCTCGCAGGAGCAGAACATCAAGACTGGCCGCTTCTCGATGATCTATGCGGACGAAGTCGTCGTCTCTCATACCAACGAAACGGAGTATCGGGCGTTCGCGGGCAATCGCAAGTCTGAAGCACTACAGGACCGCATTATTCTGGTCAGGGTACCGTATAACCTGCGCGTTTCTGACGAGGTGAAGATCTACGATAAGCTGCTGAAGCAGAGCGCGCTCACGAATGTACACGTAGCGCCGCATACCCTGCGTGTCGCGAGCATGTTCGCGATTCTTACCCGGCTGGAGAACTCCAACAAGGTCGGTATGAGCCTGATGAAGAAGCTGAAGCTCTACGATGGCGAGGATCAGGAGGAGTTCAAGCAGAAGGATATTCGCGAATTGCAGGAGGAGGCAGAGCGCGAGGGTATGGACGGCATCTCGCCGCGCTATGTCATCAACCGCCTTTCGAGCGCCCTGGTGAAAGAAGGCGTCACCTGCATCAACGCGATCGACGCGCTGCGCGCGCTGCGCGATGGGCTGGATCAGCATACCAGCATCACCCGCGAACAGCGCGAGCAGTACCTCAACTTCATCAGTGAGGCCCGCAAAGAGTACGACGAGATGGCCAAGAAGGAAGTGCAGCGGGCATTTGTCTATTCCTTCGAGGAATCGGCGCGTACTCTACTCAACAACTACCTGGACAACGTCGAGGCGTACTGCAACCGGACGAAGGTGCGCGATCCCATCACCGATGAGGATATGGAGCCAGACGAGCAGTTGATGCGCTCCATCGAAGAGCAGATTGGCATCACCGAGAATGCGAAGAAGACGTTCCGTGAGGAGATTCTGATTCGTATCTCGTCGCTGGCGCGGCGCGGACAGACGTTCGATTACAACAGCCACGAGCGGCTGAAAGAGGCCATCGAGAAGAAGCTGTTCGCAGACCTGCGTGATGTGGTCAAGATCACCACGTCGTCGCGGACGCCTGATCCCGAGCAACTCAAGAAGACGAATGAGGTGGTTGGCCGGTTGATTTCCGACTTTGGCTACTGCACCGTCTGCGCCAATGAACTGCTCAAGTACGTCGGCTCGCTGCTGAACCGCTAACCCCATAGCCCGGGAGAACACGGCGCGTGCCGTTATATCGAGTATGTAGCGCGCGTCGAGCATCGTGCTCGTATCTTCCGGGTTGCCGTTCCGGCCATCGGGCAATGATCTGGCCCTGCACTCCGCCGGGCTTGCCGCTGGTGCGCGAGGCATCGCGGGAGGAATGCGCATGAAGAACAATACATCGAGCATCTCGCAGCATGACTGGTCATTGCACCGCAAAGGTGCCATTGACCAGGAGCGCCACAAGCAGAAGATTCGGGAGGCGGTCAAGAAGAACCTCGCCGATATCGTGAGTGAAGAAGCCATTATTCTCTCCGATGGAAAGAAGATCGTGCGCGTACCGATTCGCTCATTGGAGGAGTACCGCTTTCGCTATGATCCCGGTCGCCAGACCCACAGCGGCCAGGGTAACGGCAAGAGCAAGGTTGGGGATGTGGTGGCGGCTGACCCGCAGCGTGGACGCGGCAAGCGGGGCGACGCGGGTGAGGAGCCGGGCGTCGATTACTACGAGGCGGATGTCACGGTAGACGAGTTGGCGGCGATGATCTTCGAGGATTTGGGCCTGCCCTTCCTCGAAGAGAAGAAGCTGGCCGAGATGGAAACCGAGTCGGTTCGCTTCACCGACGTGCGCAAGATTGGGCCGCTGGCCAATCTCGACAAGCGCCGTACCATCATGGAGAATATCAAGCGCAACGCGGCCAAGGGCGATCCCCATCTCAAGAAACTGAAGAACGAGGACCTGCGTTTCAAGGTCTGGGAGCCGACGATCAAGTATCAATCGAACGCCGTCGTGCTGGCCATGATGGACGTTTCGGGCAGCATGGGGGAGTTCGAGAAGTACATTGCCCGCAGCTTCTATTTCTGGATGGTGCGCTTCCTGCGCACGAAGTATAACAATGTGCACATCGTCTTCATCAGCCACCATACCGAGGCGCGTGAGGTGACGGAGGAAGAATTCTTTACCCATGGCGAGAGCGGTGGCACGCAGGTATCCTCGGCCTACGAGCTGGCGCTTCAGATCATTGCCGATCGCTTCAATCCCGCCGACTGGAACATCTATCCCTTCCACTTCTCGGATGGCGACAATCTGCCGTGGGACAACGAGCGTTGCGTCCAATTGGTGCAGCAGTTGATGAGCATCTGCAACATCTTTGGATATGGCGAGATACGCGAAGGACATTACCGCTCGCCCAGCACGCTGATGTCGGCCTATAGCAAGATTCAAGACGAGAAGTTCATCGCGGTGACGATCTCCGACAAGGCGGAGGTCTACCCAGCACTGCGCCACTTCTTCGCCACCCGCGACCCTGCGACGGCGCTTCCCTGATGCGCATGCCGGTTTTCTTCTGGCGCTGGTCGCTCTGAAAGGACGGCACACCGATGCCTGAGGCAATGACCAACGATGTGTATGTCGCCTCGCTTGGCGACGCCATCGAAAAGATATGGGAAATCGCCCGCCGTATGAGTCTCGACCCATACCCGGTCAACTTTGAGCTGGTGCCAGCCACCATCATGTACGAATTCGGCTCCTATGGACTGCCCGGTCGTTTTAGCCACTGGTCGCGCGGCAAAGCCTACTATCGGATGAAGACCGACTATGACTATGGCCTGAGCAAGATTTATGAGCTGGTAGTCAACACCAACCCTTCCTATGCCTTCCTGATGGAACAGAACGACCTGCTCCAGAATAAGGTGGTGGTGGCGCATGTGCTTGGCCACACCGACATGTTCAAGAACAATGTCTACTTCAAGCGCACGCCGCCCAATATGATCGACAAAGTGAGCGTGAACGCCGATCGCATCCGCAAATACGAGTATGAGCATGGAGCGCTGCAGGTGGAGCGGTTCCTCGACGCTGTTCTGGCCATCGAAGAACACATTGACCCGAACTTCCGCATCCGCCAACTGAGCCAGGAGGAGAGCGAGGAGCGGCAGCGCAGTGGTCAGGCGGTACGCTCGTCCGACTATGACGACCTGTGGACTCTGGAGGGGCGCGCTGATCGCAAGCGTGAGACGGAAGAAGCCCAGTTCCGCTCGAAGTCGCGCCGCTTCCCGGCGGAGCCACAGAAAGACATCCTGTTCTTCCTGGCGGAGCACGCGCCTGGCCTGGAACCCTGGCAGCGCGATATTCTGCTGATCGTGCGCGAGGAGATGCAGTACTTCGTGCCGCAGATGCAGACGAAGATACTGAATGAGGGCTGGGCCAGCTACTGGCATGCGCACATCATGCGTGAGCTAGACCTGACAGACGCCGAATACGCGGCGTTTGCCCAGATGCACGCGGGCGTGCTGGCGCCGAATCGCATGCACATCAACCCGTACCATGTCGGCTATCACATCCTCGAAGATATCGAGCGCCGCTGGGATAACCCGACAGAAGAGGAGCAGGCGAAGCTCGGACGTCTGCCTGGTCAGGGCAAGGCCAAAATCTTTGAGGTGCGTGAAATGGAGAGTGATGTCTCGCTCCTGCGCAATTACCTCACGAAAGACCTGGTGGATGAGCTGGATCTTTACCTCTATCGCAAAGAGGGCGACCAGTGGGTCATCGTCGAGAAGAACTGGGAGAAGGTGCGCGACGGCATCATTGGCACGATGACGAACTTCGGCTATCCGTTCCTGACGGTAGACGATGCCGACTTCAACCGCAACATGGAGCTGCTACTTCGCCATCACGTCGAGGGCGACCGGGAGCTCGATATTCCCTATGCCGAGAAGACACTCGAATATGTCTACCAGATCTGGTCGCGCCCGGTCCATCTGGAAACGATTGTGGACGAGCGACCAGTGCGCCTCTCGTACAATGGTAAGAAGCACACCCAGGCACTCCTCGACGACGACAGTTGAGCATAGTAAACCTCTCCCTTGTCCCGCCTTCCGCGAAGGGCTGGGTTGGGGGAGAGGTCATCTATCAGTCAGCGAAGCGCGGGCTATTCAGTGGCATGCGGCTCCTCGTGCGCAACCCGCTGGGAAACGATTTCGACCGGATTGCCATCGGGGTCCATGACCCACGCGGCACGCAGCGACAGAAAATCGTGTGGCGGCTTGACGCTGGGGACCCCCTTTTCCAGTAGCGCCGCATAGGCCTTGTCCACGTCGTCCGCGCTCTCTGTCCAGACGACCAGTTCTGCGCGAGGGAATCCTCCTGGTCCAAGCGGCAGCCCATGCACGGACTTCCCAGCTTCCTTCGAGGCAAGCCCCAGCTTGAGCGGGCCAAGCTTCACCTCAACATGATCCGGCTTACCGTGTTTGGGTGTGCGAAACGTCTCGACGAACCCAAAATGCTCGACGTAAAAGCGCACCGCAGTCTCAACATCTTCGACGTAGTAATTGACCTGCGGTTCACCGAATCTGATCGTCATGTCTTGTGCCTCCTCGCGCGTGTCGCCGACTTGAGTGCACACACATCGCGCTGTCGCAAGATGCCTGTTATCAGGGATGTCTTCTATCTCAAGCGACGGGACAAACAGCGACACTCACCGGTTGGT
>DASUWS010000280.1:0-4192 GCA_036378295.1 Ktedonobacterales bacterium
CGGTCGTATCGTGGGCATGGTACACCCTGGACGAGCCGCCTCGTCCAAGCTCACCCAGAATGTCGTACTGGTCGAGCCGCATGCCGATCAGGTCATTCCAGCCCATGTTTCCCCGTCACTCCCGCCGCCCGCATGGTGCTCCGGCTCAGTATCACAGAACGATGTTATGCACTTCGTAGTTAGGGAACTGCCAGCGAGTATTGTAGCCTACCGAGTAGCGAGATGCTAGTCAGCCATTCGCTTCTCGCCGCTTTGTCGCAATTGATGGGCCATAATGGCGGTCACAAGGGGTCATGTTTCGCTGGATATATGGTACTTTACGGGCCCGCTTCCTTACACAGACTACAAGCCATCTCATAAATGGGTACGGACACCGTCGCCTCGGCTTCTCGAGGGGTCCGGACAAGTCACCGCGGCCCACCTGAGAGAACGTCATGAGTTAGCATCGCGGGCTTCTGGTGCGATCGGGGTTCGCAGTACCCAGATCATGAAGGGGCTTGCCTGTTCATCGAAGGGCGCTTTGGCGTAGTCCCCATACAGGTCAACGACTTCGAAACCCACCGACTGGATCAGCGCCTCGAACGCGGCTTTCGCCAGGAGGTGAAACGTCACGGAGGACCACACCCTCTCCTGCAGTCGTCCGTCACCATCATACCTCTCGAAGAATTCGTTGACCTCCACCACATCATTTCCCCGGTCCTGTTCCAGCAGCCACACCAAGACGTCCCGCTGCTCATCGTGATAGCGTCGTGCGAGCCGCAGTTGCCCATCAATCGTTCGACGTCGGATCGCCGGATTGTGTAAGGTACAGATGAACCGCCCTCCCGGGGCAAGATGCGCACGGATCGCGCGTAACGTCTGCTGTTGGTCGACCGGATCCGTGATCTCAGGAAAGGCGTGAAACGGGATCAGAATGAGTGGGAAGGTCTGGTCCAGGGCCAGCTGCCGAATATCCATGAGATGGATAGCTGCTTGGAAGCCGGACTGGGTGATTTTCTCCCGTAAGCGGGCGAGCATCTCGGGCGAATAATCGACCGCCACTACCTCAGCTCCGCTCGCGAGGAGCGGGAGCGTCACTCGTCCGGTGCCGACCATGAGCTCCAAGATGGGTCCGGTGGTTTGGTGAGCGAGTTCGACGTAGAACTGGATGTCCGCATCGGTGGTCACCAATGCGTCATACCGATCCGCAATCCGCGCATAGTGCCCTTGTGACATGTGTGCTCCTTTTGTGCGCCACCGCAATCCCTCAATCCCTGCACGTCCCACCGCTCGCGAATAGCGCTTCAGGTTGCCAATTTCGCGGGTTGTGGTTGGGCGCACCGCCGTACAAGTCATTGATCGCACGCTCCGCGCTGCCGGAGCAGGATAAGGATACAGCCGAGGTGCACGAAGCCCAGGTAGGTGAGCGCATGGAGTTCGTAGCGGACGACCAGCCGGCGGAAATTCCCCAGCCACGCGAAGAGCCGCTCGACCTTCCAACGCCGTTTGTAGCGGCGCAGGGGACGCCCATCCTGGGTTTTCGGCTTCTTCCGGTTGCGCCGATGCGGCGCGATCAACTCGACGCCAAGTGCAGTCAGTGCCGCGTCAAGCGGATCAGCATCATAAGCCCGGTCGCCGATGAGTCGCTGGGGCGACGCGTCTACAAAGCGGGAGTCGAGGGTGGCAGCGACGAGGGTCACCTCGTGAGGCGCAGCCGAGGCGGCCCAGATGACACAGACGGCGAGAGGAAGACCAGCACGGTCTGCCACGGCTTGACTCTGGCCATGAGTTTCGAACCTTTGCCCCGCTTGGTCTTGCCCACACACCCGCCCCTTTTTTCGCCACCACGAAGGTGCCGTCGATAAAACACTCGGAAGGGTCCAGCTTGCCGCGCGCTTTGAGATCGAGCGCGAGTGCTTCGAGGATCCGCTCGAGCGTGCCCTCGCGTACCCAGCGTTGGAAGCGCCGGTGGCACGTCTGGTACGGCGGATACCGGTCGGGCAGGTCAGCCCACTGCGCGCCTGTCCGCAAGATCCACACGATCCCGTTCAGCACCTCACGGCTGCTCCGCCACGGCCGTCCCCGGCCATCCGCACGTCGTGGCAGTTCGCCGATGAGCGGCTCTACCACCGTCCACTGCTCGTCTGTCAGATCCATGGGCTGCTGCATCCTCCTGTTGGATGCAGCTTACCACCTATTTATGAGATGACTTGTAGCCAGAAAGCTCCCGCTTTTAAGCGGGGGAGATGTCACATCTGCTTGTCGCCTCGATTCCCGCCGCATCGAGATGCCCCTAGCGCGCATGATATGGATATCCTATGCCCGTTCTTTACTTCTACGTTTGAGCGCTACTGGCTGATGGATGCGTCTGGCGCGTCGTCGCGGGCCCAGTCGCGGGCGCGCTCGATGGCGCGTTGCCAGCCGCGATACAGCCGGGCGCGCGTCTCAGCCGCCATTATGGGCGTGAACTCGCGATCCATCGCCCAGTTGCGGCTGATGTCGTCGAGATTACTCCAGAAGCCGACGGCCAGCCCCGCGAGATACGCCGCGCCAAGCGCCGTTGTCTCGGCAACCACTGGCCGCTGCACCGGAACGTTGAGGATATCCGCCAGGAATTGCATCAGCCAGTTGTTGGCCACCATACCGCCATCCACACGCAGCTCGCGCAGCGTGATGCCGGAGTCTGTCTCCATCGCGTGGGCAACGTCGCGTGTCTGATAGGCGGCTGCCTCCAGCGCGGCGCGCACGATCTCGGCCCGCCCCGAGCCGCGTGTCAGACCGATAATGGCCCCTCGCGCGTAGGGGTCCCAATGCGGCGCGCCCATGCCCACAAACGCCGGAACGACATATACCCCACCGGTATCGGCGATGGACTCGGCCAGTGCCTCAGTCTCTGCCGCCCCCGAGATCAGCCCCAGGCCATCGCGCAGCCATTGCACCGCCGCCCCAGTGATGAAGATGCTGCCTTCCAGGCAGTAGGTGATCTTGCCGCCCAGACCCCAGCCGATGGTCGTGAGCAGCCCGTTCTCCGACGGAACCGGCTTCTCGCCAGTATTGAGCAGCAGGAAACTCCCGGTGCCGTAGGTATTCTTCGCCATGCCGGGCGTGAAGCACGCCTGGCCGAATGTCGCCGCTTGCTGGTCGCCCGCGTCACCTGCCAGCGGAATCCCAATACCAAAGATGCGCTCGTCGGTCATTCCGTAGACTTCGCTGCTGGGACGGACAGCAGGCAGCATGCCGCGTGGGATACGTAACCGGGCGAGAATCTCATTGTCCCAGGCAAGGGTGTGGATATTAAAGAGGAGTGTGCGCGAGGCGTTGGAATAGTCCGTCGCGTGGACCCTGCCGCCAGTCAGCCGCCAGAGCAGCCAGCTATCTACGGTGCCAAAGAGAATCTCGCCACGCTCGGCGCGCTCGCGTAGCCCTGGCAGGGTGTCGAGCATCCAGGCGACTTTGGTGCCGGAGAAGTAGGCGTCGATGACCAGCCCGGTCTTAGCGCGTATGGGCCCCTCCCATCCTTCCGCGCGCAGGGTATCGCAGAGTGACGCGGTACGGCGGTCCTGCCAGACGATAGCGTTCATCACGGGGCGCCTGGTTGCCTTCTCCCAGAGAATCGTCGTCTCGCGCTGGTTGGTGATGCCAATGGCGGCGATGCGGGCAGGGTCAGTGCCTGCCTGCCGTAACACCTCCTGGGCGCAGAAGAGTTGCGACGTCCAGATCGCTTCAGGATCATGCTCGACCCAGCCAGGCTGCGGATACAGTTGAGGATACTCCTGGCTGCGGACCGCGACGATACGGCCGGCATGGTCGAAGAGAATGGCACGGGAGCTTGTCGTGCCCTGGTCGAGCGCGAGCACGTATTGCGGTGATTCAGCCATAGCAGAGTATCCTCTCGGAACGCGCGAAGCGCATCGCAACTGGCGTTCATGATCCCACGCACATGCTAGCATGCTGAAAGCGGCGATGCAATTCAGGGACGCCCAGCGTGAGGGCACTCGGAGCGCAATAGGACGACCGCGGACAAAGGGGAAAAACAAGGGGGGGCAGACCACCACGTCCTGTGGCGCCCTGCCCCCGCGAACCTGATCTGTGCAAGACAATTGCATCCTTGCACACGTGCGTTCATCGCACGTCCTGACAGCGTCCCGTCTGCCGACACAGACAAGTATAGCCAGGGTCAGCGAAAAATACCCCCTGGAAAACCCTAGTTTTT
>DASUWS010000281.1:0-5765 GCA_036378295.1 Ktedonobacterales bacterium
GCAAACGAGGCACGGGCAACAAGCCGATAACAGGGTGCCGCTGATGCATCAAGCCCGGAGGCGCAACCTCCGGGCGCTTTCTTTGTATGGCGTGTGGCGCTCGATAGGGTCACTCTCGCCGAAGCGACGGACCTAGGCACAACGCAAGTAGCCGGGGCGGTACTGTCCGTGTTGGCTGATCTACCTCATGCTCAGTTCATGCGTCCTTACCTACATCGGCCCTCTTCTGCTGCCAATCCATATAGCCATATCGGCGCATGAACAAGTGTAAGCAATCGCTTACACCTGCGTGGGAACTCGTACAGTGATGCTCTCTGTTACAAGCCATAATCAACTCGCATTGACATAGCGTACGATATACTCGATTACTGTAGCCTTTGATCGCTTATTTGCCGGAAGGGCTTGAGGATTGCGTTGTTCTACGCGCAGGGATTCATTGCCGCCACCAGCACGAAGTTGGACGGGAAGGTGACGGTGCCCTGGGCACGACTAATCGTCACGATGTGGTCTTCGAGCGGCTGGCGCAGCACCTCCAGCACGTTCTGGCCGAACTCTGGCAGCTCGTCGAGAAAGAGAACGCCACCAGGAAGGGCAGCGACACTTCAGCCGAGCGGCATTCTCATCAATACTGGTCACCTTCTGGGGAGCAGCGCAATCCTGCTTCAGCATGTATTGATGAGATAAACTTGTTGCGCAATGCGTGGGAAGAGCAGCGCCACTAAGGGTTATATGGCGGCGCCCCTGTTGGCCGATACTCTAGAAGGAGGACGCGCCCATCAAGAACCGTGGTTGAGAGTAAGTCGAAGCCGGTGTCTGGCAGCCCTTCATAGGTCAGCTCAATGCCTGTTTGCGGCAGAATCAGGGGGCAGACGACGAGTTTGAGGCGGTCCACCAGGCCAGCCGCGAGCAGTTGCCGGACCAGCGACATGCTGCCCAGGGTCCGCAACTCGGGACCGTCAGTGCGCTTCAGTTCGCGCACAAAGCCCACCAGGTCATCGCGAACGATTGTGAGTCCCGGCCAGCCTGTCTTTTCCAGGGTGCGCGAGAACAGCCAGCCCGGCGTTGTCGCCGTCCTGTGCCATCCCTCGTCCCGCACTTCGGTGGGTAATCCCTCCATCGCCTCGTAGGTTCGACGTCCGATGAGCATCCGATGCGGAATCGCTGTGTTGGTCTTGATCCAGTCGGCAAAATCAGGACCAAAATAGCCATAATAAGCGGGTGAACGCCGACCCGCGGCAAAGCCGTCGAGACTGATGATGAGTTCAGACACAAGATCTGGCATATGTTCCCTCCCTACCAGCGCAACCATGCACGAGACGAACAGCAACCTTGACATTCGAAAGTGCAGGGCGGAGCCATTCATCCGCCACCTGGTCGCGTTTCGAGTGGGTGCGACCTACCAGAATAGCTCTGGCTCCTCCGCGAGCATATCCGCGTGTGATGGCGCCTCCAATGCTTCCAATAGACCCGCCTGCGCCAGAGATGGCGCAGACCTTGGATTCCAACAACACCGGCATTTCCCCCTTTTCTTTTGCTGAGATCGAGACGTGTTGTCAGCAACATCTGCAGCGTATGGCAGAGGGGGTACTCACGTCTTGAATAAAACGGCAAACTATCCTATCTGGAAGGGAGAAGCGACTATCTCACAAGGGGTATATCCCAGGAAGCGCTTCAGTGAGCGGGTCAGGTGAGATTGATCGGCGTAACCCAGTTCGTGGGCAGTGTTTATAATGGAATTCCCCTGGTGCAGGAGTTCCTCAGCACGTTGAGCGCGTTCTATCTGGCGGATGTGACTTTGTCGTAACCCAGTGCTGTGCTGGAAGTGGTATCGTAGGGTACGAGCCGAAGCGCTCGCCAGGTCGTCACGGAGCGCCGCTTCTATGAGGGGATCGCAGGTCACCGCGCCTGTTCGCACCAGATGTTTCACGAAGGTCTCGGCGTTTTCAAAGTGTGGAATTTCCCACGCTTTACTCGCCAACCAGAACTTGTCCCCACTGCCTTGTGGCAGGGTTATCTCCCGATTGAGGGTGTCTGTTGCGGGCAGATGGGGCATAAATGTCCCGACCTTGAATCGTATCCACAGAGTCTCTGCCCCAGCCACATAACTGAGCGGTCTAGCCGCTTCCAACGCGCCCACGACTAAGGTTCGCAGGACACCCTCGTGTCGCGTGAAGATGAGATGCCAATTATATCCTGCCGGACGCATTGCGAGACCATCCGCAACCGTATATCCATGGGCGACCCACTCGATATACGGCGACTCCACAAAGCGTTCTTCAGGGATAACGATCATGCCTACTAATCCCTCCATCTACGTGAACAGTTATTCTCTTTCACGAGCGACTGTGACTTCGCCAGAAACCTATGGTCGTATTTGAGTTCACGTTCGTACATCACCACTCCAGCAAGTCGCGGGGAAATGGTTCGCGTTGCATTGCTTGCATATGATTTGTTTCACCACTATTCTCCTGCTGTTCTCCAACTTCGGGGATGGTGCCCGCATGAGGTTGCGTCCAAATCGCGTCGCCAACGATCTGCGATGCTTCGACATAAGTAGGGGCATTATGAGCCATATCTCCTGCCGTTGCTTGCGATACTGGTATCGTGCTGTTTTGAGGTTCCGATGAGTGAGCTCCTTCAGGGATCAAGTAGCGTTGCCTCAACACATATGGCGACGGCGAGGGAATATGCAACGTCAAAACTCTGGCCGTGTGTGAATCCCAGGTGTGAGCATTATCAGATTCCTTCTGAATCCGTTCGTGTCCTGAAAACATTCTGGCAGAATTTATACGAGAGCGGCAGTCACTATGAAAACATCTCTCGTCTCACATGGGCATGTGGATATCTCCAGGCAGTCACACAGCACAACGTCTCAAAGGGAGCACAGGATCGGATAAAGATCATTGACTATGGTGAACCGTGGAGAGACGAACTGCGCCGCCTATGGGATGACCGGTCTTATTTTGAGGGCAACAACTGCGCACATTTCGGCTCAAGTACCACGCCTGTTAGGCGCCTATCTCGATGAGTACGGCTCACCCATTGGTCGGTGCCTGGTACAAGAGGGTGTCTCACCCAGCATGAGGCATCCAAGGCGTCCGCGGTTACATCTGGCGTGACATCTGGCTGGCCTTGATGAGCGGTTGTGCTGCTGGTTCGCTGACTGAACGCCAAAAGGTTCACCTTTGACAGGCTCTTTCAATCCACGAACCTCACCTCTGGCTCGGCGGTCAAGTAGACGCCGAGGCGCGCGGCTTCCTGCTCTATCCCGTCGCGGATGGCATGCGACAGCGGGTCGAATGGTTCCACCGTGACGGCTAGATGTGCCTGCTTGACCTTGTACTTCCAGACACCGACAACAGATCCTCCGGCTAGCACCACCGGCGAAATCCAACCCTGCTGACTGAAAACGCGCCCTTTCCGCTCGGCTGGCAGCGCAGATTCACACTCACGCCGCAGACCGACGGTGTAGGGATCAAAGCCCGGCAGCAGACGAACCGCTTTGCTCGGCTTCGTGGCCTGGAGGGCATCGGCGTCTTTGTGCAACGCCCAGGCGTCCCAGCCGTCGATAGAGACCGGGATCAACTCGTCGCCTAACGCCCGAAAGAGCTTCCTGGAGTCAGTTCGTGAGGCCCCCCACCACCTGCCGAAGTCGCCCGGCGTGGCAGGGCCGTAGGCATACAGGTAGCGGCGCACCGTTTCCAGCCTGGCGTCGTCAGTATCGAGTTCCGGGAATCCACCCAACCAATGGCGCGGGCTGACGAAGGTCACGTTCTGGCCGCTGCTGGGGCCAAATGCCAGATGTCCCTGATATGCACCCGGCTTGAGCAGTGGTCCCCAGCCGCCAAGCAGCTTTTCGCGCAGGTAGGGTCGTCCGGTATGTTGGGCCACTGCATCGGCGAGTTGTTCCCGCGTCATGCCATCGCCGGTCAGCGTGACCCGAAAGCCATCTAACAGCACGTTCATGTCATCCGCCGTGATGCCATACGACGTAAGCCATCTTTCGCTGCGGAAGTGGCCGAAGGCACGAAAAGCCGCCAGATAGACAGGGTAATCGCCTGTCGAGATCAGGTGCAGTGTCCAGCGCATGGCCCAGGTCTTGACGAGCGTCCGCTCCTTCCAGAGGGCCGCCCTTACATCGTCGCTGTCCAGTCCATCGATACGCGCCCAGGCCGCCAGTTCCGCCGACGACATGACCTGCGCGTGCAGGCCACAAGTCCGGCTCACTACCGCCAATAGATTGCCACGCGCGGCGCGTTCTTCAAGAAAGTGACGCTGCAACCGGAACGCCAGCACCTGCGGCCAAGTCAGTTTCAACATCGCAATCTCCTCACGCCACTATTTCATCCATGCAGTGTAGCATGATTGAGACGCTCCGCCCGAGGCGACCGCTTGAGCGACATATGGGTTGGATAGGGAGCAAACTGCCCTGTCAATCCTGTTCTGGGCTGAGCACGAGCGCCCATGCTGCAACCAGGCGCCGCGCATGGCATGATGGCAGCGACCAGGCGTCGCGTGATCGCTAGGGAGTAGCTATCAGCGGCAGGCGCAGAATGAACCGCGCGCCGTGCCCCGGCGAGGATTCCACGGTCAAGGTTCCGTCATGTGCCTGGATGATGCGGGCCGCTACATAGAGTCCAAGGCCAATTCCCCGGGACTCCTGGCCTCTGACATAGCGCTCAAAGAGCCGGGGCAGGAGTTCTGGCGGAATGCCTTCTCCCTGGTCCTCTATCACCAGCCTGACCCAATTATGGCCCACATGGTCCGTTTGAGCCGCGGCATCCGGCAGTTGCCGCTCGATCTCCAGCGAGACCTGGACGGACGCATTCGGTGGGGAATGCTGTATCGCGTTACCGAGCAGGTTCTCGATGACCTGTCGCAGGCGATCTGGGTCAGCGTGGACGATGATGCCAGCGGGCGCGTGGACCTCAATCGGGGTGGATTGTGTGCTGAGGAACGCGGCTGTTTCGCTCACCAGCGCGGTGATGTCACATTCTTGCGGCTCGATAGTGAATAATCCGCGTTCGAGGCGTGCCGTATCCAACAGATTCCTGATCAAGCTCATGAGGCGTCCTACACTGGAATGAATCTGCTGAACTTCTTTGGCGTCGGCTGTGCGCTGCTCCTGCTCGAATCGGCGACGTAGGAACTGCAGCCGCAAGTTAATCGGTGAGAGGAGGTTGCGCAGATCATGGGCGAGAACGTTGATCAGCTCGTCGGCGGCAAGACGTCTGCCTTCTTCCGCCGCCGATGTCGTGAGTTTTTCGACCAGCTCTGCGCGGTGTAGCACTAACCCAATCCATGTCGCCACGGCAGGAAAGAAGGCGCGGTCCTGCTCCGAGAAGGCGTCTTCCCGGGAGGAGACGAGCTGTAACACACCCCGACGCTCACCCCCAACCTCCAGGGCTACGGCGAGCACGGAACGCACGCCTAACCCCTCGACAATCCCCCGCCCCATGAGCGGGTCCTGGTAGGCATGTCCGGTCACATAGGTCACGCCAGTCTGAAACACCTCGACGAGGCGGCCACCATCGGCTATCGCCATCCGGTCTAGACCCAGCGCTATCTGGTGCCTCGACATCGGTGTGTCGCTGAGCCCCGCGACCTGCAACGTCTGATTCTCCGGGTGATAGAGAAACGCGTCAACTTTCTCCGCGTGCAACGCGTCACCAAGCAACTGAGCCGCGGCATTGAGCGTCTGAGTAACGTTCGTCGCGTCTATTTGCAGGAGGCGCTCCAGCGTGCTCAACAGGCGCGCCTCAACG
>DASUWS010000282.1:0-3255 GCA_036378295.1 Ktedonobacterales bacterium
TCGCCGCCAACAAGTACGGCCTGAGCCGCCGCCAGCCGCGCCTTGGGCACGCGGAACGGCGAGCAACTGACGTAGTTCAGGCCAATCTCATTGCAGAAGGCGATACTGGCGGGGTCGCCACCATGCTCGCCGCAGATGCCCACCTCCAGGTCGGGATTCGCGGCACGGCCCTCCTCGACGCCGATGCGCACCAGCCGTCCCACGCCATCGCGGTCTATCGTCTGGAACGGGTTCTCCTTGAGGATCTTCACTGGATGGTCGAGTCCCGGCTCCTTCAGCCCGTCGACATATTGCAGCAGGAACTTACCCTCGGCGTCGTCGCGGCTCATGCCGAACGTTGTCTGCGTCAGGTCGTTTGTGCCGAAGCTGAAGAAATCGGCTACCTGGGCGATTTGCCCGGCGGTCAGCGCGGCGCGCGGCAGCTCGATCATCGTGCCGAACTTGTAATCCACCTTGCCGCCTAGCTCACCACTCATCTCTTTGGCCACCGCCTCAAGCTGGCGCCGCACCTCGGCCAGCTCATTCACATGGCCCACGAGCGGAATCATGATCTTCGGCTGGAGCTTGATGCCTTCCCGCGCCACCTTCGCCGCCGCCTCCAGAATCGCCCGCGTCTGCATCACGTTGATCTCTGGGAAGATCAGCCCCAGGCGGCACCCGCGCAGGCCAAGCATCGGATTCATCTCACGCATGCCCGCGACCGCATGGAGCAGCTCCCGCTTCTTTTCCAGCTCCTCCGGATCTTTACCGCTATCCTCCAGCCGCGTGACCTCCACCAGCAAATCTTCATAGCTGGGCAGGAACTCATGCAGCGGCGGGTCGATCAGACGGATGACGACGGGATAGCCCTCGCCCGTATCGGGGTTGCGCATGGCGCGGAAGATGCCCTCGAAATCCGAGCGCTGGAAGGGGAGCAGTTGATCGAGCTTCTTCTGCCGCTCTTCAGGCGTCTTGGCCAGGATCATCTCCTGCACGATCGGCAGGCGCTCCTGCTCCATGAACATATGCTCGGTGCGGCAGAGGCCGATGCCCTCGGCACCAAATTTGACGGCTCGCTCGGCGTCGCGCGGGTAGTCGGCATTGGCCCAGACGCCCAGCCTGCGAATCTCGTCAGCCCAGGCGAGCAGCGTATGCAGATCGTGCTCGGCGTCATAGTTGGCCTCGATGGTCTTGATGGCGCCCAGATACACCGTGCCCGTGGTTCCGTCAATCGAGATCGTCTCGCCCTCACGCACCACTTGACCGGTCGCCCTGACCTCGAACTGGCGTAGCTCGTAATCCACGCGGATACCCTCGCAGCCGACGACCGCGGGCAAGCCCAATCCACGGGCGACCACCGCCGCGTGACTGCCAGTGCCGCCGTGGCTCGTCAGGATGCCCTTCGCCGCCAGCATGCCATGCACGTCGTCGGGGCTGGTCTCCTGTCGCACCAGGATGACCTTCTGGCCAGCCTTGCCCGCCTCCTCGGCGCGGTCGGCGTCAAAGATCGCCACACCGACCGCAGCGCCCGGCGAGGCATTGACGCCACTAGCCAGCTCGCGCTGCTCGCTCTTCGCCTGGGCGATCTCGGCATCGTCGAAGCGCGGCAACAGCAACTGATCAATCTGACCGGGATCGACGCGCTGCACCGCTTCTTCAGAGGTGATCAGCCCCTCGCGCACCATGTCCACCGCTGTTTTGACGGCCGCGGCAGCGGTGCGCTTCGCCGAGCGCGTCTGCAGCATATAGAGCCGTCCCTGCTCGATGGTGAACTCCAGGTCCTGCACGTCGCGATAATGATGTTCCAGCCGCTCGGCAATCTGCTGGAACTCCCGGTACACCTCTGGCATTTCCTCCGCCAGCTTCGCGATGGGCGAGGTGTTGCGGATGCCCGCGACGACATCCTCGCCCTGGGCATTGACCAGATAGTCGCCGTAGAGCTTCTTTTCTCCAGTCGCGGGGTTGCGTGTGAAGGCGACGCCTGTGGCGCTGGTATCGCCCATGTTGCCAAAGACCATCGTCTGGACGTTGACGGCGGTGCCCAGATCGTGGGGAATCTTGTTGAAGTTGCGGTAATCTATGGCGCGCTTGTTGTTCCAGGAAGCGAAGACCGCCTCGATGGCCAGGCGAAGCTGCTCGGAGGGGTCCTCAGGGAAGGGGTGGCCAGAGACGTCGCGCGCGATCTGCTTGAAATCTTCGACCATCTGCTTGAGCGCGTCGGCGGGAATCTCGGCATCGTTGGCCGCGCCTGTCTTCTCGCGATATTCCGTGATTTTGTGCTCGAAGGCGTCGGGCCTGGCATCCAGCACGATCTTGGAGAACATCTGCACGAAGCGGCGGTAGGCGTCATAGCAGAAGCGCTCGTCGCCGCTGCGGGCGATCAATCCTTTCACCGTCTCGTCGTTCAGCCCCAGATTGAGGACGGTATCCATCATGCCTGGCATCGAGAACTTCGCGCCGGAGCGCACCGAGACGAGCAGCGGATTCTGCGGGTCGCCGAATGTCTTGCCGGTCTGCTGTTCGACGATGCGCAGCGCCGCCAGCACCTGGTCCCACATGCCCGCCGGGAACTGCTTACCATCGGCGTAATACTCGTTGCACGCTTCGGTCGTGATGGTAAAGCCTGGCGGCACGGGCAGCCCAGCATTGGTCATCTCCGCGACGCCCGCGCCCTTGCCACCGAGCAGGGCTCGCATCGAGGCGTTGCCCTCGCTAAAGAGATAGACCCACTTGCGCGGCGACTGCGCCACCGCCTCATCGAGCGTCATTGCCGTCGTTTGAGCCATCCTGATATTCCTCCCGGCTTACTTCTCTGCTGTGCCGCTTTCCTCTGTCTCCCCAACTGTCTTCTCTGCCCTCATTATACCGAAAATCCGCCCGTGTCCGGGACGATCACTGCTCACCAGCAATCCGAATCATTGCCGCCAGGCTGCGCTCGACATCATCGTCGGTGGTTGCCCAGGAGGAGACACTGATGCGCATGGCCGCGCGCCCCTGCCAGACCGTGCCGCCGCACCAGCATGTGCCATCCTCTTGTACGGCGGCGATGACACGGCGAGTCGTTTCGTCATCGCCAAAGGCGACCAGCACTTGATTGAGCCGAACCTCATTGAGGATGTGATAGCCTGCCGCGCGCAACCCTTCGGCAAACCGGGTCGCGTGGCGGCAGCACCGCTCGATCAGATCGGCCAGTCCAGCGCGCCCAAGCGTTCGGAGCGCGGCCCATATCTCCACGCCCCGCGCGCGGCGCGACGACTCGGGCGTGTAGTACATCGC
>DASUWS010000283.1:0-4530 GCA_036378295.1 Ktedonobacterales bacterium
GCGCAGGCTGAAGGCTTCCTCTACTCAACTAGTGGGCACGGGCCTGCGCGTGGCGATTGCGCGAGCGGATGAGCGCTCGCCCGACGCGATGGGTATTGTGGATCACGTCAATTGTCTTGGCGATGCCGCCGAGAACTGGTATCAGCGTCAGCAGACTCAGGAGAAAACCGAGGCGATCCCGGTGGTAGAAGTCGCCTACCATATCGCGCACGGCGCAGATATCACCCACCACCGGAGTATATGCCAGCGCTACCTGGGTGATTGCGCCCGCAAGGCCGAGGTCCAGTGCGAAATCGCCAAGCAGCGCTCCACGAAGAATATCACGTATGAATCCGGTGATCCCTCCACGTCGCTGCCGAGGAGCCACCGAAGAATACGGCCGCATTGCAGAAACATCTCGACCCATGTCCACATCCCTTCGTAACCTGGTAGCGTAGCAGACTATGTAGCGCTGTTTTATAGCCTTCTACGCAAGAGATGCGCGGCGAGTTATACAACGGGGCTCAATTGTGATGCGCGCCCCATGGTCAATGAGCGTCAGCGGGTAGTTAGCGACCTGTCGGAAGCAGAGCAAGAGGAAGGCGACAGTCTCCGCGGGCGAAGGCGGCGGGAACCGCTTCCCGTTGGCCTGGACACAGCTTCTGGTGCCTCTGGCCCGTCCAGTATCCCGGTGTTGGGGTAGCATCTCGCTCAGTGGAGGAGAACAGGAGCCGGACTCCCTCAATAGAGTCCAACTCCCGGACAATGTCTCAAAACGTCTCAAAACGTCTCGCGGCAGCTGCCTCTGGCGGCGAGACAGCCGCTCTACGCTACAGTTGCACCGCGCTGATGCGCGTGTCCCAATTGCCAAGGATGGCGCGAGTGCCGCCACAGCTACCAAACGCGCCGCCGTTCAGGCCCTCGTACGTTGCCAGATCACAGGTCTGGCCGATGTACTCAGAAGCCATCCAGATGGTGTTGCCGTCAACCGCGGTGTAGCCGTAGTCCCCCCAGCGAGGGCGGGCGACACCGTTGCCGAAGGGCGAGAAGACCCGATACTCACTAAAGCCATCCTGCGGGCCAGCGCCAGCCTGGGCGACATGAATAGCGCCCACGCCCGCCAGCGCATCAATGCTGGCATAAGCCGCGCTCGGGTAGAAGTCGTTGCCGACCAGCGTGAACGCCATCACCCCGCGCCCACTTGCCGTTACCCCGATGGCCGGATAGATGAGGTTGTTACCATCAAGGCCAACGACGCCTTGTGCCGTGACACTGCTGGAGTGGGGGTTGACGATATAGTATGCGATGCCGGCAAGATTGTGGCCGTTGATCGTCACAGCCGTGTCCAGCGCGCCCCACAGTTCGCCGTTGGCATACGTCACCTGCTGCATGCGCGTATCGTTGCTATCCAGCGGCCCCTCAACTTCAGGGGCGAATGGATCAGCCGCGCCAAGGAGGAATGCCGCGCACGAGACCTTGCGTCCAGTGCCGCCAACCGGGAAGGTCTTGCTCTTGCTGTCGTTGAGGCACTGTCCCAGCGGGAAATCGCCTGCTTTCTGGTTCGCCCGCTGAGGCGCGGCATACGTGGTGACGCCGAGCGTTGTGGTGCTCACACTCGGCGATGGGGCAGAGGAAGTGAGCGACGAGGTATTGCTGAGCGTCCAGAGCACGATGTTGTTCGAGGTACGCGTCCCAGGAGTGGTTCCATCTGGCTGTTGTACCTCATCGGCAGCCGTTGAGCTGAGGAAGTATTCGGTCCCGCCATTGGCGCCATCAAATTGTCCGGCGGGAGAGGTTGCTGGCCAGACGGTGAACCCTGGATGCTCCGTGAAGCCCGGCAGCGCCCGTGTATCGAACTGCGTCACGATGATGCTGGAGGCGCCAGCGGCAAGGGCGCTCTTTGAGATCGCATAGATCTGCGCGCCGTGGAACTCAGGCCCGAAGAACGAATACTCATTCGTCGTCAAGTAGATGCCATTGCTGTCCGCGCCGATGTGGGGGTAATCACCGAGGCAGAAGCCAAAGCTACAGCCATGATCCGGCGTTCCAGCGGTACCATTGTCCTGCACAGGAATGCGGTAGATGTTCCACTGGCCGCGCGGATCAGACGTCTGGCTGACCGCCAGGTCGAGGTGGTTCTCGCCGGTGAAGTCCGGAGGACCATCGACTGGATTTACCTCCAGCGTCAGCACCAACTGGAACCAGCGCTGCGTGTTGGAGTCGTAGTAGCAGCTGGGGTCGGTGACGAACTGGCCGAATGGACCAGAGGGGCGCTGGAATGCCGCGGGATAGCCATAGAACGTATTGAGATCGACCGCGTGGCCATTGTTGAGTTGAGGTGCGCCAGCGGGGGAATAGACCTGCAGCACATCGTTGAGCGACTCCATCACAAAGCCGTTGCCAGCGCAAAGGCCCTGATCTGGCGGCTCGACAGAGAACTGGTTGCCGCCGTTGGCCAACCGCTGACCGCGGAAATTCAGGCCGTCAAAGCTCGTGACCAGCTCTGGATTGGACTTTGTCTTGGCGAGGTTCTGGCCCGCGGATCCTAAGGCGCTCCCATTGCGTGAGAAACTGCGATCCACACCTGAGAAGGACGGCCCTCCACCGCCACCGCCATTGGCCGTCTCTCCGCCGACACCGGCAGGAATCTCGGGATTCTGGATCAACACATCTCCGGACGGAGCGGCTGATGCGAAGGAGGAGGTCCCGCCGAGCGAGATGGTTCGGGTAAACGCGCTTGAACTCGCCGCATGCGCGCCACCGACGTGGATGAAAGCAAATGCCGCGGCAAGCATCGAAAACAGCGCGAGGCTGCTCAGTGCGATGACGAGTGATCGCCTGGTACGCATGAATAGAAAGCCCTTTCGTGTAGCGACAACACTATTGCGGTCGTCTGGACACCAATCAGTGCGACTCCGCCTGAATCACCCTGCGAAGCACCTGATCGAGCAATCTAGGTCCGTGTGTCCGTTCTCGTCGGCGCATGTTGCTGGCTACACCGCCCGGCGTCTCACCCATCCCCAGTGGCTGGCACAGACAGGACCCCTGTCGAGCTCGCCCTTCCTCCGTTTCCTTCTAGTCCCTGCGGCGCTGTAGATACCCATCCTCCACCCATGCATGCCCACTCAAAAGGCCCTCCAAGCGCCTGCTCCATGCGGCTGCTTTGAAGTGCGGGGAACCGATACCCATTGCGATTGGCCGCGCTGACCCCGACACACTGGAAGTGCCTGGGTAGCGGATAGCAGCAGTACGGCTAAGAGGAGATACGCTGCCAGTTACGTATGCAGCAGTAGGCGGTTTGGCGAGGCGCTTTCCGTCAGGCGGGCGGCATACATTTATGCGCGCCAGGAGGCTGCCTTCGTGTCCAGTGGCTCAATTGTGGGGCGCGAGACTCGCGGGCGAGGGGACATCGTCTGGCAGTAGCTCATACATCTCGCGGTAGAATTCGCGCACATATGGCGGCACCAGCCGCAGATCGGCCATCATGCCGCTCGCCATCCCAGCGTACATCTCCCAGTCGTTACGATCCACCAGCATACCCGGCCAGTTCTGCTCTGGAATACCATGTACGTAGCCGTAGGTAAGCTGCTGCATGCGGCTAAAGCGCGGATCAGGCTCCTCGGAGAGCATCACCGTCGCCTCGATGAGCGCATCTTTCAGGCGCGGACGGCGCTCCTCCCACCAGGCGTGGGCAAGCTCGTGAATGGCTGCCTCATACTGCGCGGTATAGAGAAAGACGGCATAGCGGTCGGGATACCAGAAGCCGCCGCCGCGGGTGCTGTCGAGATTCTCCACCTCGAAGGTGATGGCGCTGCGGAACCAGCCCTTCGCCGCTTCGGTATAGGGGAAGGTGGAGAGCACCTCGTCGAGATAGGCCGCCACAGCGGGATTACGCGCCGCTGAGATCGGTGATGAGGTCGCCTGCGCCAGCCGATCGCGGGTGCGCCGCCAGAGCGCGCGGAATCCTCCCATAGCGGCACCCTCCTTCATCAGCAGAGAACAACGGCTGGCGACTTAAGTCGCGCCTAGGGGACGTGCTCCTGCACGTCCGCAAAGCCTGCCTGCGCAGGCTCCAGAGACAGACCCAGATAGCGAACGCTCCGGAAGGCCACCCGAGTGATCTGTGGAGTCGAACGCAGTAAGACTCTTAGCAGCGGCTTGAGCCGCCAGCGTATGTCCGCCCTATTCCTCCGTTGCCGGCTGCTCTTTCTTCTTTTTTGCGGTCGGGAACTTCTTGGGGTCGTACCAGCAGTCGTAGCAGCGGTCGCGGATGGACGCGCCACCCGACGGCTGCTCCAATGGGGTACGCAGCACCGCGCCATTGCTGCGGGCCGCCGTCGCCTCGCCAGTCATCGCGAGAGCCGCGGCACCCGACTTCTCGCCTTCGCCGGTACCGTCGTCGGCTTCGATGGGCTGGGCATAGAGCCGCCGGTCGTCTGAGGTGAGGCAGCGCCCGGTGGCTAGCTCGAACTGCCAGCCATGCAGCGTGCAGGTGAGCACGCCATCCTCGATGTGGGCGAAGCGGGAGAGATCGGCTTTCAGGTGTGGGCA
>DASUWS010000284.1:0-5918 GCA_036378295.1 Ktedonobacterales bacterium
GGGCATCTGCGGCGAGCATGGTGGCGACCCCGCCAGTATCGCCTTCTGCAATGAGATTGGCCTGAACTACGTCAGTTGCTCGCCGTTCCGCGTGCCCAAGGCGCGGCTGGCGGCGGCTCAGGCCGTACTTGTTGGCGGCGAGAAAGACAAATAGACCCTTGCAGGTCTACTGCCCCCTCCCCGTAAAGGGAGGGGGTTTGTTATTACGCTCTCCTCATGGAGAGCGCGGAGACGCAGTATCGTAGAGATATACAGACTCTGTGGTCGTCTGTGCGCTGCCAACCAGAGGAAAGTGAGTGTCGTACCAGGCCTTCATTGCCTGCCCTTCCGGACTTATCTCGCTGCTTTGCGTTCCACGGAAGACGACGAGAAATACCCGGTGATGCTTGGCCGAATAGGCGGATAGCCCGTCAATGCTGGAGGCGACTCCATGATGTGCGGCCCAGAAGAATGCTCCAGGCGAATCCGAGTCGAATTGTGCTGCGCTGGGTGGATACGCCTCCAGATAATACCCCATCGGGATTGAGCAGGATGTGCTATCAGTACATGCGATCCCGTCTCCTGGCTGGTAATGCGCTTTGAGCCAGAGCGCGGGAGTGCGAAAGTCTTGGACTTGGGCGTGGCGGTAGTAATACCCTGGCCCCTGCGCTAGGAGAATCAACAGGGCGATAGCTACCCCCGCCTGCGCGATACGCCAGCGCAGCGCCGAGACCCCTACGCCGATCAGCAGGCAGAGTGCTGGAATGACCACGTTCTCATAGCGGTAGTAAAAGAAATGCTGGCCAATGAACTTCTGTGAGACAATATAGCTCAGCAGAATTGTCCCTGCCGCCCAGATCACGATCAGGCTGACGCCAGGATGAGGCGCGCGAATTGGCGCTAGATCAAGCGCGCGTGCTTCTTCGGCCTTCTGGCGCAATCCCATGCGGAGCTTCCAGTCATCCAGCCAGTGCATGAGGGAAGTCTTCGCCAGCGCTGCCACCAATAGCCCGAATGCAATCAAGCCCAGGCTCACAGAGAGCACCAACAGTGTTACGTCGCCCCCCGAGAGGATCATGAGCAGCGCGTAGATGTCTTTCGGACCAGGGACTGGCACCCAGGTGTTGGGCGTGCCGCCCAACTTAGCCAGAATCAAAATAGGTATCGAGCACACGACGATAGCCACGCAGCTTCGCCAAAAGGCTCTCCAGGCGATCAGCGCCCTCGCATGCCACGGTCCAGGGACGATTGCCAGGAACAACACAGCGAGCACCTGCGAGCCGAGGATCAATACCATGAAGAGATGGGTATAGATCGCCAGAATGGTGATAACGCTATATGCCATCCACCACCGACGAGCGCGGTAGTGCGACTGCTCGCTGGTTTCGAGTGCCACCGCCAGCGCATACCAACTCACGATGGCCAGCAGCAATTCTGGCGCATAGGCGCGCACCTGTTGGGCATCTTGCAGAACGATACTGTTGAGCATGTAAGCGAGCGCGGCGACCAAACCCGCCACGTGCCCAAAGAAATGTCGTCCAAAGAGATAGAGCACTGCGACGCTCAGCGCAATCGCAATGGCTGAGGGCAGTCGCAAATACAATTCGTCGGGTTCAGTGTGCAAGAGATGAGAGAGACCGAGCCAAAAATGCAGAAAGATGTGGTACGACATCATATTCGGCCAGTGGAAGAAATAGCGGAGCATGTCGACGATGGGCACCGTCGCGACACCGTATGACCACGTTTCGTCGTACCAAAGACTCACGGAATCGGTCTGATACATCCCAAGGCCAAGCGTTGTCAAGGCCAGTGCGAGCGCAATCACCCAATCAACATAGGTGAGTAGCGGAGTGACGCGCAGGCCGAGCTTGATGTCGCTCCAGACCACGTGTGCCCGCATCGTGAGCGAGGGGCGACCTGCTGCGGAGCGTTTCTGGCCTGCACTGTCTTCTGGGCCACCCCGGTTGCGCGACAATCCCGCGACATCGACGTATGTATCAGGTGTGCCAGGGTACATGTCAGGCGCATCCTGCCGAACTTCATGGGACGCCAGCCTGGTGAGCGCTGATTGAGGTTGCTGCGTGGGTGGGAATGAGTACCGTCGATAGAGATATGGTTCATCGTTCTCTGGGGGATCAGAGCGGTTCATGAGATAGCCTACTCTCGTACTCTCGTAGTGTTGTGCCTCTCCATACACAGGCCCTTACCTGATCAGCAGGCCTATTATCTCAGAGACCGTCAGTCTATGCAATGAGACGGATATAAAGTATCGCGCCTGCGGGATTTCCTGGTTGCTAGCGCGCCTACTGTTGTGGCGCCAGCGAATACTGATACACTGGCTCACCCCAGCGCTCGGCGCCTGTGGGTCGGAAGCCAGCCGCAGTGTAGAACCGCTGCGCGGGCAGATTTTTCGGGTGAACCACCAGTTGCAGTGTCAGGCATTCCGGGTGTTCCCGCTTGACCATCGCGACGAATCGCCGAAGTGCTGCTCTACCGTAGCCGCGGCCCTGATAGCGCTGGTCGATGAAGAAATGAAAGATCCAGTACTCGTCAGTAGTGCCTGGCTCATAGGCCAGCGCGGCAAAGCCGACCATCGTGGAGTTCGCGTAGATAGCATATGGCGTCCAGATTGCCCCACCGGGACGGATATACGCCTTGGCTAGTGCGATGGCAGCGATGGGGGCATACTCGCTGACGAAGCGTTGCTGATCGGGACGAACCGCGAGTTGCAGGCTCTCGCGCCAGTTCTCCCGCGTCACCTTGCGTACGGTAATTTCATCTATGCCATTCATCGAATGCCCTCACTTCGGTTTGTGCCACCCGCCTTCGCTGAAACGCGGTGAACAAGCGGCGGATGAAGCGATGCGGTATCCATGGAAAAGAACTCCCTTCGCAACAGGCTTGCTAGGCATACCGCCGCCAGATGCGTAGCCCAATCCGGACGGGCATTATTCCGCGAGGATGTAGGCTGCCGTAGTATGCTTGAGATGCGAGCTGGCATGCTGTATTGTGCAGTCCACAATCTGCGATAGATGATAGAGAGGTGGAAACCGCCCATGCCAACCAGTCCCGAGGATATGATGCGCGCGATTATTACCAGCCTTCCCGCGAAGACCGGACGTGACTTCGATGGCTGGATTGCCTTGATCCGCGAGCAGGCGATGGATATGCGGGGCTTGACGAAGCATCGCGAGATCAGTGACTGGCTCAAGCGCGAATACGGCCTGGGGCATAACGCCGCCTTTATTCTGACGGCGGAGGCGCTCAAGCCCGCCGACTACGTGGCGCCAACCGATGAGCAGATCGTCGACGCGCAATATGCCGGCGCGAAGGCGACGCTACGTCCGATTCTGGATAGGGTGCGGGCATACGTAGAGACGCTCGGCGACGATGTACGGATCGAGGTCCGCCAGACATATGTGGCATTTGCACGCGCTAAACAGTTCGCGCTCCTCCAGCCGTCCACCAGGACGCGTGCGGACCTTGGGCTTGTGCTGCCAGATGTTGAGCCAACTGGCCGTCTGGCGGCCTCGAAGAACTTCGGCAGCGGCAGTATCACCCGTCGTGTCGCGCTCGCCTCGCCTGATGAAGTCGATGCCGAGATCGAGGACTGGCTGCGCCAGGCATACGAACGCTGTGGGTAGGCCCGTTCCCTTTCGAGGGCAGAGGTTCCCCGGTACATAGCAGCCGGGCAAGCGCGGAAAATAAGACCCCCCATCACCATCCGCAAGGGTTGGCAATGGGGGTGATCGAATACTACGGGTTACTCCTGGCTGTTTGCTGCCGCCGCGCAATACGTCGCGGTCAGTGTCTCGTACCGCTGATTCAGCCAGGTCATCAGCGGCTCAAGCGCCGCCAGAGCATTGGCCAGCGCGTTGGCCTCAGGAATATGAATGCCCTGGGTCTGCACGGGATGCAGAATCCCCTGCGTGGCCTGCGCGGTCTCATGGTATGCCCGCTGGAGATCACGCGCCATGCGCTTGAATCCGCCCCGGCCCAGATCGCGCACGACGGGCGCGGCGAGTGGGCCGCTCGGATTACTGATCGCGAGCAGTGGACGTGACAGATGCGCGCCTGCCGCCAGCACAGCCGTTGCCTGGGAGTCGTTGCCGTTACCGTTACCGTTGGCGCCATTGCCAGTACCATTGACCCCGGCGGTGGTAGCCGCCGAGACGGCGGGCAGGTGCGGCGTTGTCTCCTTGATCAGGTAGAGGCAGACGGCGCGGGTAATCTCCAGTTGATGCACGAGGCCATTTAGCCGACCGAGCGCCATGCTCAGTTGCACCTGGGTGCGTATGCTGCGCTGGCTCAGCGCCTTCTCCTGCTCGGCGCAGGTTGCCAGAACCCCTGCGAGGTCTTGATTGAGCCGGTTCGCCAGGTCGCGCCTGCGATTCGCGTTGTCCATGCGCTCCTGCAAGGAGCTCAGCCACCCCGCTAGCTTGCCGCTGTTGCCTGGCTGTGGCGACATGGACGCCGTGGCGCCATTGACATCACGCCCCTTGCGCCGGAACCAGCCACCGCGCTGCTTCTTCTGCTCTTCCATTGTGGTTCGCCTCCCTGTTTCTGCGGTGACGTGTCCTCTACGATTCGGAAGACAACGTGCGAGGTGGGTTCGCCTTCCGTCAGATGGAGTGCCTGGACTTCCGCAGAGCGTCTATGCCTGCCACGAGGTCTCCCGCTGCCGCCCTGTGAAGCTCGCTCAGGCCAGTGTCCACAATCCTCGTTTGTTGTCTTCACCCCCACTATATGCCCTCAGTTGCCTGCACTACCGTACAAAAGCGTCCGCGTACGTATCTGTACGGTAGATTCTCCCCGATGCCTGCCAAAATGGAAGCGCGGGGCGTTGCTCTCGCAGCTAGGTTCCCGATATACTGGAGGTATGAGCAAGCAGACAGATGCGCATGCGGTGCGAAGCAGCCATCCGCTAGTGGTGATGTTGCGCGAGATTCGCGAGCGGCACCCAGAGGTGACGCTGACCGAGATCGAAGCGTGCATGGGCATTCCATTCGATACGCTGCGTCATATCGAAAAGGGGCGCCGTCCACTGCCAGGGCTGCAAGACGGCCTGGGCCGCTGGATTCTGCACATGCTCGATTGCATGCGGGCAACACCAGAGGAGCGCCAGATGGTTGAGACGCTCCTCTCGCGCATCATCCTGATGGAGTGGAGCGAAGAACTGAGCGAGTGAGTAGGGCAGTTATGGCAGCGAGCGCTCGCGGGGACGTTGGTTCGTGACCTCTCCCGACCTGCGGTCACCCTCCCCTGGCAGGGGAAGGTTTCCAGAGCCGTCCAGTGAGCTACACCGTTGGGGCATGTCCGGTTCCCCTCTCCTGGTTGGAGGGAGGGGGCCAGGGGAGCGGTCCGGGATCGAACTCTGCGGGACAGGAAGGGATGGCAGATGTGGGTAGTTCGTTGACTCCCGATGGCCGGCGAGACATCGCCTGGGCGTTGCGCACGTCGCTTGCCCAGGTCACGCCGGACGAGTTAGGATCGCCTGCTCTTGCGGATTACTGGCGGTGCGCCTCAGCCTGGCTCTGTAGCGCGAAACAACCGTCATGCGAGACGACAAACGGCGATATTGCGCCGTTCCCGCTGACCGGGCGCGAGCTGCGAGAGCTTCAAGAAGCGATAGATCGCATCGTCGCCGCGCGCCTTAAAGCCCACGCGCCAAGACGCCCATCCCGCCTCGAACGTCTCTATGCCCGGTCCTTCAGGCATCCCCTGCTCTCCAATACCACCCGCCTCCGCCTGACCTTCTCCGCGACGCATCGTTCCTCGCTGGTCCTCGCGGGCATCCTCGTGCTCTCCCTACTGCTCAACATCCTCGACCTGACACTGATTGCCGACGCGCCGCAATTACTCCTGTTCGGCGCCAATCTCGCCGTGACGCTCGCCGCGGTGGTCGTCTGGTTCGTGCTACATCGCCGCCTGCGCCGCCA
>DASUWS010000285.1:0-14701 GCA_036378295.1 Ktedonobacterales bacterium
GATCGCCTGTCGCACAACGTTCCGCGGACGTTGGCGTCCGGTCATGCAGCCACACACCTGGACGGAGCTGTTCTTCCTCGACGAGGCGACTGCCCTGGCGGCGGGTCACCGTCCCTGCGCCGAGTGCCGCTATGCCGACTACCAGCGCTTCCGGGCGGCATGGGCAGCGTGGTTCGGCGAGCCTGCGAGTGCGGAGCGGATGGACGCCGTCCTGCACGGTGACCGGCTGGAGGGCCGTGGCGCGCGCCAGCGAAAGCGTACCTACCAGCAGGACATCGGCGCGCTCCCCGATGGAGTCTTTATCCGCCTCGATGGCACAGACACAAACAGAGACAGGGTTGGCTCAGCCTGGCTGCGCTGGCGTGGGCATCTGCTGGAATGGTCGCCGGGTGGCTATATCGCCCGGCGCCCGCTACCCCCGCCCGGTCGAGTCGTCGAGGTGCTGACGCCGCGCGCGCTCGTCGGCGTGCTGCGCTCCGGCTATGCGGTGGAGGTGCATCCGAGCGCCGGGTGAATGGCTGGCATTCCTCACGGGAAGGGCTCTTTTCCACGCCTCACCCGGTCCGCAGCGCGATATCTGCATAATGGCTCACGCATCGCAGTGCCCGGTATGCGGATACGGACAAAATGACCAGGCGTTCCGCATGGAATACCTCCAAACAGAACATGGGGACAAGGTGGCAGAGAGCCTGCCGCACTCGTTCGCACAAGGAGATATCCATGACAGATCAGACCGATGCAGCAGGGGCAGCATTCGAGGCGCTTCCTGGCATGATCGTCTACTACCTGCGGATGCTCAAGCGCGGTCCACAATGGACGCCAGTGGAGACCCCGGAGGTCGAGCGATTACAGGCTGCCCATCTGGCTTACGGGCAAAAGCTGCGTGACAAGGGGAAGCTGATACTCAACGGACCATTGCTCGACAATGGCGATCTCCGTGGAATCGGCGTCTTTCGTGTTGGCTCACTGGAGGAGGCGCGGGTGCTCTCGGATGCGGACCCCGCGGTGCAGGCTGGCCGGCTCATCTCTGAAATTCATCCCTGGATGGTCCATCGAGGAATTTTGCCGGAATAACTCCCAAATGGCTCCGCGCATGCGAGCCGATTCGAATACGAGCAGATAGTGGCGGCACGAAAGGCGGCTTGGATGAAAAAGCGCTCGCCTGTAACGTTTGAGACGGTCCGAGAGCTTGCCCTCGCCTTCCCCGACGTGGAAGAGGGAACATCGTATGGCACACCCTCATTGCGCGTGCGCGGCAAGTTCATGGCGCGGCTGCGTGAGGACGGCGAGACGCTGGTCATCAAGGTCAGCGAAGCCGAGCGCGATTTCCGGATGACGGTTGATCCGGATACATTCTTCACCACTGACCACTATCGCGGGTATCCGTCAGTGCTGGTTCGGCTGGCCCGCGTTGATCCCGAGGATTTGCGAGACCTGATCGAGCAATCGTGGCGGTGGCTCGCGCCGCGCAGACTGGTGGCCGAGTACGAGCGCACGCATCCCGGCCCTCCAGTCATCGCTGCGCAGAGCGAAGAGGAATAGGGGAGACGCTACGAGCGCACCTGGGAATGAATGTCGGCCTCTTCTGGCTCTTCAATGGGTGAAACCACGGGTGACGGCTGAATCTCAAGGTCGTTGACGACCCCCTTGACGCCGGTCACTTTCATTGCGATGTCGCGCGCCTGGTGGCGGGTGGCATTGTCCTTCACGACGCCACTCAGGATGATCAGCCCATGCTCGCACAAGACGCCGACGTTCCCCAGTCCCTTCGCCGCCAGCGCGTTGCTCACCTGCTGCTGGAGCAGCTCCACATAGATCATGTGATCACTGATCTCGACGACGCCCGGTGTCCGCTCCAGCGCGGCCTTGGCGATGTCACCCGTGGTAATAAGCTCAAGGGGAAAGCGGTTATCGGTATAGAGGTTGACACGGCCCGCCTGTACCTCTGGCTTGATTTCGTGTCGCTGACGCTGTGAGGGCACTACCTCGTCGAGGGTACGATGTACATAGCGCTCGATCACCGCGTCGGGCAAATACTCGGGCATCTGGGACAACTCGGACCCGCTCACCTGTAGATTGAGCTGCGCCGATGCGATGGTGCGCTTTCCCCGCTCGACATATTGCCCCAGCACCAATCGCTCAATTGGTACGACGATGGGACGCTTGGGCATGCCGGAACCACCACCCAGCACGCGCACTACCAAATGCGTCGCGAATTCCGGACCTTTCTCGCCAGCAAGCGCCACTCGCACGCCCATCAGGGCAAGATCAGCGACAACCCGCCGCTCATCGGGTGACGCGCCAATCGTCGTGTCGCGTGTCAGCACGAAAGCGCCGCCAAGGTCGCCGTTCAACGCGGCTTCGTCCTTCGCCATCTCAGCACGCCAGCCGTCTTCCTCTGGGTAGAGCAGTACGGCAACCGTCACCTGATTGTCAGGCATCTGCAATGGCTTGATCTCAGGCGGCCAATGGGCGACCTCTTCATGGGCGCCCCGCACACGGCGCAGGAAGAAGTAGCGAGCGGGACCGGTGGCTACCACCATAGTGGCTCCTTTCGCGGGCAATATTGCTGGCATTTTCCTGTATTATAGCGAAATCGCAAGCCTGTTGGCCAGTTGGGTATCGGACCACCAGCGCAACAGACCAACCATTCAGGCACATACCTTTCCATTATACGCCTTCGCCCCAAACCTGTCTTCTCACATTCGCATCACATAGGCTTGCGCGCCATCAGCGAGACCCAGCCCATCGCGTCCGATGGCCGCGACCCAGGAACCACCGCGACATCAAGGACCTCCATCCCCGCGCCTCCGACCAGTGCCCGCGCCTCGTCGGCAGTGTAGTACGCAAAGAAACGCTGCCCCTGCTCTCCCTCCTGATGCTCGTACTGTTGCATCTGCTCCGCTGCGCCACCAGGCAACCGCTGCTTCAGAAAGATCATCATCGGCCCCCCGGCACGTGTCACCCGCGCCAGCTCACGCATGGCACGGGGCGCGGTGCGCAACGGCAGGTGTAGCAGCGATGCCGAGCACCAGACGCCACGGCAACTGGCATCCAGCAGATCCAGACGGCGCAGGTCCATCAACGCATAGCGGACGAATCCAGTGGGCAGTCGCCGCGCGGTGCGTTCGCCAGCCTCGTCGAGCATCCCCTGTGAGATGTCCACCCCCAGCACCGGCAGCCCATACGACGCCAGCGCACGGGCGTCGCGCCCCGGCCCGCAGCCTGCGTCCAGCACTGGAACGAATTGCATGTATTCTTCCAGCGTCGCATCATCGCCAGGACGCCCCAGATCGGGGATCGGCTGGCGCTCGTCGTTTTTCTCCAGCAAATCCACGAACTGCTCCATGCGCTTGGCCCAGTGCCCTCCGGTCTTCTCATTGCGTTCCGCGAAGTTACGCGCAACGCGGTCATAGGTTGCCGTCGTAATCTCCACAGCCTGCGCGAACTGCGCGCCTGTATTGCTGCCACTGCCATCGTTGCTCATCGCGTGCCCCTCTCAGATGACTCCAGGCGGCGTCATTTGCCCTTGTCGTGTGCGCAGACGCGCCTCATACCGTGGTGAATTATACCTGCTCCTCTGAAGAGATGCGGCTCTGCAAAACCTCGCCCTGAACCGCGCATAGCCAGACCAGGGAAGGCTCACCCGCAGCCGAAAAACTTCCAGTCTCTTTGCCTGGAGAAAGAATATATCTACAGCCGGAACAGCCCAGGATTACTGGCGAGAAGCGGTGTAATGTGGTAGAATAGAACGTATTTTCTACGCGTTCTGGAACCGCAGGCAGACAATGTTCGAGATTACCCAATCCCTTCGCATCGTTCAGGCTCCTGGAGAGGAAGATTCGATGGAGCCCGTCACCAATCAGCAAATCGCTGAAGTGTTGTTCAATATCGCCACGCTCCTTGAGATGCAGCAGGGCAACCCTTACCGCATCCAGGCGTATCGCAACGCGGCGCGTGGCATGCTAGCGCTGCCCGTACAGGTGGCGGATATCGTTGCGCGTGGCGCGCGGCTGGAAGCGCCCGGCCTGGGCGACCGCCTGCGCCGCAAGATTACCGAGCTGGCCACGACCGGCCACATGACCTTTTATGAAGATCTCTGCGAAGAGTCGCTGCCGGATGATGTCCGCGACCTGATGCGCGTGCCGCATGTTGGGCCGAAGACAGCCATTCGCCTCTCGTCGCAGCTCGATATTCACAGCGTCGAGCAGTTGGCCTCCGCCGCCGAGCACCGGCAGCTGCGCCCATACTATGGATTCGGTGAGCGCAGCGAGCTTCGCCTGGCACAGGGCGCGCGTAGTGTCCTGAACGGGCCACACGATGGCGGCAAGGCCGCTGCCTGATAGAGACCGTCGCCCTCCCCACAGGATTGGAGGAGGGCGGCTTTTTCCTCAGTGGAGAATACCTGCGATGCCAGACGAGAGACCCGCGCCACTGGCGCCCGTTGCCGAGGACGATACACAGGACGAATGGACCGCCGACCTCTTCGCCGCGCTGGATGAGCAAAGCGACGAGGAGAGCGAGGATGACCAGGACCTTCCGCCGGAAACCGGTGAGCGCGCGCACCCAGGTGGGACACAGCTTCCCTCTGAAGCGCAACGGGCACCTTTCGCGCTGGTAAGCGCCCCGCGCCTGCGGCTCACTCCCCGGTCGTATCAGCGTGAGGCAGTGGATGCCTGGCTGCGCCATGACGCGCGTGGAGTCGTTGTGCTCCCGACAGGCGCGGGCAAGACCGTCGTCGCATTGGACGCCATAGCCCGGCTCGGCGTCCGCACGCTGATCGTCGTGCCAACCATCGAGCTACTGCGCCAGTGGCGGGCGGGCGTTGCCGAGCAACTTTCCCTGCCGCTGGAGTCGGTCGGCATCATTGGCGGCGGCGAGCGGCATACAGGCGAGATCACCGTCATCACCTATGATTCCGCCGCTATGCCCCGGCGCAGGCTGGACCACTATGGGCTGTTGATCTTCGACGAGGCGCACCACCTCCCCGCGCAGAGCTATTCGGCCATCGCCCGTAAGGCAGTCGCGCCCTGGCGTCTCGGACTCAGCGCGACGATTGAGCGCGCCGATGGGCGCCACCACGACCTGACCGATTTGATTGGTCCCCTCGTCTATACCCGCGACACCGAGGAGCTTTCGGCGCAGCAGCACATCGCCGCCTATCGCGAGCGACGCATCTATGTAGACTTGACGCCGGAAGAAGAGGTTCGCTATGAGGGGCTGATGGCCGAGTGGCGCTGGTATCTGGCCACACGGCGCTCGCAACTGGGCAGCGGGCCGGGCATGTTCGCCGAGTTGATTCGCCGCAGCGGCTTCGATCCAGAGGCACGCCGCGCGCTTCGGGCGCACTCGGAAGCGCGGCTGGTTGCCCTCAACGCGACCGCCAAGATCGGCGCTATCGAAGAAGTGCTGCAACGACATCCCAACGACAAGGTTATCGTCTTCTCCGAATATGTTGGCATGGTAGACCGCATCAGTCGGGCGCTGCTGCTGCCCGCGATCACCTACCGCACGCCCCCTGCCGAGCGCCGGGCCATTCTGGAAGGCTTCCGTTCGGGCGCGCTCACCAAGCTCGTCACTGGGCGCGTGCTCAACGAAGGCGTAGACGTGCCCGACGCGAATGTTGCCATCATTGCCAGCGGGAGCGCCTCGATGCGCGAGTATGTGCAGCGGCTGGGACGTGTGCTGCGCCCAAAGCCAGGCGAGGCGTTGCTCTACGAGCTGATCTCGCGCCGCACGACCGAGCGCAACGCTGCCCGACGCCGCCGACCAACCCGCCGCAAGGAGTGATTACCCATGCTCAAGCTAACTGACCTGCGCAAGACAACCCGCCGCAGCGGCAAGGACGGCATGCGCGTCGTCTATCCGCGCTTTCTGCGGGATGCGAGCCTCGCCCCCCGCATCGAGATGGCTATCCGCTATATGGAGCGTATGCTTGGCCAGCCGCGCCACGCGCTCGACGATGAAGTCATCATCCAGCTCTTTGGCGATCATAAAGTGGCGCGATGCCTGGTAGCCTGCCTCGGCGCGTATTATCGCCATCGCCCCCGCACGCTGGGCGAGGTGCTGCCGCCTGAAGCGGTCGCCGTGCTCGCCACTCACGGCATTGCCAGCGCGAGCGATCTGCGGCTCTGGCTGTTTTGCCGGGTGAATCGCACGCTCGCGGGCTTCGCGGGCCGGGAGCAGCGGGCTGGATTCCTGGCGGAAGCCGAACAGGAGCTTGGGCTGGAGACGGGGAAGCTCGATGCGCTGCTCACCCTCGATGCCCCTGAGCACGCTATCCTCCTGCGAGTTGGTCCGCGCCCGTCCCCTGAGGATGTCATCGCCCGCTACAACTATGCGGTCGCGGCGGCGGTGCTGGCGCAGTCGTCGCTGGTACGGGTGCATCTGGGTCGCGCTCTCTCAGCCAACGATGCCGAAGCAGTCCGCGCCCTGGCTGAGCGCGTAGACGTACACATCGAGCTAGGCGGGCGCGAGTTAGTGCTCTATGGCCGTCAGGATGCGCTGGCAAGCTGGGCGCGCCACGGCGCCCGGATGGTGCGGCTGCTGGCACATCTGCTGCTGTGCGGGCTGCCCGCGCGTAGCGGTGAGGCGCTGGTCGCTTCGCCACAGGGCGGCGAATGGCTCTTTCGGCTAGAGAGCGAGACGCTAGGCTATCTCGGCGCGACAGCTACGCCGCACCTCGATCTCCCGGCGCTTTCCGCGAGCTACGAGTTGATAGACCGGCTGTTCGCAGACGTTGCCGCGCTCCGGCGCGCGGGGCTGCTCGATGGCTGGGCGCTCCGGCGAACGGCCGATCCGCTGATCGCGGGTGGACGGCTGGCGCTGGCGCTGTGCCAGTTCACGCGTGGCGATGAACGCGTCGCGCTGTTGCCCTTCGCATCGGAGAGCGCGAGCGCGCATCTGGCATCGTTAGCGGAGGTCACGCCACTGATTGCGGTTCCCGTTCCTGATACAACGACAGGCACAGGCAGCGAAACCAGTGATGTGCCACTCGAAATGCTACGACTACGTCACGCCAGTCGCGACGATCTGCAGACGCTCCCAGGCACGCTCGCCCGCGCCACGAGCGTCGTCACGCGGCATGCGGATAGCGCACAGATGGAGGCGGTCTGTGAAGAGGCGGCGTCAGCGGGCGTGCTGACCGAGTTCATGCTGGCGCAGCGTCTCGGCTGCGCGGAGGAAGATATTGCCGCCCGATTGGCCGAGCCATTGGCGCGTTCGGCCTGCCAGCGCCGCAACCTCGAATACATCGAGGGATTTGGCCTTTGCACTCGTGAGATGCTCGCCCGTGTGCGCCGCGCCGCTAGCGATATGAGCGATCTGCGCGAGAATCCACAGGTGGGAAGCGCGTGGATGATACGCACGCTCGGACGCAGACTGCGCGAGGTGACCGGAACGCACGAGGGCATCGAATGTCTCATCGCCTGGCTGGGCGCTGCCTGATGGCGTAAGACCTGACGGTGGTATACGTTGAGCGCAGCGGCTCGCAGGTCTCTCTCCCCTGTCTCTCCCCGACACAGGGCGGAGAGAATTGACCAGGCCACTCCAGATAGGAGTGTTATACAATCAGCCCATGCCAGGGCGGCTACATCGTGAGCTTGATGGCATCATAGACACGCCAGATATGAAGGCCGCTGATGGGACCAGACCAGCGCGACACACCAGATGTACCACCTGATAAGGAGATGCCGGAGACGCCCACGCCTTCACCGAGCGCGACGCGCGACCTGCTCGCCAACGAGCGGACGCTGCTGGCATGGGCACGTACCGCCGTCGCCATTATTGGGCTGGGGTTCGTGGTAGCGCGCTTTGGCCTGCTCATTCGAGAACTCGCCCATGTCGCTGGCGGACCTCCGGCTGTCCCCAACGTCCTGTCCACCGCGTTTGGCGTGGCGCTCGTCCTCTGCGGCACAGTGCTCCTGGGGTTGTCGTGGCTGCGTTACCGCCTGGTCAATGACGACATTCTGCACGATCGCATCCGCTGGGACCCACGGCTGGGCGCACTGCTGACGGGTATTCTCGTGCTCGCGGGCATCCTGCTGGCGATCTATCTCGTCATCACTGCTTGAGGATAGCCCGTTACGACGGCACGCGACTGAGCGCGGAATAGATCTCGCGCAGGAAGCGGCTCGGCACCGTCGCCAGCAGGCGCGTCTCCACGAAGCCGTTCGTCCGGGCCAGCGCCGCCCATGTCAAATACGAGAGCGGATAGGGCACCCACGGGTTGCCCCGGTCGGCGTTGTATTCCACCAGCACCAGCCGCCCGCCCGGCTTCAGCATTCCGCGCACGAGCCGCAGCACCGGCTCTTTGTGCCGCTGGAAGTGCAGCGAGTTGGCCATGACGACCCCATCCAGCGGCGGTAGATCGAGTGGGCGGGTGAAATCGGCTATTCGCTGCTCCAGCGTGACAGCAGGGAAACGCGCCTGAAGCGCCTGTCGCTGCTCCCGCAGTGCGCGCGCGTCGGTATCCACGGAGTAGATATGTCCCCCTAGGCCAAGCAGATCGGCCAGCGCCAGTGTGAACGCGCCGCCGCCTGAGCCGAGATCAGCCCAGATACTCCCACCGCCCACGATGCCATCGCGAATCAGCCGCACATGATCTTCGTGGTTCATTGCGCCGTCTCGTCCTCCAGGAAGCGATAGACGAGCTTCTGAAAATGCGCCAGTGCCCGCTCGGAGCGCATCAGCCGTCCACGCTCGAAGAAGCCGGAGCGCAGGCCGCGCTGCACGGATTCGCAGAGCACCACATCTTCCTCCTGTACCTGATCAATGAACCGGGTGAATTCATCGATCTCTTGCTGTGGCACCGCGTCGGCGAAGCAGTATTCGTAGATGGCGAGCGTCCGGTTCGTGTCAACAGGCAGGAAGAGGTTGAGCGAGACGTTGCCAGGGCCGGGATAGATGTTCAGGGTAAAGTTTGGCCAGAGGAAGGCGTAGAATCCGGCCTTCACCTCGCCGCTGATGTCATAGAGACCCGCCTTCCCCTTACGGGCAGACTCTGTTGGCGGGCCAGCCTGCGTCGAGAAATACTCGTACTCATTGACCGCGTAGCTCTTGAGGTCGATCAGGTCGCTAAAGCCAGGATGCGCCACCGGACAGTGGTAGCATTCGAGATAGTTGTCAACGACAACCTTCCAGTTGGCGGCAATATCATACGTGCGGCGGACCTTGCGCTGTATCCCATCCAGGCGCAGCCCTGTGGCATCCACGAGCGCGGGTAGCTCGCCCAGCACACTCGCCAGAGACGGACCGTCGCGATCAGGGTTGACGAAGATAAACGGTCCCCACGCCTCCACCTGCACGGGCACGAGCGCGTAGCATGTCATATCGAAATCTGGCTCGTCGCGCATGCCGGGAGCCGCCCGCAGCGAGCCGTCGAGGTTATACGTCCAGGCGTGGTAGCCGCATTGCAGCGTCGCGCGGTTGCCCTGCTCGACGTTCACCAGTTGCGAGCCACGATGGCGACAGACGTTGACGAACGCCCGCAGCATCCCCTGCTGATCGCGCGTCACAATGACCGGCACGTCGCCCGTCCGCGCCGTGAAGAAGTCGCCGGACCTGGCCACCTGCTCTGTCAGCCCGACGTACTGCCACGAGCGGCGAAAGATACGCTCCTGCTCGCGGGCGAAATATGCCGGATCGGTATACCACGCGGCGGGCAACGTCTCACCCCGGTCGAGCGCGGCGGCTCCGTCCGGGCGAGGCGTGGTCGTGGGAGTCGTGCGGGTGGTCATGGGTGGGTATCCTTTCGTTGCGCAAGGCATCTAGAGCATCGCGTGACCTCGTGTATCGTCAGTGTCGCCGGACGAGGGCATCGCTGTCAACCACCGCTTGACGGGCATCCTGATGAACGCGTACTATACGTGGCGTATGGTGATTACCCTCAATTCCGCCCTGTAGGCCTGGCGCTGTGCCTGCGAGGGCGGTCACTTGTTCCGGTCACGCGATACGCAGCCGCCGGTATGCGCGGTAGGCAGCCGAACGCGTGATAACGGAGAAGCGCCGCCGCGAACGCTCAGCTCATGCCATTCGCTGGTATGAGCGGTTTTCGTGCCTCTTGCTCTTGGCCATTTCTCGATAGCTCTGGCTCTCCAGCCGCCAGGCCACACCCCAACCTCACGTCCCGCCTTTCTCTGTATTCCGCTGCCTTGGCGCACGCGCCTGGCATCGTATCGTGCTGGAGTGTATCGCTATGCTGGTTCGTCTCTCGTCTCGCCTGAAACGCCGCTATGCCCTGAAGGGGCTCTGGCGTCATCCTGATTTTCTCAAGCTCTGGGGCGGCCAGACCGTCTCGCTGTTTGGCTCGCTGCTGACGACATTTGCCCTGCCGCTGCTGGCCGCGCTGGCGCTTGGCGCGAACGCTGGGCAGATGGCGCTGCTGGCAAGTGCTGAGGTGGTGCCTGGACTGCTACTCGGATTCGTCGCGGGCGTCTGGGTGGATCGCCTGCGCCGCCGTCCGTTGATGATCGCCGCCGATATGGGCCGCGCCCTGGCACTCGCATCGATCCCGGTGGCCGCTATACTTGGCACGCTCCGCATCGAGCAGTTATACGTCGTCGCGGTGCTGGCGAGTGTCTGTAGCGTCGTCTTCGACATCGCGTACCCCTCCTACCTGCCAACCCTACTGCGGCGCGATGAGCTGGTCGAGGGCAACGGCAAGCTGGAATCGAGCGCGGCACTGGCCGAGGTCACTGGCTGGGGCATAGCGGGTGTGCTGGTGCAGGCGGCGGGAGCGCCCCTGGCGATGCTGATGGACGCCGCCACGTTCGTTCTCTCCGCCGTCTCGATAGCTGCGATTCGTGCCAGGGAGCCGCGTCCAGCATCATCACATGAGCGGCAGCATATGGCGCAAGAAGTGGCTCAGGGGCTCCGCTTCGTCGGCGCGGACCCGCTCCGCCGGGCGCTGGCTGGCGCGGGCGCGATAGATACTCTATTCGGCAACGCGCTCGGCACACTGATCGTGCTCTATCTCGCCCGTGATCTGCATCTCGCGCCAGTGGTCATGGGAGCTATCTTCGCGGTGGGAGGCGTCAGCGCGTTTGCCGGGGCGCTGCTGGTTACGCGCATCGCGCAGCGCTGGCCAGTGGGGCGAGTCCTGCTGGGAGCGATGCTGCTCTACGATATCGGGGCGTTTACCATTCCGCTGGCGAGCGGGCCGACAGTGCTGGCGGTGGCGCTGCTGGCCATTGGCCAGAGTCTCGACGCCGCGCATACCATCTACAGCGTGACGCGCCTGAGCCTTTTCCAGCGCACGACCCCAATAGCCATGCAGGGACGCCTCCATGCGACGCTGCGAGTGGTCGAGGGCGTCGCGGCGGTCGCTGGTCTGGCGCTTGGCGGCATCCTGGGGCAGACGCTTGGGGTGCGCGCCACGCTCGTGCTCGTCTGCGTGGGCAAGCTGCTCGGCCTACTGCTGATGGCGACGCCAGCCGTGCGGCGACTGCGCGACGACGAGTGATACCAACCGCACTCCCGGCCTCAGATCCTCGGCTACCCCCTCTCCCCTTGGGAGAGAGGGATGGGGGAGAGGGCCGTGCGTGGCACCCATGGAGGGTGGTTAACTCTGAGTGACGGAGGCCGCAAAGAGCGCACCTGCCTCAGCAAAGCCGCAAAAATAGCGGCTCATAGTGTCGTACGTGCCCTGGTCGCGGAGTTCTTCGGCGATCTTTGCCACCAGGCCCATCGTCGCCTGCATGGCACAATCTCCAATGCTGACGCGCACGACGCCCAGGCGAAACAGTTCAGGCGCGGGCAGCGAGCCCGGAATGGCCAGGATATTGATCGGGCCTGGGATATCCCGAACCAGCGCCTCGATAATCGTCGCATCAACGACCCCTGGCACAAATATACTGTCCGCTCCGGCCCCCAGATAGGCTTTGCCCCGGCGAATGGTTTCGTCCAGTTGCGCCTGTCCCTCGCCAACGCCCGCCAGATAAGTATCCGTTCGCGCATTGATCACCAGATGCAGGCCCGCCCGCTCCGCTGCCGCACGCGCGGCGATGATACGTTCCACCTGCGCGTCGAGCGTGTACAGCGGACTTGCGGGATTCTGGGTATTGTCCTCCAGGTTTACCCCGGCTGCGCCCGCCGCGATTGCCCGCTCGACGGATGCCGCCACATCATCGGGAGAAGGCCCATAGCCGGCTTCGATATCTGCCGTCACTGGAACCCGCACCGAGGAGGCGATGCGAGCGATGGTCTGGAACATCAGCGCTGGCTCGATATGCTCGCCGTCTACGTAGCCATGCGCATAGGCAATCCCGGCGCTTGTCGTGCCGATAGCCTGAAAC
Source organism: Ktedonobacterales bacterium (assembly GCA_036378295.1). Classification (GTDB taxonomy): domain Bacteria; phylum Chloroflexota; class Ktedonobacteria; order Ktedonobacterales; family JADMIN01; genus DAHUXT01. The sequence continues at coordinate 12,294 of DASUWS010000285.1, forward strand.
CCAGCCGTCTCGAACAGGCGCGCGCTCACGGCGTCCCATGCGTTGGGAAGCAGCAAAGACGAGCCAGGTTGCTGTAATCGTAGGAGTAACTCGGCCTTTTCGCGTTGTGTCATTCGTCCCATCCTTCTGCCACGGGTCAACATCGGAACCTGCCGCTGCACGGAGTTGGTGCATGCGGCGTGGCATCCACTGTACCGTCCGAGACCGGATGTGTCTGGCAGATTTCAGACGTGACCATCTCAGCGATAATGTCCGAAAATCGCTAGCTATCTCGTGGGTGGCCAGGTATCATATGGTCTATGGAAACGCATCCTCTTATCGCTGATTTCGACCGCTGCTATCGTGCGATGACCAGTCACGACGCACGCTTCGACGGCCGTTTCTTTGTCGCCGTCACCACAACCGGGATCTATTGTCGGCCCATCTGCCCAGCACCAATGCCGCACGCATCACATGTGCGGTTCTACCTCTGCGCGGCGGCAGCCGAAGCGGCGGGATTCCGTGCATGTCGCCGGTGCCATCCTGAGGCAAGCCCTGGCTCCGCTGAGTGGAATGCGCGCGCTGATCTGGTTGCCCGGGCGCTCCGGCTGATCGCAGATGGCGTGGCGGATACGGAAGGCGTGGCGGGTCTCGCGCAACGGCTCTCGGTCAGCGTGCGACACCTGCACCGTGAGCTTACGGCAGAGGTAGGAGTCGGACCGCTGGCGCTGGCGCGCACACGACGCGCCCAGGCAGCCCGCGTGCTCATCGCCCAGACGGATCTCCCCCTCGCGACCATTGCGTTTACAGCGGGATTCGCCAGCATCCGCCAGTTCAACCAGACAATGCAGGCCGCGTTTGACTGTCCCCCTTCGGCATTCCGCCGCCAGCCGCAGACGGAGGCCAGAGGAGAGGGGAAGCTCAGCCTGCGCCTATCGTACCGTCCTCCATTGGATATCGCGCTGCTGCTCGCTTATTTCCAGCGTCGCGCGCTTCTCGGAGTCGAAGAGGTCAGCGAGACCAGTTATCGGAGAACGGTGCGGTTGCCAGCATCGCGCGGCATCGTGGAGCTGGAGCCAGCGAAGAAGGGACATGCTATCCTGATGCAGGTACGGCTCGATACGCTGCGCGATCTGAACGTCCTGGTGCAGCGCTGCCGCCACCTCTTTGACCTCGATGCCGCTCCCATGGCCGTTGTCAACGTCCTTGGCGCTGATTCTATGCTGGCTCCGCTCGTCGCGACGCACCCTGGATTGCGCGTGCCAGGTGCGATTGATGGCTTCGAGATCGCCGTGCGCGCGATTCTGGGGCAGCAGGTGTCGGTTGCTGGCGCGCGTACGCTGGTGGGACGGCTCGTCATGGCATTCGGCGAGCCAATCGAGCAGCCTCAGGGCGCGTTGACGCATTACTTTCCGACACCTCTGGCCATCGCGCAGGCAAACCTGGAGGGATACGGCCTCACCCGCAGCCGTATAACGGCGCTACAAGCCCTCGCGCGAAGCATCGTTGAGAGGCGGCTGGTGCTCGACCGCAGCGCCGACTGGGAAGAAGCGCAGGCCCGGCTCCAAGAGATTCCAGGCATCGGGCCGTGGACCGCCGCGTATATCTCCATGCGGGCGCTGGGCAACCCCGATGCCTTCCCGGCAACAGACCTGGGACTGCGGCAGGCTTTCGAGCAACAGGGAGCGGCGGCTGATGCACGACTCATCGAGCGGCGTGCCGAGTCCTGGCGCCCGTGGCGGGCATATGCCGCGCAATATCTGTGGGCAAGCCTTCCAGTGACCCAGCCGCTGAGACAGAGATTGCCACAGCGCCAACGTGGCCGCGTCGCTCATGTTGCCCGTGCTGCGTCATACTCATGAGTTTCGCTGGGGTTACTAGCAGAAGTAATTGCCTGCTCCTCCTGCGCTCCTCTTTCCCTATGGGGAGAGGAGAACCAGGCGGCGTACACGCCATCACGTCGGCCCCTCCCCTTTCAGGGGAGGGGTCTGTCACCAACGTATCGTAGGCTAGTCTTCGATGACTGCGGAAAGCTGCTGCGCGACATCAGCGGGCAGGGCGTGATGCAGAATCTTTGCGCCAGCATACTGGTCGAGCACCTGCATCGCCTGCTGCACATGCTCGAACGTGACGATGGCGACGAGGGCCGAGCTTCCCGGTGTCAGCCCTTCGCCCACCTGCTTCAGGAAGTCATCGGGCAGACCGAGATCAACAACTTTGCTGGCGCCGAAGCCAGCCGCCGCGCCGAGCGCCGCGCCCGCCAGGGCGTTGCCGCGAAGCATGCCGAGCAGCCCGCCCGCCAGCGCGCCCGCGACGGCTCCCTGCTTGGCGTTGAAGTCGCGCGTCTCGTGGACGGTGACTTTGCCCTGTGCGTCGCGCCGGATGACGGCGGCGCTGCTGAGCGATACGTCGTGAGCGGCGTTCAACTG
>DASUWS010000286.1:0-6256 GCA_036378295.1 Ktedonobacterales bacterium
GCAGCCAATCATGGCGTTGCAGAGATGGCACAAGAGCTCGCGGACTTTGCCCGTCTTGTGGTTGTGGTCTACGACGAGCTTCTCCTCAGACGTGCCGCAGATAGCGCACTTGCCGCCCTGGCGCGCGTACATCGCGTGGTACTGCTCAATAGTTATGCCGTATTGATACTTCAAGTCGGCGTTTCTGGCGCGTTCAGGGTATAGCCGGATGTATTCGCGTCGCCGCTGTCTCTTGCATGCTTTGCAGACAGGCTCGACTCCATAGAGGCACTGGCGGTTCCTCGTGAATCCAGAGATGAGTTTGTACTCGCCACATTTCTTGCACGTCAGGCCGTCAGGTTTGTCGTCGTCTTCATGGTTCTTGCGCAGCGCGTTGTAGCACTCGCGGCACGTATTCCGCCTATACGTCTTGTGCCCATACCTATTGAGGGGGAACTCGGTCTCGTCCCTGAATTTTTCGCACCGGATGCATTGCCTCATCTACCATATCTCCTTTGCGAATTCACTGTTCGCTAGAAGATATGTGCTCAGGAAAGCAAAAAGCGGAAACACCGACTAAACAGTGTTTCCGCTTATGCACTTGGGTGGAGATGATGGGATTCGAACCCACGACCCCCACATTGCGAACGTGGTGCTCTCCCAGCTGAGCTACATCCCCAGGCGCAACAAAGTATACCACGCCCGGCGGGCTGGCGCAAGGGCGTGCTTGCCGCACGCCCTTTGATGTAGCACGTACGCCTAGCAGGTTATGGCCACTGCCCTCATCAGGAACGTTCATGGTAGACTCCTGGCAACACGCAGCGCATCGCCAAAGAGAGTACCGTGTGGTCATCTGTCGCCGTTCAGCGAGTTCAGGGAGGGGTAGCGCTATGGCGCGCACGTTCGGCAATCAGTCTATGGTCGCGCCGCTGAAGCGGGTTCTGCTGAAGCGTCCCGCTGAGAGCGTGGAAGACGCCAGGAAGTGGCAGGAGTTCGGCTATCACTTCCCACCCAATCCCGATGAGGCGCGCCGCGAGCACGACGGGCTGGTGCGGCGGCTGCGGGATGCGGGCGTGGAGGTGCATCTTGCCGAGGAGCCACAGCCCGCCCTGCTGGACTCGATCTTCATCACCGACCCCGGCTTCGTCACCGACGCTGGCGCCATTATCGGGCATATGGGGAAAGCGCTCCGCCGGGGCGAGGAACCGGCGCTGGCGCGCGAGCTAGCCCGGCTTGGCATCCCCATCCTTGGGACGCTCGAACGCGACGGGACGCTTGAAGGCGGCGACGTGCTCTGGCTCGACCCCGAGACACTCGTCATCGGGCGCAGCTATCGCACCAACGATGCGGGCTATCAGCGCGTGCGCGTGCTCCTGGCGGGCCGGGTCAAGAACATCTATCAAGCGCACCTGCCCCACTGGCGTGGCCGGGGCGAGATACTTCACCTGCTCTCCGTCATCAGCCCGGTCGCCGAAGATCTGGCCGTGGTGTACCCGCCGCTCGTTCCGGTGCCGCTGTTCGAGTTGCTCGAAGCGCGCAACATCCGCACCATCGAAGTGCCCGATGAGGAGTTCGCTACTCACGCCTCGAATGTGCTCGCCATCGCCCCTGGCCACGTCGTCATGCTTCAGGGCAACCCCATCACCGCCGGGCGGCTGCGCGAGCATGGCGTCACCGTCTCGGAATACGAGGGGCGCGAGCTGACCCTCAACCGTGACGGCGGGGCTACCTGTATGACGTGCTGCCTGCTGCGGGACTATTAGGACCCACGGGCACGCGATCTATTGCGGCGTCCCGTTTTCCGGCGATGTGCTTGAGCCTGTCCCTGTACCTGCGCCTGCGTCTGGCTGGCGGGCCGGATCGAGCAGCCAGAGCGTGGCAAACGTTGGCCGCATCGTCTCCTCGACCGTGCTCAGGACGCCCTCGCGGAGCTGTGCGAGGTCAACCAGGCTGGGCAGCTTGGCCGCGAAGGCTTCAATCGTCCGTGCCGCGTCGTAGCTGCTGCGGTAGAAGCGGTGATTGATGCCGCGCTGGAGCTTGCCTCGGAGCGGTTGAAACAGCGTCGCGATGAAGAGCGTTGAGAGCGCGATAGCCACATCTGATCCCCGCGCCGATTGGGGGCTGATGTGGCCAAACAGCACCTCCAGCAGCACCACAGTGACCATATAGGTCAGGCCGAGCAGAACCGTGACTGAGCCATAGACCAGCGTCCGGTTGATGAGGACATCCACATCGAAGAGACGATAGCGCAAGAGCGCGATGCCTACGGAGATTGGTACGAGCAGGGTTGTGGCGCTGAGGAGAATGACCGCGCCAAGGCGTAGCGCGATGGCTGTGCTGCCGGAGAGCAGCCCGACGAGGGAGGCGACATGGTAGAGGACGGCGACGAAGATGCCTATGAGCATCCCCAGGAAGCCAAAGACCACCCATTTGGTCTGCTGGCGCTCGACGGGGGTTGAGGCCGAGATGTAGCGATAGTATTGCGCACCCGCGCCGACCAGGAACCAGAGTGCCCAGATCACGAACGTGAGGGCAATGGCCCAGGCGCGTGTCTGCGCGACGGCTCCGGCGAAGAGGAAGAATGCGACTACCCATATCGTCCACGGAATGACCAGAGGTAGCGTCCAGCGGGGCACAAACCGGCCATTGGGGAAGACGAAGGCAAAGACGAGCAACAACAGCCAGCCGAGGATTTGCAGGAAGCTATAGGGCTGTGTCCAGATAGGCACATCGCTGAGAATGGAATAGATAGTGCCAGGCAGGCCCGCGCCGAAGCCCACGAGCGCCAGGGCGACCATCAGCGCGGCGGAATCGCGGGGCTTACGCCAGGCAATCAACGCCGCCGTGCCAAAGTAGCTGGCGGCCACGATGGCTTCGAGGGAAATTTGCAGGGCCGCGTGAAATCCGGTCGAGATACCTAGGCTAGCCATCTCAGCACGCAGGTCGGGCGCGGGGCTGAGCAGCAGATCATAGCGGGCGATCAGGCTGGCGCAGCAGAAACCGACACAGAAGACGGTGAAGACGATCCAGATGCCCATGAGCAGCGTGGCGTGAGCTTGCTGCCGTTCATCGGGGGACTTCGCCGGCACCCGCGCGAATGAGGGAGTGTCAGAGTCCTGTTGCGCCACCAGAGTTCCTCGCTTCCAGTCCAGCAGGTGTATTGCCTGGGGAGTGCCCAGACGTTGCCCGGTGCCATTCAGTATAACGGATCAACGGAATAAGGATGCGCTTTGACCGCGAGACCGCCTGAATCTTCGCGTTTGGGGTCTATCGGGTCTATCGGGTCTATCGGGTCTATGGCTGCCGTCAGCGATGGCTGGTGGGCGAGCGCAGCCAGAGCGAGAGCGTATCCGGCTCCATCGTTTGCTGGACGACGCGCAATAGCTGCTCGCTCAATTCATCCAGGTCTACCTCCTGGCGTAAGGTCGCGCTAAAGGCAGACACCGTGCGCTCGACGTTATACTTGCGGCGGTAGAAGCGGCGGTCAACCGCGCTCTGCAAGTGGCGGCGCAGTGGCTGGAAGAGCGCGGCGATCAGCAGGGTGGTCACCACAACCATCACAGGCGAGCTTCCGCTTTTTTGGCCGCTTACCTGCTGCACGAGGGTCTGCGTGCCTACAACCCCCACCAGGTAGATCACCACGAGTACCGTAGTCAGCGAGCCATAGACCAGCGTTCGGTTGATGAGGATATCGATATCGTAGAGCCGCGAGCGCAGGACGGCGATGGCGATGGAGATGGGGATCAGCAGCAAAAAGCCAAACGAGACGGTGGTGGTCACCAGCGTATCGAAGACTGGCGATTGCACCGTCTGGTCAGAGAAGAAGAGATGTTCCAGGGTAAAGCTCACGACAAATCCCAGCATCGCACCGGCAAAGCCAAAAACTACCCACTTGGTCTGCTGGCGCTCGCGGTGCGTGGAGACGCGGCGGTAGCGATAGATCTGCGCGCCAACCAGGATGAACACCAGAATGGCAAGCACGATGAAATCAACGGGGAATACGTCAGCGCTGCCGTTTGGGCCTTGCGTCAGGTCATTGAAAAAGACATAGTGTACCTCCGCGATGATGATCAGGGGGACCAGCCAGCGCGTCCAGCGCGGCGCGAATCCGCCATGGGGAAAGATCAGGAAGAAGATCAGGAGGCTGGATAACCCAAGGACTTCCAGCACGCCGACGGGCCAGATCCAGGCCGGAGCGAGCGGCTTCAGCCCATAATCCAGAATGCCGGTATACGTTGCTCCGCCGGTGAGCACCAGCACATAGGCGCAGAAGAGCGCCATCCGCTCTTGAGAGCGACGCCAGAAGATGAGCGCGGCCAGCAGAGTGTCGACCAGCAGGGTGACGACATCCCACGCTAGTTGATAAGCCGCCAGGAAAGCAGGCGAGAGGCCGATGTGTTGGAGCTGGCGCAGATCGGCTGGGGCCAGCTGGCCCCCAACACAGTGCGCTCCGGGCTGGCAGACCGATTGGAGCAGGGCGTCCGCGTTGGGGATGGCGAGGGCGTTGAGCGCCAGGATCAGCAGTGTCAGGGCGATCCAGCACAGCCGCGCAATGAACAGCCACGGCCCTCGAAGTGGCTTCTCGACGGACGGTACGGGCCGGGAAGGTCTGGCACGATCTCCTACGATCGCTGACTGGCTCACAGATGGCCTCCTATGACTCCCCCACATGTTATCTGGCGGATACCATAGCATCTGTCCGTTACGAGATCGCAACGGGCCGTTTCTTCCTGGCTGAGCAAGGATGCGTGCGGGTCATCAGTAGCCGAACAGTTTGGGCACGATTGCGCCAAGGAAGTAGCCGCCCGCCGCGGAGACCGTCCCGACGATGACGACCTCCAGCGCGCTCCTGATGAGGTTGATGCTGGCGAGCCGTCCTTTGATGATGCCCACGGCCACAAGCGCTACGATCGTCAGCGCGAGCGAGACGGGGAGCGCTATGTTGATCGGCAGGAAGAAATAGGCGATCAAGGGAAAGATCGAGCCAATGATGTAGGAGACGCCCATCGTCACTGCCTGGGGCACACGAACGGTATCGGGATCGATCTGGAGCCCAAGCTCCTTTTCGACCATCGTTTTATGATAGGCGTTTGGGTACTTCGCCAACAGGTCCGCCATCGTTTGAGCATCTTCAGCGCTCACGCCCTCATGCTTCAAGAGTCGCGCCATCTCGTCCAGCTCGAATGCCGGATTGTCGCGTATCTCGCGTAGCTCCTTGATGACTTCGGTTCTTTGCACCTGCGCTTCGGAGCGCGCGGAGATGAACTCGCCCGCGCCCATTGAGAGCGCTCCGGCGAACGCCTCGGCCAGCCCCGCGACGATGACCGCCTTGCTGCTGCCCGTGCCACCGGCGACCGCGCTCACCACACCCACCGGCACCAGGAGGCCGTCGAGCGTGCCAAAGACGAACTCACGCACCTGGCTCAGCCGCCCAATGCGCGATTTCTCGGCGAATAACTGTTCGTCGGTGTGTTCCTGTTGCGCCTGATTCTGTGGCAGCGAACGATCCACGATGGCGCTCCTTCCCGTCATTGCGTATATCCACCCATCCGTCTCCACCACCTATAGTACCAGCCATCGTACATGCCTGAATATGCGCTCGCGCATGCCGCGCCTCCCGCACAGTTCGCGCCATGCTCCGGGCGCTGCTCAACCCGCCGGAGAGCAGGCGCAGAGTGTAGAGCCACTAGCTTGCCTGGCCATTATAGGCTGGTAGAGATTGGCTAGGGTCCTGGTGGCAGGATGTAACATTGCGCGCCATCCGCTCAACTGTAGCATCACTGGGTCAGTGTTGATGATGAACCCCAGCGTAAGGAGGTGGAAGACGATGGGTGGGGAGCCAAACAAACGTCGTCTGAAGTGGTTTACGAAGCCGAGTCTTGGCGCTTTGGGTCGATTACGGCAACGAAAACCCCAAAGCAGCAAGACCTCTTCCAGCGATCTCGGCAGTCAGTGGCCGACTCTTGGTGATGTCACGTCATCTCGTTCAGGTGGGCAGCCGCCGCGTTGGAATCCGGCTGTTCCTGGCGGGTCTGATCTCACCGGCGCTAAGCGGTCGCCGCGCACGCTCTGGGGGCGGTTCCAGTCGGCCTCGCGCGGTAAGCGGGTGGGTCTGGCGGTGGGCGCGGGTGGCCTTGTACTTCTGTCGCTGATCAGTGTTGCCGTGCTCTGTGCCCATATGCCATTGGTCGCCAGCGGCACGCCCACCACTGGTGGCTCGAACGGGCACGGCACGTCTACGACGACCACGACCGCTACTCCGGCTGCGCCGTTTACG
>DASUWS010000287.1:0-20868 GCA_036378295.1 Ktedonobacterales bacterium
GCGGGGAACATGGGCGCGTCTCCAGCCGTCACGGGCATCCTCTTCGCGATGTATGCGGTGGGACTCTTCGGTGCAACGCCGCTTGCCGCCTGGCTGACCGACCATGATGGCCCGCGCCAGACACTGCTCTGGGGCCTGATCGCGCTGGGTGGCTCGACGCTGCTCTTTGCCTTCTCGCCCGCCCTCGCGCTGGGTCTGCCTGGCCTCTTCGTCGCCCGGACGGCGCAGGGCGCCGCGAGCACTATCACGTGGACGGCCGGCCTGGCCATTCTGGCGCAGTTGTATACCGCAGAGGAGCGGCCCAGGCTCTTTGCCCGTGCCTTCACTGTGACCGGGCTAGGCGCACTGATCGGCCCGCCACTCGGCGGCGCGCTGTACTCGTGGGGTGGTTTCGCGCTGCCCTTTCTCTTCGCGACGGGGTTGGTAGTGCTCGATGGTCTCGGGCGTGCCTTCCTGCTGCCCGGACGGCGCATCCTGCCTGCCAGCAAACCGGAACGTGGCGCGACGCGGGCGCTCTTACGCGATGGGCCGTTCCTGCTGGGGCTGTTCGCGGCGGCGGCGGGTGCGGTCGCGCTCTCATCGCTGGAGCCGGTGACACCGCTCCTATTGGGCAGCGCCTTCGGATTGCCCGCGTGGGCCATCGGCGTCGTCTTTGGGGTCATGGCCATCTGCTTCGTGTTGATGCAGCCGGTGGTCAGCCGCCTCGAACGCAAGATCGGCTCATTGGGAACGATAGCGGTGGGCCTGCTCGCCGCAGCCTGTTTTTTTGCCGGTCTGGCATTTGCTCCGGATGTAGCCGTGGTGCTGGCGCTGCTGGCGGCGACTGGCTGCGCGCTCTCGCTGGTGCTGATCCCCGCGCCAGAATTGCTTACCAGCAGCGGCCAACGCTTAGCGGGCGTGAGGGGCACGGCGTACGGCGCGATCTATGCGCTCTACAACAGCGCCTATGCGCTTGGCATCCTCATTGGTCCGCTCACCACTGGCATAGCCGTCATCGTCCTGGGTGTGTCACAGAGCTTCCTGCTGCTGGCAATTATTCCAGCGGCGAGCGCGGTGAGCGCGGTGGCGCTCCTGCTGCTGCGGATCCGCGCGCAGGCAAGCAAGTAGCGCCGTGATGGATATTGGCTTATCCGTCTCGCGTTCAATTGTCCAGGGCTCTGATGTCGAGCTGCTGGAGACGCGCTGGGTCGGCAATTGCGTCGATACTGACGAGCTTGCCATCCACAATGGTGAGCTTGAGAACCAGGAACAGTTGCCCACCGGGGGCCACGAGAAGGCCAATGTCGCCGTCCACGACCGCCGGTCGCGCGCCACCGGCACGCCCCACGAATTGCTTTGCCACAGCCTGCGCCCCGCGAATCTCCTTTGCTGGACCCATCGCCATGGCTGCGCTGTCGGGGCGGAAGACGATGTCGGGGTCGAGTACGGCGAGCAACGCGTCGAAATCACCGGCGCGCGACGCGGCGAGGAAGGCATCTACGACTGCTCGCTGGCGGGTGAGATCGACATCGGAGTCGGCCTGCTCCTGAGTCCCGACTCCCTGTATCCTGCGGCGCGCGCGGCTCGCGAGTTGTCGTGTTGTGGCTGAAGACCGACCGACGATAGGGGCGATCTCGTCAAACGGCACGTCGAAGAGGTCGTGCAGCACGAAGGCGATACGCTCGGCGGGATTCAAGGTGTCGAGCACCACGAGCAGCGCCAGCCCCACTGAGTCGGCCAGGAGCGCTTCGTCTTCTGGGTTGATCGCGCTCTGCTGCTCCTCGTGACGTATGCCTGGCTCGGGTCCGGGTCCGTGGCCATCCAGCGATTCCTCGCGCCGCGACTGTCTCGAGCGCAGCATGTCGAGGCAGACACGCCCGACCACAGTGGTCAGCCAGCCGCCGATGTTCTCGATGACGCTAGTATCGGAGCGGCTCAGACGAAGCCAGGATTCCTGCACGGCGTCGTCCGCCTCTGAGATGGAGCCGAGCATCCGGTAGGCCACGGCCCGCAGATGGGAACGCTGAGCCTCAAATTGATCCACCAGCCATGCGTGTTCGCGTTGATGTTCTTGTTCGTGTCCATGTGCGTCTTTGTCTTGGTCCATTGGTCAGTTGCCCCCGGTTATGATTTCCCTTATTTGACCACATGCCTTCATCCATGCGGTCACGTTCATCTGGTCACGTTCATCTGGTCACGTTCATCTGGTCACGTTCATCTGGTCACGTTTCTTCGTCGCGATTCGTCACTGCTCTGACGGATGAAACCCAACCGATGTGACCAGAGCGACGGGGAGACTCCCTTCCCCGGGACACAGTTGGGCGGACTCGTCACGATCAAAACCGGGATGCCAAACATCTCGGCGTGGCAATACACGCATCTCAAGGAGATTAGCGATGCAACCGCGAATGAACAACCCGGCGACCGTTCTTCCCGACGCCATGACTGGCATACAGGCCCTGCTCAAGGCTACGCACAAGGGCGGTGTGCCGCGGGCTGTGCTTGAGTTAGTCCACCTGCGCGCGAGCCAGATCAATGGCTGCAGCTATTGTGTGGATTCGGGTGTGCGCAGCGCGAAGCAGAAAGGTGAAACCGACGAACGCCTTTTCGCCGTGGCAGCCTGGCGGGAGGCACCCTACTTCACCGACGCCGAACGTGCCGCTCTCGCGCTCACCGAGGCCGTCACCCGTCTCGCCGATCAGATGGACCCGGTTCCCGACGCGATCTGGGAGGAAGCCGCCCGGCACTACGACGAGCAGGGGCTCTCGGCCCTGCTCCTCATGATCGCCACAACCAATCTCTTCAACCGTCTCAACGTCCCCATTCATCAACTGGTCGGCTCGGGCTGGTAAGTTGCGTTATTCGCCTGGAGCCGCCCTAATCCCCGGGAAGGTATAGCCAGACGGCAGGCGAAAGCTGGCGGGCTGTGGCTCCATCGCCAGACCACCAGGTCTTCGAGGCCGCTACCGGGCTGGCATGGAGTCGCCAGTGTTCGCCAGCCAGACAACGCATACGGTGGTGTTGAACGTAGCATAGATCGCCGCCACGTATGCCGCGATGCCAGCCTGGAAGTAGCGCGACTGGCGACTGATTCCGGAGGCTATGAGTGGGGAAATCCCGAACCTGGTGAGCGCCATGACTCTCGTTCTCCCCGCTTTCCTCCCCCCTTCTTCCGCTCTTCTTTCCCTCTCTTATCCTCTTCTCATGCGCATCTGGCACTCTCTTGACATGACTGCCAGCAGATGATACCTTTTTTGGAGTTAGCACTCGCGGCATGTGAGTGCTAACGGTCGCCTTAGGGGAGTGCTTCAGCAAGCAAGGGGATATCGTCGAGATGGCACGCGAGGGCAGGCTCAGCGCACGCAAAGAGGTCATCTTGCGCGCACTGGTCGAGCAATACATCCGTACCGGTGAGCCGGTGCCCTCTAAGGTCATCTCGGACCAGCTTGCCAGCATCTACGGGCCGGGTTACGCCGCGGCCACCGTGCGCAACGAGCTTGTGATACTCGAAGAAGATGGTCTGGTCGCACAGCCACATATCTCCGCGGGGCGCATCCCGACAGATCTGGGCTATCGCTACTTTGTCGAGTGCCTGATGGGCGAGTCGCAGCTCGCTCCGGAAGAACAACGGCTCATTCGCCACCAGTTCTATCAGGTGCAGCATCGCCTGGACGAGTGGGTGCGGCTCACCGCGTCGATTCTGGCGCAGGTGTTGCAGACCGCTGCCATCATCACGCCACCGCGCGATGCCGAGGCACGACTCAAGCACTTCGAGCTGCTCGCCCTGTATGAGAGCGTTGTGCTGATCGTGCTCGTGCTGGAGGATGGCACGGTGCGCCAGGAGCGCATTGTCCTCGATAACCCGGTCAGCCAGGAGGACCTGAGCCGCCTGGCCAGTCGCCTCAACGACCGTTTCCGGGGAGCCGACGCGCGCACGTTGGACACGCTCGCCTTCACCGAGGGGCGCGACTTGCCCCCGGATGAGGTGCTGGTGATGGCCTCGCTGGCGCGCATGCTCGCCCATCTGGACATCCTGACGCCTGACGCCTTCTATCATGATGGCATCGTGCAACTGCTCCAGCGGGAAGAATTTGCCCACGCCGACGCCGACCACGTACGCAAGGTGGTCGAGGCGTTGGAGCAGAATCGGCTGATGCCCGCGCTCGTGCCGCAGGTGATGCAGGGCGATGGTGTGCAGGTCATCATCGGGGGCGAGAACGATACGGACGACCTCAAAGATATGAGCGTTGTCGTGGCACGCTACGGTGAGCGTGGCGGCATGGGTGGGCTGCTCGGCATCGTCGGGCCGACACGCATGCAGTACGGCCGGGCGGTTGCAGTGGTGCGTTACCTCGCGCAGCTCCTCAACGATCTGCTCGCGGATACGTATAACCCACAGGATGTCAGCGAGCCGCCCAGCCAGGATGACGCGGAAAGCTCACGACCACAGTCAGATAGAGTTCAAGGTGAGGGTCCGGGATCATGAGCGAAGACGAGCGCATTGCAGAGTCAGCGCCTGAAACCAACGTCCAACCCAATACACCGACGGATACGCAGACAGGCGCGCCAGCGGATTCGCAGGCTGATGCCACGGATGCCACGATGCCGCCTGATAGCGCTGAGGCAGCGGAGGCGCCAGAGGCGCGAATCGCCGAGCTGGAGCGGCTGCTTGCCGCTGAGCGCGACGCCGCGACCGACTACATGCAGCGGTGGCAGCGGGCCATGGCCGACTTCAGCAACTACAAGCGACGCGCCCAACAGGAACAGGAGCAGCACGAGAAACTCTTTGCCGCGCAGGCACTTATGCCAGTGTTGCACGCGCTCGATAGCTTTGAGCGGGCGTTTGCCTCGCTCCCCGACTCGCTCCGAGGCTTCACCTGGATCGAAGGCGTGGCGCTCGTGGAATACCAATTGCGGCATGCGCTGGATGCTCAGGGCATTACCGAGGTGGCCGCCGAACCGGGACAGCCGTTCGACCCAACGCGCCACCATGCGGTAGGCGAGATCGAGACCGACCAGTATCCCGCCGGAGACATCGCCGCGGTACTACAGCGTGGCTACCAGACGGAAACGATGCTGATGCGGCCGGCCCTGGTGCAGGTGGCGCGCGCGCCTGAGAAACCCGAGCATGCGGAAAAAGCAGGCGAGGCCGCTACGGCGCCCGCCGGGCAGGCAACGCCGGAAGAGACACCGCCCACTGGCCCGGCGCCGTGAGCCATGAGACGAGATGCGTCAAGTCGCTCGCGAACGCCATTGCCTGTGCAGATGTTCGATGACCAAATCTCGACGACCTGGAATCTCTGGAATGTGAAGGAGAATCTTTCGTGGGTAAAGTAATTGGAATAGACCTGGGAACGACGAATAGCTGCGTCGCGGTGATGGAGGGCGGCGAGCCGGTCGTCATCCCCAACGCTGAGGGCAGCCGCACGACGCCGTCCGTTGTCGCTTTCACCAAGAACGGTGAGCGGTTGGTAGGTGAGGTCGCCAAGCGTCAGGCCATCACCAACTCAGAAAACACGATCTTCTCGATCAAGCGATTCATGGGCCGCAAGTATGAAGACCCTGAGGTGGATCGTGATCGCCGCCTCGTGCCGTATAAGGTCGTGCGCGCCTCCAATGGCGACGCATGGGTCGAGGCGCAGGGCAAGCAGTATAGCCCGCCCGAAATCAGCGCGATGATCTTGCAGAAGCTCAAGACCGACGCCGAGGCGTACCTGGGCGAGAAGGTGACACAGGCGGTCATCACCGTCCCGGCGTACTTCAACGATGCCCAGCGCCAGGCTACGAAGGACGCGGGCAAGATCGCCGGACTCGATGTGCTGCGCATCATCAACGAGCCGACGGCTGCCTCGCTGGCCTACGGTCTCGACAAGAAGAAGGATGAGCGCATCGCCGTCTATGACCTGGGCGGCGGCACCTTCGATATCTCTCTGCTGGAGTTGGGTGATGGCGTTTTCGAGGTCAAGTCCACCAATGGCGATACCCACCTGGGTGGCGACGACTTCGATCAGCGCATCATCAACTGGCTGGCCGACGAGTTCCGCCGCGAGCAGGGGATCGATCTGCGGCAGGATAAGATGGCGCTGCAACGGTTGAAGGAAGCGGCGGAGAAGGCGAAGAAAGAGCTGTCGTCTTCGATGCAGACGGAGATCAACCTACCGTTCATCACGGCGGATCAGTCCGGCCCGAAACACCTGACGATGACGCTCACGCGCGCTAAGCTCGAACAACTGGTGGACGACCTGATCGATAAGTCGCGCCGGCCCGTTGAGCAGGCGATGGCCGACGCCAAGCTCTCGGCAGCGCAGATCGACGAGGTCGTGCTGGTTGGCGGCATGATCCGCATGCCGGCCGTGCAGGCGATGGTCAAGCGCATCTTCAATAAGGACCCGAACAAGGGCGTCAACCCGGATGAAGTGGTGGCCATCGGCGCGGCTATCCAGGCGGGCGTGCTGACCGGTGATGTGCGCGACGTGCTGCTGCTGGACGTAACCCCGCTGTCACTGGGTATCGAGACGCTCGGTGGTGTCTCGACCAAGCTGATCGAGCGCAACACGACGATTCCGACGCAGAAGAGCCAGGTTTTCTCGACGGCAAGCGACGGACAGACCAGCGTTGAGATCAACGTACTGCAGGGTGAGCGCGAGCTGGCCAAAGACAACCGCTCGCTCGGTCGCTTCATCCTCGACGGCATTCCTCCGGCTCCGCGCGGCGTGCCACAGATCGAGGTGACGTTCGATATCGACGCGAACGGTATCGTGAACGTGCGCGCGCACGATAAGGGCACGGGCCGCGAGCAGCGCATCACCATCCAGCCATCGAGCGGCCTCTCCAAGGACGAGGTTGAGCGCATGGTGCGCGACGCCGAGTCGCACGCGGAGGACGACCGCCGCCGTCGCGAGGAGGTGGAGGTGCGCAACGAGGCTGACAATGCCGCCTATACCGCTGAAAAGACGCTGCGCGATCTGGGCGACCGCATCCCCGCCGATCTCAAGAGTGATGTAGACTCGAAGATCGCGGACGTGCGCGCTGCCCTGGGCACCGACGACATCGAGCGCATGCGCTCCGCGAAGGATGCGCTGCAACAGGCGATGTATAAGGTCAGCGAGCAGATCTACGCGGCGGGCAGCGGTGCTGGCACCGGCGCCGGGACGGATGGGCAGTCGTCCAGCGGAACGTCGTCTGACGACGATACGGTGGATGCCCAGTTCAAAGAAGAGCCGCAGTAGTCGGCTGGAGTTGGCACCTGCCGGTCGGGCGGGGATCGGGTACATGCGCGATGCGCGAACCTGGCCCTGCCCTACCGGCGTTTGCGCATTCTGGAGGCGACCGCTAGCATTTCCGGCGGTTCTGTGCCGCAAGGCACACGGGCGTCTTTCTCTCGACGCATACCAATGACTTTCTGGCCGATAGACTGTCATCAGCGGCGATAGCCTCTGTTCGATAGCCTGTGTTATAGTAGGGTTACTTTGCGGGGCCGACCAGGCGGTGTATCCCGCATCACGTGGAAGTGCTGCGTCGCCATTCCCGGCGGCAAATGACTATCGCGCCACTATCGTATGTATCCCATGTATCGCATGCCGGGAACGTATATGCAGGCGCCAGATAAAGAGGAATCCGATGGCTGCCAAACGTGATTATTACGAGGTTCTGGGTGTCACTCGGAATGCCTCTGAGGATGAGATCAAGAAGGCATTTCGCGGGCTGGCCCGGAAGTATCATCCTGATGTCAATAAAGAAAAGGGCGCGGAGGAACGCTTCAAGGAGATCAACGAAGCGTATGAGGTGCTAGGCGACGCACAGAAGCGTCAGGCGTATGACCGCTTCGGCCACGCGGGCGTCTCCGGAGCGGGTGCTGGCGCGGGCGGCAACCCCTTCGAGGGCTTCGGTTTCGGCAGCTTCAACGATCTCTTCGAGCAGCTCTTTGCCAATGCCACTGCGGGCGCGCGCCGTGGCGCACCTCAGCGCGGGGCTGATCTGAAGTATGAGTTGACGATTACCTTTGAAGAAGCGGTTCATGGCTGCCAGAAAGAGATCGATATTCCCCGCTGGGAGACGTGTGCCAACTGTCGCGGCAGCGGCGCGCAGCCCGGCACGAACACGACCCGCTGCCCAAGTTGCCAGGGGACGGGCGAGATTCGTCGCGTGCAGCAGTCGATCTTTGGCCAGTTCGTCAACGTGATGGTCTGTGACCGCTGCCGTGGCGAGGGACGCATTATCACGACCCCATGCGAGCGCTGTCATGGGCAGGGGCGCGTGCGCAACGTGCGGCGCGTGCCGGTCAATATCCCGGCTGGCGTTGATGATGGCATCACCGTTCGGGTGACGGGCGAGGGTGAGGCGCCGCCACGCGGTGGCACGCCGGGCAATCTGCTCATCACGCTCAACGTCAAGCCGCATGAGTACTTCAAGCGCCAGGCCAGCGATATCCTCTATGAGCTTCCAGTGAGCTTCGCGGACGCGGCGATGGGGGCGGAAGTTGAAGTGCCCACGCTCGATGGCAAAGAGTCGCTCAAGATTCCCGCGGGCACGCAGAGCGGGCGCACCTTCCGCCTGAAGGGCAAGGGCGTGCCGCTGGTGCATAGTAGCTCGCGCGGCGACGAGCTGGTAACAGTGCGCGTGGTGATCCCACAGGCGCTCACGCCCCGGCAGAAAGAATTGCTGAAAGAGTTCGCGGAGATCGAGCGACAACAGAACGAGAAGGGTGCGCAGAACCTCTTCGAGCGCGGCTTCGAGAAGATCAAGGACGCGCTCCAGTTCGAGTAGGTGAAACCTCGCCCGCGCTCATACCCGCATGCCCCTCCTCACGCCGGGGAGGGGTCGCTTATTTGGCTATGGCGCACATATTCGCGCCAGGACTTCACGCGTCTGGGAGCGATGCCGCTCCATCCACCCGGCGCACGGCAATGTAGTCGATCTCGTCGAGCGTGTGGCGCTCGCCCTCCATCGCGAAGTTGAAGCGGTTGGCTGCCAGCGCCGCGGCCACGTCACCGGCGGGAAAGTCCTCTAACCCCTGGAAGAAGATGCCGCTACATTCGTCTGCGCTTATCCGCTCGATACTCCGTGCCAGAAGAGCGTCGCTGTCGCTTCGCCCGGAGAGCAGCGCCTCCAGATAGTCCGCGCAGGCATCGTCCTCGATAGTCTTTCTTCCGGCATCTTCAAAAGGGCTTGCTGTGGGCACCAGCGTGATCTGCTCCGCTCCAGTCGCTTGGGCCAGGCGGGCGGCATACGTCGCCGTGGCGCGGGCGTTCACCAGTGAGGCGACCAGCAACCGCGAGGCATGGCGGGCGTTGACGGCGCCCTGCGTGCCCGCGCCGGTTCGCTGGATGACGAGACGACCGCGCACATCCGCTGATTGCATCACGGCGGGCGAATTGTTCAGATCGAAGCCTGGTATCAGGCGTCCGTCAACCTCTCCGGCCAACATCGCGTCAGGAAATCGTGTATCGCGCAGCGTCAGCGCTTCCTCAGGGGTGCGCACCAGCATCAATTCGCGTGCGCCGCCAGCCAGCGCATAGGCAGCGACCGTGAAGGCGCGCAGCACGTCGATCACTACCACCACTCCGCGCGCCTGCACAGCCTCTCGCCCGTGAATACGCGCAATGATCAATGACTCCGCCACCTACATCCATCCTCGCCGCTTGAAGAACAAGAGCTGCCCGGCAGTAATGAGCAGCAGGGCAAGCAATACCAGCCAGAAGGCGTACCCGTTATCATACAGCACTTGCGGCATATACCTGAAATTCTGGCCAAAGACGCCTGTCACGAAGGTAATAGGCAAGAAGATCGTCGCGATGATCGTGAGTTGTTTCATGACGACGTTGAGCCGGTTGGAGACGGTCGTGAGATAGACATCGAGCAGGCCACTCATCAGGTCGCGGTAGGAATCGAGCACCTCGAAGGCGCGAATCAGGTGGTCGTGCAGGTCGGCGAAGTAGCCTTCCGCTTCCATGGGGATGGTTTCGCGGGTACGCGAGATGAGCGCGTTCGTGACCTCGACGCTGGGGCTGATGACGCGGCGCAGGCGTGCCACCTCGCGCTTGACGTGGAAGATGCGCGCCTGCACTTGATTCGATGTCGAGCTCACGGTCAGGTCTTCGAGTTGGTCAATGATGTCGTCGATCTCGTCGAGCACGGGGAAGTAGCTATCGACCAGCGCCGCGAGCACCATATAGAGCAGATAGGGACAGCCACGGCTCCCAGGATTCTCTTCGCTGGTATCGGACTTCACAGACTTGCGCAGCCTGTCTATCCATTCCAACGGCTGCTGGTGAACCGTGAGGACAAAGTGCTTGTTGAAAGCGATGTCTACCTTCGGCGTCGTGGCATCTTCGGACTTTCGGTCGAACCCGATACCATGCATGACAAGGTAATAATAGTTGTGTCCTTCGACAAACTTGGCGCGTTCGTCTTCTTCGCTGATGGTGCGCGCGGTCAGGCGCGAGAGGCCGAAGGTATGAAGGAGCGTCTGCTGCGCCTTCGATGGGTCACCTTCGATGTCGAGCCAGACCAGCGATCCCTCGGTATCCAGCGCCTGCCTGACATTATCGAGCGTAAAATTAGACTGCAATGTGCCGTTTTGCCACACTACCAGATGTTGCTGCATGCCATGTGCTCGCTTTCATCGAATCCGCCCATACGCCTGGATACATAAGCTCTTTGCGGTTCCGCTTCAGAGGCCTGTTGATGTTCGGATGACGATTTCAAACTGCCTGAACCCTGCTCATATGCGAGCGCAGTATAGCAGAACCAGAGAGCGGGTGGATACAGGGAGCCAGCAGCTATGCGACGATGGTGGTGGCATAACCCCGCGCCGTCATGAGGCATAGGCGGATGCGGGGTGGAGTGGACATGCAGGGCAATGCCAGGGCTACGGGGAGACAGCCTCTATGAGCTTGTCGGGGGTTGGCATCGTCAACAATGTTCACAGTCCGCGGCTCCCTGAGCACGCGAAAGGCGGGCAGGCCGCATCGTTCGCCGATGCCTGCCGCCCGCCGCTCCTGCTCAGGAATGATCCTGCCCTACTGATTCTCGCCGCCCGTCTGCACTTCCGGTTCGCGCGCGTGGCGATAGCCAGCCTGGCGTGCCTCGGCCTCGGATGAGAAGTAGATGCGGTTCTCCTCGGCGGGCAGATGGGCCACGTCGTCCGCATCATGGAAGATCATCGTGTGAATGTTGCCGATGTAGGGAGCCTGGTCACCCGCTGCTGTCGCTCCCGCGGGAACGGACGCCTGTTGGGGCACGTTGACCTCCGCGCGCTCTGCCGTGGTGTAGGAGCCGCGCATGGCAGCCGCCCTGCCCGCTGTCGCCTCAGCCAGCTTGGTCTCCGGCGGGAGCTCGACCATCGGCTCTTCCTCTTCGAGCGTGACAGCCATTCGCCTGCGCGCGATCACGTAAGCCGTCACGCCTGCGGCAGCCAGCCCGATGCCGACGCCAGCCAGCCACAACATCGTTGTGCGCCGCCGCCGTCGCGCCAACTCCTCGGCGCGCTTCTTGGCGAGCGAGAATGGCGGCACATTTTGTAGCATTTCAGGAGTATTCACCTGCGCGAGTCGTACGAGCGCATCATCGAGCCGTGCGCTGGCCAGCTCACGCGCTTCCTCAAGTCGGGCGTTGGCCAATTCGCGTGTGCTGCCTAGCCGACTATTCGCCAGGGTCCGGACGTCTTCGAGCCGTGCATTCGCCGCGCTGCGTAGTGGGGCGAGCTGGCGCGTCGCCAGGGTGCCCGCGTCGCGCGCGTCGCTGATCCGGGCGGCAGCCAATTCGCGGAGAGTCTGTGCCCGGTTGCTGGTCCGCAGGTCATTCCAGCGCGCAATCAGTGGCGCGAGCACCGTCGCTGAGAGTACGCCGGCACGAAACCAATCGCTGCCACGAGGGGCACGATTCTGCCGCGCTTCGATCTGCTGTCGCATCCTCATCATCCTTTCCTGCACCCCGCAGCCGAGTTGGCGCGGACGCCATTCATCATCATCATTTACTCTGTGGCATCAATCTACTCCAATGGCAATGGCATCGTATGCGGGTCGTTACGATCCCAGTTCGCGCGGATACCCATCCAGCACGACCTGTGCCAGAACGAACCAGACTTTCTGGCGCGACCCGTTTTGCTCTCGCGGGCGCCTCAACGGGCGTCCACCATGTGGAGTAGATTCAGTTGTACTATGTCCCCAATCGGCGTATCTGTGCCAGAAGCGAGCGGCAATCTGGTACCATCTTGCGCCGCATTCCGTCACCTCGTATCAACGATCCAGAGGCGCGCATGGATTGTTGCTGTATCGCGTTATCACGTCATCTTGTATCTATCGCGAGTAGCGTATAGAGCGTCGCTGCACACTGCGCCCCCTGTTGAGAAGACGGGTGAGTATGCATATCCGCCACGGTTCCTGTGCAGCATGCTTGACAGCGGGAAATGTGGCACGTAGAGTGTGCAGGGCGTGGTGCGGTAATTGCGCGCTGGGTGCCTAGTGTCTGACCTGACCATGACGGTGAGTGCCGAGTCTTATACACACCCAGCAGCGACGGAAGGAATCACCATTATGCCTGTCCATAAGGCTGTCATTACAGCGGCTGGCCTGGGAACGCGCGTGCTGCCAGCGACGAAGGTAGTGCCCAAAGAGATGTTGCCGGTCGCCGATAAGCCGACCATTCAGTATATTGCTGAGGAGGCGGCGGCATCGGGTATTACTGACATCACCATCATTACCAGTCGAACCAAGCGCGCCGTCGAAGACCATTTCGACGATCAGCCTGAGTTGCGCGCCGCGCTGGAGCGGAAGGGCGATAGCGAAAAGCTGTCCAAAGTCAACGAGCCAACCGAGTTGGCCCATTTCAGCTTCATCCGGCAGCGCGAGCCGCTCGGACTGGGTCATGCCGTCCTGCTAGCGCGGCCCGTGATTGGCGATGAGCCATTCGCTGTCATGTTGGGCGATGATCTGATTGTTCACCCGCCTAAGCCGTGCTTGCGTCAGCTCATGGATGTCTCTGAGCGTACCGGGGCTAGTGTGATCGCCGTGATGCGGGTACCGCGCGAGATGGCGCCACGCTATGGCATGGTGACGGTTGACCCTGAGGGCCAGCTCGACGAGCGCACATACCGGGTGCGCGATACGGTCGAGAAGCCTCGCGTCGAGGATACGCCATCTGATCTGGCAGTGATGGGCCGCTATGTCTTTACGCCGCGCATCTTTGACATGCTGGAGACGACGGCTCCGGGCGCGGGCGGCGAGATTCAGCTTACTGACGCTATTCGCGCGCTGGCGCACCAGGAGCCGCTCTACGCCTACGAATTCGAAGGAACACGGTACGATATTGGCGACCCTGTGGGTCTGCTGACCGCGTCGGTCGCCTTTGCCTTGATGCGCGACGACATGGCGCCGGCGGTCAAGCGGTATCTACGGACGTTGAAGCTGGATTGAAAGCGTGCGGGCGTGCCGCTGAATCCGTCGTGCGTACGCGTACGTATTCGCGTATGCTCGGCGTGCCTGTCTGTGGACAATTGCTGGTTGATTTGGAGACGAGGTGACATCGTATGGTGGAGGGGCAGACGACCTCAGTGCTGCCGTTGGATGGGCGCGTCGCGCTGGTCACGGGGAGTAGCCGGGGCATCGGGCGGGCGACTGCGATCCGGCTGGCGGCGATGGGCGCTAAAGTGATTGTGAATTATCGCAGCGATGAAGCGGGCGCGCAGGAAACCTGCGCCAGCATCGAGGCAGCGGGTGGGCAGGCGTTGGCCGTCCAGGGGGATGTCTCGCGTGAGGAAGATGTGCTTCGGCTCTTCCATGAGGCCGAGACGCGCCTGGGATCGGTGACGATTCTCGTCAACAACGCTGGCACGACCAATGACCGGCTCATCATGCAGATGAAGCTCGAAGATTTCCAGCAGGTGCTCCAGACGAACCTGGTCTCGGCGTTCCTCTGTACCCGCGCGGCGCTGCGGCCCATGCTCAAAGCGCGCTGGGGACGCATCATCAATGTCACCTCGATCTCCGGGCTGATGGGCCAGGTGGGGCAGGCAAACTATGCCGCGTCGAAGGCTGGCCTGATCGCGCTCACCAAGTCTACCGCGCGTGAGGTTGCCAGCCGCAATATCACCGCCAACGCGGTCGCTCCGGGATACGTGCCGACGGAGTTGACCTCGACCGTCTCGCAGGAGTTCAAGGACTACTACATGCAGATCACACCGCTCAAGCGCTATGGCACGGCGGACGAAGTCGCGGCGACGATCGCCTTCCTCTGCTCGCCCGAGGCTGGCTATATCACCGGGCAGACGATTGCGGTGGATGGCGGCATCAGCATGCAATGACGGCGTGTGGGGATGTTGCTCTGCTGCTCTGCTGCCCCGCTTGACAGAGCGCGCTCCGTGGCCATAAGCTGACTGCGGGACGGCAGGGCGTGTGGATGCGCTTGCTGTATCCAGCCTGCCATCTCCGTTGAATCGGAGGAGCCGATGGGACGCATACTTGTCGCGAATCGGCGTGGTCATCAGGTGATCGAGTGGGCGACCACCGATACCGAGGAGGCACGCCAGCAGATCGAGGAGGCTGAGCGCATTCTGCGCGAGGCCCGCGAGCATGGCTGCATGGTCTCGAAGAAGGTGGACGGCCAGCATGTACTGGACCGCGCGCCGTTCGACCCCAATGTCGAGGAGTACCAGATCATTGCTCCCATCGCTGGCGGCTAGCATGAGCGACTGGTGGCACCGGCTCCGCAGTCATGTCACGATGTCTGCTGAACCTGCCACCGGTCGCGGCACGGACTCCATCGAGCGCCCGTGGCAGCGGCACTGGGATCACCTGCCGAAGCGCAGCGCGGGTGCGGGTATGACGCGCGCTGATTATCGTCTGGCGCATGAGCGTGCCCGCGAGGTGGCGCGTACCTCCCTCGGTGACGACTTGTGGCAACTGGTCGAGCGCCAGGGCTATCTGGATCTTCCCTCACGCTTGCGGCCGGGCCTCACCTATCGACTGCGTATAGGCCGCCGTATTGAGGTGCTCTGCGCGCCGGGCGTCCGCTCTCCGTGGCCGTATCGCTGGCTCTGCATCAACCCGGCGTATCCCCTTCCCGAAGAAGAGTTTTTTGCCCACCTGTACCTGTACGTGCGCGACCGCGAAGATATCATCCTGGAGGTTGCCGCTCCGCAACCGTGGGACCAGGCGCTTGGCCGCACCTTCTGACTGAGCCATGTATCCCCGCGAAGACTCATGGCAGCCATCCCCCAGCACTCTTGCATCCGCGCGTACGAGCGCGCCCAGGCCTTGATCTAGGCGTCAGACCGCATCAATTTCCTCCCGGCCCACAATGGAATCAGTATGACGACACCCCAGAGGATGTCGGGGCTGGTGGCCACGCGCTCAATGAGGCCGGTGTATCCGCTGAGCGGGCTGTGTGGGGCTAATGCGACCCCAAAGAGAGGCATAACGAGATTCGGCCAGAGGCCGCAGACGATCGAAAACTTGCCCAACCGCGCCATTGTGGATCGCCCCAGAAGCGCCAGGCGATGACGAATAGGCCTATGCTCATGGCACCCACCGTTACGACCATGCTAGCGGTGTGTAGCGGGTCCTGCCTGAAGAAACCGAGGCCAATCAGGCCAACGCCTTCGAGAGCATGGATGATGGGATACCATCGCGCGCACACCCCACCTTTGAGGATCTGGCGCCAGACAAAAGCGAGCCAGAGTACACTAACGCCGCACATGATAAAATTGGCCTGCTGTATCCAGCCACCCGGTCCAAAACTGAGGGAGCTGATGGTTTGCTGCCAGGCACTGTAGCCGGGGCGGGTAACACCCTCGATCGAGTAGATGACCACGAAGAGCACTGTTCCAGCCATCCCCAGGGTAAGCCATACAAGCAATTTCCGAGGAACGGGTGCAGTAGAAGGCCGTAGCGTCTCAGGGAGCGTCCGTGTCGTCGTCTGAGGCGAAGAGGTTGGCATATCCACGGTAGTTTCCCCTTTCTGCGCGTGGTGTTGATGTACTGTAGGCAGGTAGGGTGCAGATACGTCCGGGTGTGGGTCTTCGTTCGCGCACTGCAAGTGTATGCGGAAGCAGCCGAGTCCAGTAGTCCGACATGTCATGCCTTTGACATGACATTTGTCACTGCTTGCTGCGAGACGAGCCACGACCATGCGGACCGGAGCGCGTTTGCGTTCGGCGGAGAAACCAGTTAGACCTTGTCTGAATCCTTGTCGTCTGGTGGCGGGGTGTATTCCAGCGTAATGTAGGTCACGGTATCCCAGGCATTGTGAATGCCAATGACGAGCAGCAGCAGCAGCGCGGTGGCGATGATGTAGAGCGCGGGACTCGCGTCGTAGAGAAAGACCAGCGCGGCAATCATAAAGGCGGTATAGGCGGTGAGCGGAAGAACCCCGAACCACACCCAGTCTTCCAGCACTGGAGTATAGGTATTCGCAAGACGTGCGCGCCGGATCATGCGCCGGACGATAATGATGGCGTACAGAACCCCGGAGAGACCTGAGAGGACCAGCAGCAGCCCAACAACCGTGAGTGACTCCCACGGCGCACTGAGCACCGAGCAGATCAGCAGCACGGCGCAAAAATGCACGACATTCGGCGTGCCATACGCCGAGACCTCGCCGCTAGTCCTTCGCCCAGGCGCCCCCGCGATCAGCGTAATCACGACGAACATCAATCCGGTGAGCGCTCCAGCCGAGGAGCCCACAATGATGTAGAAGTTTTCCCAACCGTTTATCACCGTCACGGCGGCCTCCTGAATGAAGATTTCTCGGTTCCCGCAGAGAGCGGCGGCGCAGATATGCACATTCGCCATCCGCTGCAAAGCCCAACGATGTCGTCTCTCGCCGATTATATCAGCGCGTGTCAGGGCCACTGCTGTACGCGTGTGTTGCCGCCTGGCTTACTGGCCGGACTCGGCTGATCCTCACTGGCTCTCATGGACCGTAACGCGCGCGAAGAAGGAAAAGAGAAGCGGAGAGAACCCGCAGGCTCTCCCCGCTCCCTGAACGATCACCCCGGATCGTGAACTGGTCACCCGGACTGATCCTGACCGATCTTAACTCATGGAAACGTCGTCATAGAGGGTATAGGTGGGGTCGCCCGCGTAGCCGTCATCGTGATCGATGAGGGTCAGCGTGTAGGAATGTCCCGCCGTGACATTCGCCGTCACCTGAACCCACGTACCGCTGTTGTTACACGTGTGCGCCAGAATGGTCGTGGTGGTGTTGGAGGTGTTGTCCTTGAGGGTTGCCGTTGCCCAGTCGTAGGTGACCGAGTCGGTGCAAACCACCTGATACCAGAAGCTCAGCGTGCTTGCGCCAGAGGGCGCCGTCACCGTCTGGCTGATGGAGCTATCGCCGTTGAAGGCCGCGGTTGAGCCGACGCGGGCGGAGTAGCTGCCGCTGTGGGCGGTGGTGCTGATGGCGGTGGTGCCGGCGCTGGTCCAGCCGCTGAGGCTGCCCGTCTCGAAGCCAGGATTGGCGAACGGATTCGTCACCGGAGCTGAGAACGCCACGTCGTCATAGAGGGTATAGGTGGGGTCGCCCGCGTAGCCGTCATCGTGATCGATGAGGGTCAGCGTGTAGGAATGCCCCGCCGTGACCGCGCTGGACGCTTTGACCCACGTACTGTTATTGGTGCAGGTCTTGGCGAGCATCGTGGTTGTCGTGTTGGAGGTGTTGTCCTTGAGGGTTGCGGTTGCCCAGTCGTAGGTAACCGAGTCGGTGCAGACCACCTGATACCAGAAGTTCAGCGAGCCGTAGCCGCTGGGCACGGTGAATGTCTGGCTGATGGAGCTATCGCCGTTGAAGGCCGCGGTTGAGCCGACACGGGCGGAGTAGCTGCCGCTATGGGCGGTGGTGCTGATGGCGGTGGTGCCGGCGCTGGTCCAGCCGCTGAGGCTGCCCGTCTCGAAGCCGCCGTTCGTGATGCCGCCGCCACCGCCGCTGGATGTCACCGTGACTGTAACGGTGGTGTTGTGCGAGACGCTTCCCTCGGTCCCCGTGACGGTCACAGTGTAGGTACCGGTGGCCTGCGTCGAGCCAACAGAAACAGTGAGTGTAGACGAGCCGCCCGCCGTCACGGATGTCGGGCTGAGGCTGGCCGTCGGACCCGCGGGCGAAACACTCGCGCTCAGATTTACGGTGCCCGCCGAGCCGCTGGTGACGGCTGTGCTAATCGTGGATGTCCCATTGCTGCCCTGCGCGATCGAGAGACTGGTAGGATTGGCGCTAATCGAGAAGTCGTTCGTTTGCGGCGGTGTGACGTTGACCGTCACGGTGGTGTTGTGCGTGGCGCTCCCTTCGGTGCCTGTGACCGTCACAGTATACGTGCCGGTCGCAACGCTCGATCCGACGTTGACTGTCAGCGTGGACGAGCCGCCCGCCGTCACGGACGTAGGATTGAGGCTGGCCGTCGGGCCGGAAGGCGAGACGCTCGCGCTCAGGCTAACGGTACCCGCTGTGCCGCTGGTGACGGCTGTGCTGATTGTCGAGGTGCCGCTGCCACCCTGGGGAATCGAGAGGCTGGTGGGGTTGGCGCTGATCGAGAAATCATTCGTGCCGCCGCACTGCGAGAACTTGAACGCGCCGATGCGGGTCTTCCAGTTGAAGCTGCCATTGGAGGGGATGTACTCGTTGGTGTACCAGAAGGTGCAGCCGTCGGCGGGATCAATGGTCATCGCGCTGTAGTCGCCCCAGCGTGTCAACGTGCCTGTCTGCGAGCCGGCGCCAACGATGATGCTCGCCTCGCCCTGCGACATCTGGTTCAGCGGATCACTCGCCAGGCGCCCGGTATAGCTCATGCCCGGATGGACCGAGCTGCTGGACGTGCTGAAGCCCATGGCGATGTCGCCCGACTGATCCTCAGCGATGCTCCCCATCCAGCGGTAGGTAGAATCAGGCGAGTAAGTGCCCGATTGGTAGAGGGTCGGTGTTGTGTTCGGGCTGCGCAGCTCATACCAGCGCATGCCGACCGTGCTGCCAACCGTGACGGCATGATCGACGACCAGCGACTCGTACGAGCCAAAGTTGCGATAGGCAAAGCGGTACATGACGCGGTCTGCCAGCGAATCGAGCTGGTTCGTGGTGCCGGACTGCGGGATGCAGGTGCCACCGCCACAGGCTTCCGCATACGATGCCACGGCGATGTTTGATGGGCCGGTGAAGGTGGAATTTGCGGGAGTGTTCCAGTCAACATGGAATTTCCAGAAGGCCAGCGAGGTTGTGGTATTCAGCGCGATAAGGTAATTCGGTGAGCCAGCGGGGGG
The DNA here is from genome assembly GCA_036378295.1 of Ktedonobacterales bacterium. Classification (GTDB taxonomy): domain Bacteria; phylum Chloroflexota; class Ktedonobacteria; order Ktedonobacterales; family JADMIN01; genus DAHUXT01. Next base: position 19,224 of record DASUWS010000287.1, read on the forward strand.
CGGCGTCGAGCCGTCCAGCGTGGCTGGCAGCAGACCACCATAGCTGCTGCTGGTGGTGTAGCACTGCTGTGTTGCCGCCGCGCCCGTCAGCATCTGCGAGCGGTTGAATGCGCAGGCCTCCGCGCCCAGGAAGGTTGTGCCAGCAGCATTGAACAGGTTGTAGGTCTCGTAGTAGGCGTCCGGCCAGACGCCCATCTTGGGATAATCGGGGAAGTTTGAGTACGCGAAGGAATAGCGATAGTACGAGCCGGTGGGGTCGCTCGTCGTCGAGACGGCCACACACTGATAGAACGTAGACGTTGCCCCTGTGACGGCAAATTGCGCGATGATCCAGCGGTTGGCCATGCTGTCATAGACGACGGTGGGGTCGCCGTCGTTGTCAGACTGGCAGAGGCCGCCGAAGCCGCTCCACAGCGTGTTGATGGCCACCGGACCATAGCGCACGCTGCCGACCGCGCCGCGAGAGGGGTCCTTATTGAAGACGGCGAAGTCCGTGTTGACCGTCTGGACATAATCCTGGGGGCCGACCGCGCCGTTCGTATCGGGCGGGGCCGAGTTGACGGTGAATGTGCCGTTGGGGCCAGTGAAACCATTCCCAACACCATCGAAGTTACTTGATGTGGAGGGAGCGGCGGCGGAGCCGACACTGGACTGCACGTGAGGATTCAGTTGATTCGGGCGCCCCGGGTGAACCGTGCTGAGCGCCGGGAAATCATCTTCCGCAATGCCACCTTTGCCCTGCCAGGGCTTGCCGGGAATGGCGCGTAGTGGCTGCGAGACGTCATTCTTGACGGATGTGCTGACGACGGGATGCGCGTGTGCCGCGACACCAGCGTGCGATGGGGACGCAGCGGACATGAAGGGGAATCCAACAATGGCGGCGACGACGGCCAGAGCGACCGCGACACCAACCGATACCCTGCGAAGAACCAAACGACTCATTGCATCACTCCTGTGCTCGCCATGCCCGCGTGATCGCGCATGGGCATGGTGGAGACGTAACGTATGGATGCCTGGATGCCATACGGAGGAAGCGTTTGTCACGAGGTATCCGTGATTGCTCACGGCATCACTGTGTAAGTCAGGCCTGGACGTGCGGTCGAGGAGTCGGCGGGCTCAATGACAAGCCGATTGACCTGTAGGGTGTGGAGAAATACGTTCTCGGCACCCAGCATATCCCTGCTGCGTCGTCAATACTGCGCAATGCCATCTGACTCATGGCAGACTCCTGAGGTAGATCAAGCCGACCGACAGTGTCGGACAACAACTTCCTTCTTGGATTTGCGCGCCACGATGCGCGCAAGTGTCCCTACCACGGGGTGCGCCAGAAATAGAGAGTCGCGGAGGTATCATCCTACGATCATGCTCGACTACACCACCTCACCTTCCGTTCGCTTGTGTCGCGGCGTGGCAGGCCCTCCTGCGCGAGCGGCGCCGCGAATCCTGCGCTCCAGTGCCACGATGCTATCGTGGAGGGGGTGTATCCTGGTTTGGCCGGGAGTACACCATAACGTGTAACTGGCAGGCAGTTGCGAGCAAGTATACCGAATGAACGGCAATTGTCAAGATGCTTGATTGGCTTTGCCAGAAAAGGCGTAGTGAGAAGCACGCACTTGAGCGTATTTGGCGATCAGAAGCGTATGCT
>DASUWS010000288.1:0-6070 GCA_036378295.1 Ktedonobacterales bacterium
GTGACTACAGCGGAGGGGACACACCCGTTCCCATCCCGAACACGGTCGTTAAGCCCTCCAGCCCCGACGATACTGCAGGGGCAGCCCTGTGGGACAATAGGACGTTGCCGATCCCCCCGCGCACCACAACCCGACGAGTCCGGCCCGAAGCAGTTCGCTTCGGGCCTTTTGCTAGCCTTCACACCCGAGGAGTTGGCGTCCGCCCATGACATCCACATCCGATCAGGAGACGCCAGTCACTCCCTCGCCCGACGAGCCGCCAGGAAACGCCACTGGGACCGCCGACACTGCCCATGCCACGACAGATGCGCGCCGGGGTAGTGCATGGCGCGTGATGCGCAATCGCGATTACTCGCTCCTCTTCTGGGGACAGCTTATCTCATCGGCAGGCACACAGATTCAGGTCGTCGCGGTAGCATGGCAGGTCTTCGAGCTGACCAAATCACCCGTCGCGCTCGGCGTCATCGGGCTGGTCCAAGCGATTCCACGGCTGATCTTCTCGCTGGTTGGCGGTGTCGTGGCCGATGCCTATGATCGGCAGCGGCTGCTCATCGTCGTGAACACGATCCTCGCCGCGCTCTCAGCGGTGCTGGCTGTCACGACTGCGATGCAAGCCATCAACGTCATGGTCATCTATGCGGTCGTGCTGCTGGCAGCGACGGTCTCCTCCTTCGAGTTTCCGACGCGCCAGGCGATCATCCCGACGCTGGTGCCGCGCGAGCAGTTGGCCGACGCACTCTCGATCAGCATGGTGCTCATGCAGTTGACGTTCGTGGTCGCCTCGGCTGCGGGCGGCTTTGTCATTGCCTGGGTGGGCCTTGCCAACACATACTGGATCGACGTCATCTCCTACTTTGTGGTCATCGGCTCGCTCTTCATGATGGTGGTGCCACGGGTGCCGCTGGAAAAGCGCGCTCAGGCGGGGGTCGGAGCGATCGTTGACGGTATGCGTTTTCTGCGGGCGCACCCAATCATCCTCGCCGTTCTCTCGCTCGACTTCTTCGCCACCTTCTTCGGCTCGCCACGCGCGCTGCTGCCCATCTATGCGGATAAGATTCTGCATGCTGGCGCGGCGGGTCTCGGCATCCTCCAGGCGGCTACCTCGATTGGCGCGGTCGCTCTGGCGCCAGTGACGGGCCGCATTGGGCGCATTCCACGGCAGGGACTGGGCGTGGCGCTGGCCGTTATTGGCTGGGGTGTCTGTATCGTCGGTTTCGGCTTCTCTAGCGGCCCGCTTGCGCTTTCGGCGCTCTTCCTGGCGGGAGCGGGAGCAGCGGATATGGTCAGCATGGTGCTGCGCCATCTGATCGTGCAGATCACGACCCCTGACGAGTTTCGCGGGCGCATCAGCGCGGTCAACGCGATGTTCGTCATCGGTGGACCGATGCTTGGCCAGTTCGAGTCCGGTGTGGTGGCGGGCTTCACCTCACCTGTCTTCGCGGTCGTCAGCGGCGGTATCGTCTGTATCGTCGCGACGCTGGCCGTCGTCGCGCTGGCGCCAGGGCTACTGCGTGTGCAGGTGAAGTGATCCTGGTGTCCATTGGATGCTTGCCGGAGCCCGAAGTGAGGGCCCCAGCTAATCCTGACGCGGGCTTATGCCTCAGCCTCCCTGAAGGTACGCACTGCTACCGGGATGAGCCGCGGGGCTTGAGTCTGCGGCAAGCGGCATATGCAGCCATGCGCTTGCGGTTCCTCGTGGCCTTCTGCTGCCATGGTCTATTTGGCCACGCTTCGATTGACCAGGAAGATGCCCACAAGCGCCACCGCGCCCCCAATAATCTGGCGCGGCTCCAGCATCTCGCTCAGCAGCGGCACAGCCAGCAGCGCGGTCAGCACTGGCTGGCCCAGCAGCGTCGGCGAGACCACTGAGGCGGGCAGGTGGCCCAGCGCGTAATTGATGGCAAGGTAGGCGATGACCTGCGAAACCAGCCCCAGCGCGAACAACTGGATGTACTGCGGTGGTGTGAATCCCCACAGCGCGCGACCTAGCGCCAGATTGAGCGTCAGGAGCAGCAGCGTTCCTACGACCGTAGAGATCCAGAGCGATGAGAGCGTGTCCATCCAAACGCGCACCCGCTGGGTCACCAGCATGTAGAGGGCGTAAAAGACGCCCGCAAGCATCGCCAGCAGGTCTCCAGCACCCAACCCGGAGCCACGAAAGATGTCGAGCCCAACGATGATGCCCATGCCACAGAGGGCGATGGCCAGGCCAAGCCAGTAGCTGATACGCAGCCGCTCGCGAAACACCAGCAGCGCCACCAACCCAACGAAGATGGGGGCGTCGTTGCCCAGCAGCGTCGCATTAGCCGCGTTCGTGAAGGAAAGCGATGTGTTCCAGAACGCGACATCGAGCATGAAGAAGAGGCCAGCCGCGGCCGCTAGCAGCCAGATGCGCCGCCCGCGCACGACCCCACCGCGCCGCGCATTGCGCATGAAGAGCGGGGCAAGCACAACGGCGGCTATCGCGAGGCGGTAGAACCCCGACACGGTGCCTGGTACGTGGGCATTCTTAGTGAAGATCGCCGAGAAGCCGATGCAGACCAGGCCAACCAGCAGCACGCCATAAACCCGCGCCATCGGCACGGCGTCCGGATTCGCCGCTGGCCGCTCGGCGGAATGCTCCATGTCCTGCCCTGAATCGGCAGGAAATGCAATACGCGACATACCCCATATCCTCTACCTGGCGGCTCGCCAGCCTATGCCATCTGCGCGATAGGAACGCTGGTCAGTCGGTGGCTGGCCGCAGGCCATGAGCCTCGATGTTGGCCTCATCGCCAGCGGATGCCACGCCAGCGGGCTTCTTGCGGCGGAAGATTGCCGTCAGCGTGCCATTGGTCATCATCGTTCCGAGCAGCACCAACCCCAGCCCCGCAAGAGCATTCCAGGTAATCGTTTCATGGAGCACCAGCGCCCCCCAGAATAGCGCCGTACACGGCAGCAGATAGGTGACGAGCGAGGTGCGTGTTGGTCCAACGTGATAGATCAGCCAGAAATACAGCAGATACGCGATGCCCGTGCCGAGCGCGCCGAGTGTGGCAATCGCGGCAATGACATTCAGCGACGGCATATGCGTCGGTGGACTCCACACCAGCGCAACGAGCAGACTGAGCACCAGCGCGGGCACCTGTGTGGAGAGCGGGCCAACCAGTTGTGCCGAGCCAGAGAAGCGGCGGCTGAGCAGTCCTCCGACCGCATAGGACGCGGCGGCAACCAGTACGGCCAACTCGCCCAGCAGGCCATTGCTGCCATGTCCCACAAGGTTGAACGCCGCCGGGCCAATCGTCACACCGACGCCAACGAATCCGACGAGCACGCTCAGCACACGCCCAGCCGTCAGCGTCTCGTGTCCCGACCCAATCCACCAGTTGGCTAGAATGACGGTGAACAGTGGCACGGTGGCGTTGAGAATCGAAGCGGTGCCACTGGCGATGCGTGTCTCACCCCAGGAAATGAGCAGGAACGGAATCATGATATTGAAAATAGCCGTAATGATGCCCAGTCGCCGGTACCGTTGCCAGCCCGTGACGAGCCGACGGCGAAACGCGACGATGATCCCCAGGGTGATCACCGAGGCAGTCAGCCGCCCGGCAACGACAGTGGCAGGCGAGACCTCTTCCACGCCTACCTTGATGAACATGAACGAGGCGCCCCAGATGAGCGCCAGCGCAAACAGAACGCCATATTCCCGTAGTACCCCTGCACGCACGGATTGCACTCCCTCCCCCAACAACGCGCGATACGAGATCAGCGTGAATCCGCCGCCTGCGGAGTTATCCACGCCAGCCCGCGATCCCAGTTCCGCGCCAGTACCTGCTCGGCCCTCGCGATATCACGATCGGCCAGCGCCGCGATCAGCTCATCGTGGTCACGCACCGATGGGGTGCGATCCGCTCCGCCCCAGAACGCGCGGTCGAGCCGCCGCACCTTGGCTTTCAGATCGGCCAGCAGTGCCCGCAGCTCGTCGTTGCCACAGCGCGTAACGAACGCGTCATGCACTGCTTCGTCGGCGAGAGTCGCGGCCGCGGAGTCGCCCTCGGCCAGAGCGGCAGCCAGGTCGGCATTCGCCGCCCGCATCGCATCGAGCACAGAGTCGTCGAGCACTGGAAGCGCCAGCCGCAATGCGAGCGCTTCGAGCGAGGTAGTGATGGGATAGATGTCGCGTGCCTGCTTCAGCGTGACGGGACTCACCGATGTGCGGCGGGTGGAGCTGGTGACGACCAACCCCTCATTTTCCAGCCGCTGCAATGCGTCCCGCACAGGTGTGCGGCTCATACCCAGCGCCTCTGCCAGCGCCTCGTCACGTAACGCCTCGCCCGGAGCCAGTGTGCCATCGATGATCCAGTCGCGCAGGCGCGTATAGGCGTCGTCCGACAAGCAACGGCGGGTGAGCGGCGTCGCGGTAGATGGTACAGGCATCCTCTACTCCTCTCGCCAAAGGTGAACCAGGAATTGCATACAATATACAGAAATCCTGGCAGGCCAGACAAGAGGATCACGCGTCCATCAACCACGATGCGGAGAAATTGGTTGCGCGACTGACAGCAAGAATCCCCTGGCCAGGATCACCAGGGGATTTCGCGCATGATTGGCGGAAGGCCGCTCACCGCTCAGTGGCGGCGGATACCGGCAGTGCCAAGCGCCTCACGTGCGAGGCCGATGGCGACCAGAATGGCAATGCTCTCGATGAGAATGATCATCGGAATCCAGAGCCAGAGAAACTGCGTGCGGCTGGTCTCGGAGAAGCCGAGAATCATGCCAAAAATCAGGCCGGTAGCCAGCGGTAACGAGGCGCACAGCAGGACGATGATGACCGCTGAGAGGCCGTCGCGCAACGGCTGTTGGTGGATCTTGGGCGCGCGGTATCCCTGGCCCGGCCCGGCCTTCGGAATCTTGACATACACCTTTTCTGGCGTCGTCTGTGTGGTTGGTGTCGTGTCAGCGCCCATAGTACTCTCACCTTCGTCCCAGCGTCTCATTGTGCCATCGCCACTGATGGCCGCATTTGGCCTCTTAACTTACTTTAGGGCAGCATACGTACCGCGTCAAGATTTCCGCCCTGGACGGCTCTCCCGGATGGCTCTAGTCGGCAGTCTCAGCCGCCGGTCGTCTTGCGTTGCCGCTCGTGGTCGCGCAACTCCACCCGCCGAATCTTGCCGCTAGTCGTCTTGGGCAGTTCCGTGACGAACTCGACCTCACGCGGGTACTTATACGGCGCCGTCACTGTCCTGACATGTTCCTGCAATTCAACCGCCAGGACTTCACCTGGCGTATACCCCGGCGCTAGAATCACGAACGCCTTGACGATCTCGCCGCGGATTTCGTCAGGACTGGCGACCACCGCCGCCTCCACGACCGCCGGATGTTCCACCAGCGCGCTCTCGACCTCGAATGGGCCAATACGGTAGCCCGCCGAGATGATGACGTCATCCGCGCGCCCGACGAACCAGAAATACCCATCGGCGTCGCGATAGGCACGGTCGCCTGTGAGATACCAATCCCCCTTGAACGACCGCTCCATCGCCTCTGGGTTGCGCCAGTACTCGCGGAAGAGGCCAAGCGGGCGCTCAGGCCGCACACGCACGGCGATATCGCCCTCTTGATTCGGCCCAACTTCCTGCCCAGCGTCGTCGATAATCGCCAGGTCAAATCCGGGCGACGGCTTGCCCATCGAACCGGGGCGCACCTCTATGCCGGGGAAGTTGCCGCAGATCAGCACCGTCTCGGTCTGGCCGTAGCCGTCGTGGATGATCAGCCCCGAAGCCTGACGCCAGGCGTCGATCACTTCCGGGTTGAGCGGCTCACCCGCGCCAACGCAATGCCGCAACGCCAGGAACTTCACCTGCGATAGATCCTGCTGCACGAGCAGCCGGTAGGCTGTCGGCGGAGCGCAGAACGTGGTGATGGGGTAGCGTTGCAGCATGTCCAGTGTCTCGGCGGCATCGAACTTGCCTCGCGCATCCTGGATGAATAGCGCCGCGCCATTGCCCCACGGTCCGAAGAAATTGCTCCACGCCGCTTTGGCCCAGCCCATCTCTGAGAGATTCCAGTGAAGATCCTCAGGATGCAGATC
>DASUWS010000289.1:0-16204 GCA_036378295.1 Ktedonobacterales bacterium
ATGATACAAAATTTGCTTGGGATGTTGGCATAGGTGGCATCTGCGGATCCGGCCCTCTCCCCCGGCCCCTCCCCGATACGGGGAGGGGAGCCAGAACGCCAGACGCCCGCGCTGGACTCCCTCCCCCGATGAGGGGGCAGACGCGCGAGCCGTCAGGCTCGGAGCGCGCGTCGAGCGCGCGCAGCGGCTGCGTCCCATCGGGAGGGTGGCCCGCAGGGCCGGGAGGGGGTGCATGACAACGACCACAACAGATTTGGTCTGAGGAGCAACGAGCCACTCCACCCGGTCATGCCAGGAAAGAGTGGTTCGCTATAAGAGAAATACACGCGAGACGGTCCGCACGGTAGCCGGGCCAGCGCAGTGCCTAGTGGCTGAGCACTGAGGCGTGGCCACTGAGCTGCCAGGCTTTCCTGAGCAGCTTGAGGGCGCTGTCACCCTGGCCGCGCCGCTCGAGGAACTCACTATAGCGGGCATATGCGTCGCTGCGTGCCTGAGTCGCGTCGGTACTGTCAAGCAACTCGATAGCCTGTTGAAAGTTCGCCTCGGCGGCTGTGTAGTCTCCCTGCGCCTCGTCCACGTGCGCCTGTATCAGAAGGGATTCAGCGTGCTCGACGACATCATCCAGATCATGCGCGAGCGCGAGAGCATGACTGGCCGCCGCCGCCGCCTCGGCGATGCGATTCTGCTGGACATAGACCGCCGCAAGGCCGCGCTCGGCCTCGGCCAGCCCTCGAGCATCGTGTTCCTGCTCGGCGATCTGGTGTGCGTGCTCTAGATGATCGAGCGCATCGTCCAGCCGCCCGGTCTGTGCGAAGGAACGGCCAAGGCGGTTGTGCACTTCGCCCATCATGCGCTTATTGTCCGCCGCCACGAAGCTGCTCATACTCTGCGCGGCAGCGACTCTCGCGCGATGGAAGTCGCGCGCGGCCAGGTAGGAATCGCAGAGCTCCCCGTACAGCCTGCCGAGGCGGCTCGGATTGATGACATCCTCGCCCACTTCGGCGGCCTGGTTGAGAACCTCTATGGCAGATGTGGCGTCGCCCAGGTCCCGGTACTGGCTCCCGATATTGTAGAGCACGGCAAAGCGAAAGACTGGATCAGTAATGACGCCGCGGTCAATAGCCTCCTTACAGCTCTTATAGGCGTCCAATGCCAGTTGATACTTATGCATGAGGCTGAAGGCATTGCCCAGTTCGAGACGTAGACGCTCCACTAACGCCTGATCATTCGCTTTTTCGGCAATGGGTATCGCTTCGAGGATGGCTGTGCGTGCGTCCTCTGGACGGTGCAGCGCGATGAAACAATACGCCTTGCGCCAGAGTAACTCAGCATGCTGGAGTGAGGTGAGGCGAGACGTTGGCAGGCCCTGAAGCATCTCAAGGGCGCGTTCAGCCTGTCCCTGGCGCGCCAGGATTCGCGCGTAGAGAAGGCGGGCATCCATCTCGTCGCGCTCTTCAGCGGCACCGCTTCTTTCCACTGTGGCTACGTGTGGAATCTCGATATCGCCGTCGTCACGCAGTAAGTCTGAGAGGGGCACGCGCAGACGCTCGGCGAGCTTTTCGAGCGCTCCCAGACTTGGCCTGATCTGGCCCCGCTCAACTGCTGAGATATACGAAACGCTGAAACGTTGCTGCGCTACTTCAGATTGCGTGAGATTGTGAGCGAGCCGTGCTTTACGCAGTCGCTGTCCAAGGCGCACTGCTGCCGCATCTGCTGGCATGTCACTCAGCCTCCTTCTCATGGATGTGTCGCGCTCTTCTTGCTGCAAGAGCGCGGGTGCGCCTCCTGTCGCGAGCAATGTGGTTCTGCGCATCAGCAGGCAGGTCAAGACCAGGGCTGCGAGCTGAGCACGCCTCGCCCTGAGAAAATGGCGACAACACGTGTAGGCCCCCGGCGCTCAGAAGCCGCAGGCCTGGCTTGTTATTGTCTTGCGGGCATACAACGCAATGGAGACACCTTTGTGCTCTTGCGTGGTTGTGCAAATTGACACTCGTCGTGGTGGAAGTGTAGCATGCGCTTTGCAGTAGTGCAAGTAGAAGTGTACAATGTCACTCCCATACTGGAATGTTTACGTCTCACATGATAGGATGACAGGTCGCATGTTGGGATAATGACTGCAATTGGCACGCTATTTCCTCTGTGCGGCTTCGGTGGAATCGCGCAAAGCAATGCAGCATGCTGCTGCTTCCTTTTCTGCATGCCCGCCTATGTCTACATACATGGAAACCGGATGGTTCTGCGTATTCCCGTGCAAGGCGCCTACACTGTTGCGGGGACGGCGGCGCGACATCTCCATGCGATGGAGATGAGGTCAGAAACACCACCGCCGAATAGCTCTGCCTGACCAGTTAGGCAGACAAGCGCTCGTCCCATGCCAGCGCATTATCTCCGCTGAGGATGTTGCGCTGCGGTCTGCCATACTCCCAGAGCATGCGAGCAACACTGTTGGCTGCTGGGAGTACCTGATGAACCGTTAGATCTTTTCCAGCCGGGCAAAGGTGAGATCGAGCGTCTTCTTGCCCAGATTGTCGAATAGCACTTCAGCCGTCTGCGCGCCGCTTCCTTCGATCACGTTCAGCACTATACCCCGCCCAAACAGCCGATGGATGACCCGATCACCAGCGGCAATCGCGGCGAGGGGTATCTCGGCTTGCGAGCCGCTTCCCCCGGCGCCAGGCGCTTCATCACGCGAGCCCGACGCATCAGCTTGTCCCCAACGATGCGATACGCCATTCGAGCTGGCTGTTGGCGATGAGGGCGTACGTGATGTGGTTTCGCGGCCAACGGATGCGGCGGCACCCCGCGACGGGCTTCGGGCGCCGCCCGTGTCGCTCCGGGTATGCTGGCGCGAGAAGCTCACCAGGTGGCGTGGTATCTCTTCCAGGAACCGGGACGGCTCCTGCATGAGCGAGTTGCCGCCGAAGAACGAACGCCGGAAGGCGCGCAGGAGATACAACTGATGCATAGCGCGCGTGATGCCCACGTACGCCAGGCGGCGCTCCTCTTCCAACTCGCGCTGGCTTTCCATAGAGCGGGAGTGCGGCAGAATACCCTCTTCAAGTCCCACCAGGAAGACCACCGGAAACTCAAGCCCTTTCGCGGCATGGAGCGTGATCAGAGTCACGGCGTCCTGACGCTGCTCGTCGCTCGCCAGGGTACCGGCCTCTCCGGTCTGGACGGTGTCTGATCCGCCGACCAGCGCGACATTTTCGAGGAAGAGGGGCAGCGCGGTCTCCGGATCTATCTCAGCAAAATCGTTTGCCACGCGCCGAAGCTCCTGCACGTTGGTCCAGCGGTCCTCGCCTTCGTCGGTGCCATCGCGCAGTTCTTGCGCGTAGCCGCTTTGCAGAACAATCTGGTCGATCAACTCGGGCAGCGGGCGTTCATGCGCGACCTCGCCCAGGCGGTCCATCATCGCGGCGAAGCCCGCCAGGGCACGCTTGCTGCCCGTCGTCAGCGTGGGATGCTCCTCGACACGGTGCAGCGCCTCCGTCGGTGACAAGCCCTGTTGCTCGGCCCAGAGCAGCAGCTCGTTCAGTGTCTTTGGCCCGATCTTGCGCGCCGGAACATTGATGATGCGCTGCAGCGAGGCGGTATCCGCCGGGTTGAGCAGCAGACGCAGATACGCGAGCACGTCCTTGATTTCTTTGCGCTCGTAGAACTTCTTGCTGCCAACGACGACGTAGCGTACCCCGCTGCGAATGAACTGCTCTTCCAGGGCACGTGACTGCGCGTTTGTCCGATACATCACAGCGCAATCGCGCAGCTCGCAGACGCCGCGCGCCACCAATCGTCGTATCTCGTTGACGACGAAGTTTGCCTCATCCTCTTCGTTATACGCCTCGTGTACGACGATCATGTCGCCGCCGCCGCGCTCAGTCCAGAGCTGCTTGTCGCGACGGCTGGCATTCCGCCGCACGACCCCTTGCGCCGCGTCGAGGATGTTCTGGGTCGAGCGGTAATTCTGCTCCAGGATGATGACACGCAGCGTCGGGAAATCGCGCTGGAAGTCGCGCACCACCTCGGGATTCGCCCCTCGCCATCCATAGATAGAATTGTGAGTGACGATACCGTTCGCAATGAAATTATGGGTTGCCTCGATATTCAGGTCGTACACTGGCTGATCCAGCGGCACAGTCTCGACCGACTCCACGAGGTCATAGCCACCGTTCGCATCGAACATCGCCATCCCTGGCCGAACAGATGCCGCCGGAAGGAATGGCAGCGAGTTGCTGGCAATGACACGTTCGTCGTTCTTGCCAAGCCGTGCTTTCAGCACAACGTCAGCATCCAGTACCCCGCAGATGCGATTAGCGATCTCGACGATCGCCGCTACACTTTTGCTTGCTGACTCATGTCGCCAACTACCACTATCAGCTCGTACCGCCCGAATACTCAACCCAAGTGATTCCAGTGCAGCGCGTGCTTGGGGATCATTACCCACGAGCGATATGCGATGCATCGGTGTAGCTCCACGCCGATCACCACACAGCGTGAGAACGATATGGTAGCGACTTGAGTTGCGAGAGCGCGGACGCACATGCGGATATTCAGCAGAAAGCTGCAAATCATCCATTAGGCGGGACGCATTTGCATGTGTATCAAATGTGTCAAAGACACGTTGGATATACTTTTCATCATGGACTAATCCATTCAGTGAACCGCCTTTGCGGGGCACGAAGGGAAGAGTCGGGATACGATATTTCAAGGAAAGGATGTACTCGTCTGCTCGCGCGTCGTTCTCGCATTGATGGGTCGAAAGAACCCACAATGCATCGGCATGTTCGTGGCGTACACGTTGCTCGATGCCAACCACCGGTTCCTTCTGGCCCCGGGTATATACCTGGGACGTGCCAAGCCGATACCCAACACCACGCTTGTACATTAGGTAGGTGAAGTATAGTTGCGGTGTCATTCCGAGGCGGTACCCGGCGAAGTGGGTGTGCTCCGGTGTGCTGACGAGTCGCCGTCCGGAGCGTGTGGTAATCGCTATACCTGTCGTGCGCCCGTTGCGCCGCGCTGTCGAGAGCACCCGCGCTGACCGGAACTCGCCGCTGCCATACGCCGATAACACTGCATCGCCCGCTTTGACATCCTCGATGGGGCGCAGCGTGCCATCGGCCATAGTGATCCGCGTTCCCGCGATCAGGCACTGGTCGTCGTCCCCTACCGCGCAGATGTTCGTGTGGCCGGGGGCCTCTGCCGTGCCCGCGGCAAGCAGCCGCACCAGCTCATACTGCGCCGGGTTGGTGTCCTGGAACTCGTCAACGTGGATGTAGCGATAGCGACGCTGATACTCGCGCAGGATGTCAGGATTGTTCTTCCACAGGCGCCATGTCAACAGAATCAGGTCGTCAAAGTCCACCGCGTTATTCGCGCGCAGTTGCTCATCGTAACGCGCAAAGACACGGGCGGCAATCTCCTCAGGATAGCGATTGACACTCCGGGCGAACTCGGCGGGCGAGAGCAACTCATTCTTGGCCCGCGAGATGATGCCATGAACCATCCGGGGATTGAACTGCTTCGGGTCGAACTGCATGTCGAGCAGAATGCGGCGCACCAGCGCGATCTGGTCGTCGTCGTCGTAGATGACGAAATAGCGGGTGAGCCCAATATCGCTGCGCTCGACCTCACGCCGCAGCACCCGCGCGCAGACGGCGTGAAACGTGCCTACCACCACATCACGCGCCGACGCGCCGATCAACTTCTCCAGGCGCTCTTTCATCTCCATGGCGGCCTTGTTGGTAAAGGTCACGGCCAGCACGTTCCACGGCAAGATCCCCTGCTCCTGCACGAGCCAGGCGATCCGGTGGGTAATCACGCGGGTCTTGCCACTCCCAGGGCCGGCAAACACCAGCAACGGACCTTCGGTGGTGGTGACGGCATCGCGCTGGGGCTGGTTCAAGCCAGACAGCAAGTCAGTCTGCCCATCGGCGTCAGGCGTGGGAGAGGTCATACAGCATCTATCCTCGAACGTTAACGACCATCTGTTCAACCAGTCCATTGTACCGCAAAAGTGCCTGCCAGACGATGAATCGTCACGATCTGGCTACATCTGCCGCCGCACCTCTACCGGCGGTCAGGACGCTGGTGGATTGCGCAGGGGACGCAGCAGTTCCGCAGGGTCATCTTCGCGGAGGCCGAGGCTGCGCTGCATCCAGAGGAGGGCCCGCGCGACGGCATCGAGCTGGCGGGCGCGCTCCTGCGCGGGGAAGTGTCCTTGCGCGAGCAGATTGAGCACCGTCAGGCAGAAGCCCATGGGCATGATATCAGTGACCAGCCGCAGCCGTTCTCCGAGCGTTGTATCGCCCAGATCGCGCATGCCGCTCAGATATTCGGGCAGAAACCCGGTATATTGCTGTTTCGTCAGCGAGCCTGCCAGCGTTGCCAGGACGGCTGCCCGTCCAACCTCCAGCGCGGGATCGCCCAGCCCGAAGGCATCCCACTCCATCAGGATGACCCGGGCGCCATCACGTGCCAGATTGGCTGGCACCGGGTTGCCATGGCATGGCCGCCGCGTGACGCTGCGCCAGAGCTCGCGCTGCACATCGATATGCACGCTCACCACGGCTGCGGTTCGCTTCAGCGATTCGATCAGCGGGCGATAGATTGGCGCGGCATAGGCCGCCTGGCAGGCCAGCCAGGCCACTTGCGTGCGCTGCCACCAGGCCGCGGCATCGGGACTCATCGTGGAAACCATCTCAACCCGCTCGGATGGCAGGTGGTGGAGCGTTAGCAGCAGAAAAAGCCACCACTTCAGATCATCGTCGGTCAGCGGGCCAGTGCCGAGCGAGCGCCCAGCAGGAGCGGTATAGACCACCACCGGGCCACCCAGCGCTTTGCCCGTCTCATCGACCATCAGCAGATGTGGGCCAACTCCGATCTCGCCCGCCAGTCGCAGCGCGGCCACCTCCCGGCGCATACGGTCAATGGCGGATGGCGCGTAGCGCACCAGGAGCATCTGCGCCGTCGTGGTTGCGATATGAAAGCGGTCTTCGTCGTCGGCGGCCTGCACAGTGCGAATCGTGGGCGGGCTATCAAGCCCGGTGATGCCTGCAAGCTGCAATACGGCGCGGATGGCATTGCCACTCAGCGGGGACATCGCGTCTGACACCTCTACCCAATGGGTCAATCCAGTGTACTTGCTCTCACATGCACGGCATTTCCTGGCGCATGTCAGCATACGCGCCAAACGCGCCAACAGGCAAAAGGGACGCTCATCCGTTGTGGATGGCGTCCCCGGTTCGCCAGCGTCTCTCTGGCTGCCCTGGCAGTGCCGGTGTTAATTCACCCACTCGTCGCCAATACCCGGCTTCTCCAGACGGATGGTGGCTTTGGTCGGGCGCACGGCGCGTTCGGCGCGCTCTTGCAGCGTCGCCTTCTCACCCTTATCAACGTACGATGGCAGCAGCAGCACCGCGAAAACGAAGGCGCCTGTGGCAATGAAGACGGTCTGCCAGTCCAGTGGGAAGGGCGGGTGCATATGCGACACCAGTTTCCCATAGAGAATGACGACGGGCAACGCCAGCGCAACAATGCCCGCGACGGTGCGGGCCAGGGCGACCATAGTCTGCTGGCGCCGGACGACGGCGAGAGAGAAATTGATAATGGCAGCCAGGATACCGAGCCCGCTAATGATGTACCAGAATGCGGTCACGTGTTGCTCCTCTCAATGGTCCGGCGTCGAACCGCCCTCCTTGAATATTCCGCCACCGTTGTCCACAGCGGCCAGTCAGCGAGCATGCCACCGCCAGTACCGATCAGTTCGCCTCACGAGTCTACCATACTCTGATTGAGTGGGCACCTCAGCGTGATGCAGACTAGGACTTCCGGGTACACAGATAGGCGTACCGAGACCAGCCGTGGCACGATACCGGCAGAGTTGCTTGCATGCGGATGGGCTGCTCTGTACAATACCTCTAATTGGTTGGCCCCTTGATGAGGTGGGGCGGGTCCGGGTGAGATAGCAGGACGCAGCCGTGGGACAGCATACGACGGGGGTGATTCTGGCGCTGGATGTCGGCGCGAAGCGGATTGGTGTCGCCGTCAGCGATGCGCTGGGGGTGCTCGCCACACCGCGCCCCGTGATTATCCGCCGCTCGACGCAGGCCGCACTGGAAGAGATTGCGCGGCTGGCACACGCCGAGGAAGCAGCTCTGGTGGTTGTCGGGCTGCCTATTAGCTTCGATGGCCAGCTGCACAGCCAGGCACACGCGGTACAACGTTTCGCCGAGCGCCTGCGCAAGCTGCTGGATGTGCCGCTGGTCTACGTGGACGAGACCCTCTCGTCGGTGCGCGCGGAGGAGCGGCTGCGAGCCGTGGGGATGCGGCCTGATCGCATCCGCGAGCGTATCGACTCGGAGGCCGCGGCGGTGATCCTCGAAGAATATCTGGAGCAACGGCAACAGGCGGAGCGCCTGGCCGGACACACGGCAGCGGAACGGACGAATGAGGAGGATGAGACGCGATGAAACGCGCCGCACTGGTGGTGACCATTCTGTTCGCGCTAGTGGCTTTTGGTGTTGGCTTTGCTGGTGCGACGGTAGCACTGGACGTCTCGCGCCCGGTAACGGACGGCTCGACAGCCAAAGTAAACATCGTCGTCGCTGATGGGGACACCTCAACCGACATCGCCAACAAGCTGGAGCAAGCCGGCCTCATTCGCAACGCGCTCGTCTTCCGCCTGTTTGCACGCTACAAACATCTTGACACCAACCTCAAGAAGGGCACGTACGATATCAGCCCCGGCATGACGATGGATCAGATCATTGCCCGGTTCGAAGGCGCGCCGATGGTTGAACATATCACGGTGCTGGTACCACCAGGCTCGCGTGCCACACAGTACCCGGCCTACTTCGCGCAGTTGCCCAACTTCAACGCTGACAATTTCATGAAGATCGCGGCGTCGGGCGTCCTGCTGGATGACGCCAAGACACCGCTCTCAACGAAATACTGGTTTGTGCCTACGCAGCCAGCGAAATATGTCAAATATGCGCTGGAGGGCTATCTCTTCCCCGACACCTACTTCTTTGACAAGCAGAAAGATAACGAGACGACGGTCATCGAGCGCATGCTGGATACGCTGGGCCAGCACCTCTGTCCCGGACCTGATGACAACCCGGGAGCGTATTTCAAGGACAAGGCGCAGTGCCTGGCCCACGCGGCAAAGGTGAAGGGGAGCAACACCGACATCTTCACGGCCATGAAGAAAGCCTACTCGACGACAGACGACGTAAAGGCGCTGAATACAGCGCTGATCTTCGGCTCGCTGACGGTGCGCGAGATCAAGAATCTCGGCGACGCCCCAGGCGTGACTAACGTCTACTACACCCGCTGGATGGCACTGCAGGGCAAGACCGCTAACCTTGGCGACATCGGCAACATGGGGGCTGACCCGACGACGCAGTATGCCCGCGACAGTCTGAATCCGCCGAAAGACGGCAAGTGGTGGGCTCCGTTGGGCAATATAGACCTCGGCAGCATCAAGGACCCCTACAACGCCTACGTGACATCTTCAATCCCGCCCGGTCCCATCGCCGCTCCCCTCTGGGACGAAATCCTGGCAGCCGCGAATCCCAGCATCTCGAAGTACTTCTACTTCGTGCAGGATTGCCACGGCACAACGCTCTACGCCACGACACAGGCGCAGCATGATGCCAACGCAAACAAACCCTGTAGCTAAGCGGCTGGCACCAGATGCGAGCCGATGACCCACCCGGGTTCCGGAGGATGCGCTTCCCGGCGCATCACGTCCGGGTGGGGTGGCCAACGACGCGAGGCTGGGGGCATGATACCAACTTTACACCTATAGAGGCGCGATTCAGTCTGCGGAAGCGGGGCCGGTGAGGAATATCGCCTTGCCACCGAGATGGGTCACGATGCCCCAGAAATCTTTGACCTCCCACCGCTCGACAATCCTGCCGTCCACCACGCGATCAATCTGAACGCCTTCCATGGCGATCCACTGTCCGGTGGGCGACTCGCCGAAGAGAGAGGTGTCGTGCTTCCAGCGGTAGCGCCAGCGCGTGACGACACGATCTCCCTCGGCTATCTGTTCCTCAGATGATCGTCTCATCGTCGGGCATGGATGCATGCTCGCGGGCAATGTCGCGGCGCATCTCGGCCAGCGTGTAGTCGCCATAGGCCGCGGAATGCCCCACAAAATCGGGCGCGAAGATCTCGTCGAGCGTCGCGGGGTTGCGTCTGGCGAACACGTCATCATAGTAGCGGCGCACAATCCGCTTGTTCGCGTCGGCCTCATCGGCCTCATCGGCCTCCATAGAAGGGCCACCCTTCCCCTCTTGCTCTCCGCCAGGCACCCGCCTCACTCTTCACGCTTCACTCTTCGAGATCGCCGTCCTCGAAGTCGTCGTCGTCCTCTTCTTCTTCCTCTTCCAGATCGGCCACCAGATCTTCCTGATCGGCACGGAAGGTATCGTTGAAGAAGCCAACTTCCTTACCGGTATAGACGCTCACCAGAAAATCATCGCGCGGGGTATCGGCGGAAAGCACCAGGTCTTCGTCGATGCGCTCGATCAGTTGGGCCAGGGCATCGCGCTCCATCTCCTGCTCAAGGATCAGTGTGCCGTGAACGGTTGTGGAGGTGAAGTGCAGGTCAACTATCCCGATACGCGTCTGGCCGCGCACAAGATAATACCCCTCAGAGCTAGGCGTGCGGAAGTGACGGTCGAAGCGGAGGTCGTCGAGATTATCCATGTTGCTCCACGCGGCCATTACGCCGCGCGCCTCCTTCCCGGACGGGTGCTCAATCCAACCACAATTCAAGGGGAATCAGCTTCTCAGGTCGCTCACCCTGCAACGTGCGCGCCACCTGGCGCACAGCGGAAGACGAAGTGCAGCCGCCGTGTTGCTGGATGTGCACGAAACAGTGTACCCGCTCAGGAGAGGACATGGCAAATACGGCCATGCTGGGCACGCATAGAGAATGCGCACAGGCGTAGCGAGCGCGCGGAAACGTGGCTATCGTCACGCTCTGGCTGCCAGGCGCAGACTCACGCCGCAGAATTACCGCTGGGTGTTGAGGTCATGCGGGCGCTCGATGCCCTTGAGCCGATGGAGCAGCCGCAGCCGCGCAGAGAACAGGCGTCTATCCACTGGCTTGACCACATAATCGTCAGCGCCCGCCTGGAATCCAGCGACTTTATCCGCTGTACTCGAACGATTCGTCACCAGCATGATCGGCAGACGCCTGCCTCCCGGCAGACCGCGCACCTGGGTGCAGAGATCCAGCCCGGAGCCTTCGGCCAGATCAACCTCACTGACCAGGAGATCAGGCAGGTGCTCACGCACCACGCGCAACGCCTCGCTCAACCCGGCAACAAACGTCAGCTCATAGTGTTCACCGAGCAAAGTGCGCAGTGATTCGCGGTGTGAGTCATCGGCATCTACGACGAGAACAGCCATGTGATACTCCGGAGTTGGTTGCGCCACCACATTCCACCCCCCAGACGAGACGCAGTCTGGCTGCGCCTCACCACCCTTTGTAGATGCGAAACGAACGACAGGTGCACTCAGGAGCGCAATCACCTATTCGGATTCGTTCTCATCCGCGATTTTCATCTCGTCCTGCAAACCGGCAGCCGCCAGGTTTTCGATACGATGGGCGCGCTCCTCCGGGGTAATGCTCATGACCCGCTCCAGGGTCGCGCACAACGTACTTGGCTTGAATGGCTTGACCACATACTCATCGACACCGGAGAGCAGCCCAGTTAGATGATCCACATCCTCATTCATCGCACTCAGGATGATGAGAGGGGTCTGAGCTGAGGTTGTATCGCCACGAATGCACCGCACTACCTGATATCCATCCATGCGGGGCATCCTGACATCAACAATCACGCAGTCTGGCCGCTCCTGGTAAAACTTCTCTAACCCGGACACGCCATCGTAGGCAACGACCACATCGTACGCGCCAGCCATCGTCACGACGTTGCGAACCAGCTCGACAATCATCTCGCTATCGTCAATGACCAGCACCTTTTTGTGGGCATCGGGAACATCCTGCGCGCCCGCTGGTTGCGCGTTCATCACGGGTACCGCCTCTGCCATACACCACCACCTCTCAGCGCGATCTGCGACCCTGCATGCCACGCCGGAGCCTTCATCCACCAACACCCCACCTGGGATGACAGGCACTCTGTGAGCTTAATGCGGAGAATACTATCATAGGGTCGAAACTCCGCCAAGCCGCCACACGAAAGGTACCAGCCTATCCCATGTGACATAGTACTACTGTTGTGACGAGCGATTGCGCGGCAACTTTCCCACCGCTGACCAGCGCGGCCAGCTCAGCCGGTACTGACTGATAACCAGTATCGGGGATATGGCTGAGAATAAACTGAGAATGAGATAAGAAAGAACCGAACTGTGTACGATGACGTGCGATCTGCCCGGCTGGTGAGACGAGAAGCCAGGCAGCGGGCACCCTGAACAGCGCGAGGGAGGCAACCTGGATGCTTCATGCTGAGACTGACCCGACGGATACCTCGGCACACCGTCCCACGGCCACTCACACTACCGCTACAGACCAAGACGACACAACGACGCCAAATGTTCCAGACGTGCCAGATGGGGCCAAAAGCTCAGCTTTCGCGGCCCGTGGCCTTTCCCCGGAGCAGCGGTACTCGCGCCAGGTCCTCTTCGGCGGAATCGGCGCCTCCGGTCAGCAGCGTATCAACCGCGGACGTGTGCTGATCGCTGGATGCGGCGCGTTGGGAAGTGTGCTGGCGAACTCGCTGGCGCGCGCGGGCGTGGGATATCTACGGCTGGTAGATCGCGATTTCGTCGAGGGGAATAACCTGCAGCGACAGGTGCTTTATGACGAGCACGACGCGCTGGAAGGGCTGCCGAAGGCGATTGCCGCCGAGCGCGCACTGCGCCGTGTCAACAGTCTGGTGACTGTGGATGCGCATGTCGCGGACATCACACCCGACGCCATCGAGCCGCTGCTCGACGGGATTGACGTGGTGCTCGACGGAACAGACAATTTCGAGACACGCTACCTGCTCAACGACGCCTGTGTCAAGGCCGGTATCCCCTGGATCTATAGCGGAGTCATCGCCGCGTATGGCGTCACGATGACGGTGCTGCCGGGCGAAACCGCCTGCCTGCGCTGCGTCTTCCCCGACCGCCCACTCCCCGGCACGACGCCCACCTGCGATACGGCTGGCGTGCTCAATGGCATCGTCGGCGTCATCACGGGCATGGCCTCTACGGAGGCGCTCAAGCTGCTGGTAGGAAGCGACCGGCTGACGCGCGGGCTGACGTGGATGGATCTCTGGGAAAACACGTTCGAGCGTGTCGAGCTGCCGCGTATGCCAGACTGTCCGACGTGTGGCCTCGCCCACTATGAGTATCTCGACGCAGCCCTGGATGAGAGTGGCGTGAGCCTCTGTGGGCGCAACGCCGTCCAGGTGCGCCCGCCACAAGGGGCGGCTGCGGCGCTCGATCTGGGTGCGCTGGCCGAGCGGCTGCGTCCGGCGGGTGAGGTGGCCAGCAACGACTTCCTGCTGCGGCTGCGCGTGGATGGCTTTGAGTTGACCATCTTCCCCGATGCGCGGGCGATCATCAAGGGCACCGATGACCCCGCCGTCGCCCGCACCGTCTACGCCCGCTACGTCGGCGCGTGAATGTGAAGGAGAGCGGACCTCTCCCCCTACCCCCTCGAAGGGGAGGGGCCGCAGACGAGCAGCGTGGCAAACAAGCAACGCATCTGGCTCCCCTCGCCTCGCGGGAGAGGGGTTGGGGGTGAGGGCCACTGATGCCCGGCGCCCTCTCCCCCCACCCCCTCCCCGACGCGGGGAGGGGCACTGAGGCGACCGCTGTGGTCTCCGGGCGCGCATCCACTGGTCCGTTCTGGCTCCCCTCGCGGGAGGGGTTGGGGGTGAGGGTTGACCCTCATGAACAACAACCGGTCACCTGACATGCCGGGTCATGGGTGTTCGGTTGGAGGCTCGATGCGGCGGTCGAAACGGCGGTAGATGGCGTGGCAGCGCGAGCAGACGTTGCCGTTGACATCCCGGCACTCCGCCTCCACGAAGAAGATGTGCTCGCCGCCGCTGAGCACCCGCGCCTCGAAGGTCAGCGGCGCGTCATATGCCGGGCGCTCGAACGCCATTTCCAGCGTCACGGTGACCTGCGGCTTCGTGCCGTGGGCCAGCGAGGCGACCGCCGCGCCGGTCACGATATCGAAGATATATGACTGCACCGCGCCCGTCACCGCTCGCCCGCCAACACCCGCGCCCCGGTGGTGCTCGCCCGGCTCGAAATAGACTTTCGCGTGGCCATCGGCGCTCTCGACGATGCGGGCGCCCATCCAGCTGACGAAGTCCATCGAGTTCCAGTACTCGAAGAACTGTGGCGTGCCTCGCGTCGCATCGTCAGTGCGGGTCTCGTTCGCCTGCCCTGAGGTTGTCTCGTCGCCCATCTATCGCTCTATCCTTCCTCTCTTCTCTATCCTTCCTCCCTCTGGACAATGCGGACATCCGCCACACCGCCAGAAGTGCGCCACGTCGTCTGTTGCATGCAGCACGGCAGCCTTCCTGCCGCGTCCGCGAGGTACAGCGTACACTACCCGACCGACGGGCGACAAGAGAGCGGATCATGCCGAATGGCCTGTGCAGCGCCGAAAATATCGGGGGCAAGGCGCCATTCTTTCCCAGCGGATTGCCATCCAGGCGCCGCAGGCTCTACACTTACCCGGTAAGTTGGCCACAGAGCCTCCCGGCTTCGGGTGGTGGGGTGAGACAGTTCAGACAGGCAGGCAGTCAGGCAGATAGTCGGAGAGGTCACCAGGAAAGCGCGGTGACCGGTGTCGTGAACATGGAGAGGGAGAGCGCATGAGCAGGGACACGCGAAACTATGACGGCGAGTTCGACGAGCGCGACCTGGATGGGCGCGCAGGCCCGCCGCGCGGTTCCCGTTCAAATGGTGGACGCGGCCCATCTGATCCATCCATGCGGCGATCAGCCAGCAGTGGCAACGGATCTCCTCGTCGCCCATACGGCCCTTCTGGCGGCGGTTCTCGTGGTCGCGGGTATCCACCTTCGGATTCGCGCGGCTATGCCGGCGATGGCTACGATGACAACGATTATTCCGGCCCGCCGTCCCGCCGGGGACGTGCCGAGTATCGCAACGGCCCACCTCCAGGGCGCGGACGCCCGAACGACTACGATGACGAGCCGCCACCACGCTCTCGTGGTCGCAGCCATACCTACGAGGACGAAGCGTACAGCGCGGAATCGGAGCGTGCGCCACGCGGACGGCGCCGGGGCCTGGGTGATATGGCCCGCGAGATGTCACGCCAATTGAGCGCGATGGTGCGGGGGACCGGGCGTGCCGCGAGGCGCGAGGCCACCCAGATCGCATCCGCTGGCGCTCGACCGCAGCTTCCCCCCGAAATGCTGGCGCAGGTACAGGCTGATCTGCCACGATACCGCCGCTCGCGCATCCGGATGCGCGTCCGCAAGTGGCGGCTTGGCCGGGTGCGCGCCAATCCTGTTGCCTATGCCATGGGGCTGAGCTCGCTCGTCGTTGGCGTGCTCTCGCTCCTCGTCGGCGGCGGGGCCGGCGGAGTCTACGCCTACAACACCTACAACGTCCACCGTCCCGCGATCCAGGGCATCATCAACAACGCGATTTCTGGCCAGAGCACGGTCATCTACGACCGTAACGGCGTGCCGCTCTATACAGTACGCAATCAGAACGGCTACAACTATTACGTGCCGCTCTCGCAGATGGGGAAGACGATCCAGGACGCGACGATTGACACCGAGGACCACTCATTCTACTCGCCGACGAACATCGGTGTGGACTTCCAGGGAACGTTGCGCGCGCTCATCGCGGACCTTTCACATGGCGGCTCGGCCCAGCAGGGCGGCTCGACGATCACCCAGCAGGTCGTGAAGAACCTGGTGCTGAAGGATTCGAACAAGGCGATTCAGCGCAAACTGAATGAGATCATTCTGGCCGTCGGGGTCAACTCGAACTATAGCAAGAGCCAGATTCTAGAGATGTACCTGAATACCATTGACTATGGGAATCTGAATCAGGGCATCGAGGCGGCGGCGCGCAACTACTTTGGACTGAAGCCACAGACAAAGTCTGACGGCACGGTGGTCATGGCAAACCAGCAGCTTTCTATCGCTCAGGCGGCGCTGCTGGCGGGTCTGCCCAACGCGCCGAC
>DASUWS010000290.1:0-4785 GCA_036378295.1 Ktedonobacterales bacterium
CGGCCTAGGACCGATTGACACGTGAGCGACCCGCTCGCTATACTAGGGCAGCAGATAAGCAGGCGAGAAGCACGGTACTGGTACCGCTGTCACGACTCGTAGCGGCACGGCACGGAGGAGGGTAGACACGCGTGGGAGAGCCAGACCGGCCACACGGACTCCGGACGCGCCGCCTTCCGCGCATGCTCCTCTGGCTCTGCTTTTGGGTGTACCTCCTCACCTGGCCGTTCATCTTCGTTTGGCTGATCACCGAGGCGTACGCCGACTCGACGGCCGTGCCCGCGCCGCGCAGCCAGGAAGCGGCCTGGGTGGCAGCGAAGCTCGCCTTCAGGGTCACGCGGCCGACGCCGCCCGGCTCGGCCATCGCGCCACCCGCGTGCACCGGACTTTGCGCGAGCTATCCGGTGGCCTCTGTGCTCGATACGCGTGTGGTACAGGATACGCTAGAGCCACCCGTGGTGGGGACCGACGCCGCCGGCCATCCGTATGCCGACCACAACATGTCCAGGCTGTGCGGGGCGGGCGCGGTGGCCAATACGCTCTACTTTTGGGGCAAAGGACCGAGCACAGCCGGACCCGCGACCCACGTTGACCCGGCGAATGGCGTCGCGACCTATTGGACGACCGACCACAACCGCGCCTATCTCCTCTCCCTTGCCTGGGAGACGGTCATCCCCGGCTGGAGGCACGCCGGTCTCATGGATACGCATGACCCGAGCTGGGGCGTGACGCTCTATGGCGTGCGCGACGGTTTGAACTGGGAGGCGTCGAACCACGACGCGAGCGCCTGGCAGACGTACTTTTACACGCTCGTCTGGTGGAATCAGTCCAGTGCGGAGGAGTTCCACCAGCACGTGCGGGACGACGTCGCCAATGCGCACGTGCCCGTGGTGGCGGAGGTGAGCGCACGGCGGCTCCCCAACTGGTCGCCGCAGGGGAAGCCGATCCGCCATTTCATCACGGTGGTGGGATACGACGACTCGAATGGCATCTACTACTACACCGACAGCTGCGGCAAGAGCACCGGCTGCGGCGCGCTTTCAGACGGCGGCGTGCACGCGGTCTCCCAGGGGCGGCTCTGGGAGGCGATCAGTGCGATCCCGGTCAATGCCAGCACAGCCGAAGGCGCCGGCGATGGCGGGTATGTGTGGTAGCTCTGTGTGGTAGCTCTGTGTGGTAGCTCTGGTCGCGCGCTGGCCCCGCCGCCACCCGGGAGCCGCCGGCCTCGGCGCGCTCTGGCACCCACGTACAGACCCGGTTCAGGCCCGGTATCGCTGGGATAGCTGGTCCTCATGCCCTTGAATATACCTGGTGGGTGACTTCCACCTCCACCAGGTGCAGCGAGAAATTGCGAAGAAGCCCGGAATGGGCATGCGGACAAGTGGAAGAGTCGACTCTGAAGGAGGAGACATGGAGACCATGGACACTTCGTGGAGCACCGCGATATGGCAACAGTTCGGCGCGGCCATCGATATGTTCGACAACGCTCTGGTGGCCTGCCCTGCGGCACTGTGGCGCGAGCACCTCTGGAGTGATCCTCCCGACCACCCCCAGCCGCCCCTCGGCGAGTTCTGGTTTATCGCCTACCATACGCTGTACTGGCTCGACCTGTATCTCTCTTCTGTCGCTGCTTCGCCTTCCGGAGTCACTCCTCCATCGCCCTTTCCTACGCCAGCACTCGACGCAGATGATGATCCGCCCGAACGGCCCTACGCGAAGGAGGAACTGCGCGCCTATCTCGCCTACACCAAGCAGAAGTGCCGGAGCACCATCGAGACGATGACAGACGAATGGGCACGCTGCCCCTATGAGTTTCCCTGGGAAAAGGGACAGGGGCGACCCATCAGTTATCTGGAATTGCTGCTGTACACCATGCGTCACGTCCAGGAGCATGCAGCCCAACTGAGCCTCTTCCTCGGCCAGCACGGTATCCCGGACGCTGACCTCGACTGGGTCCCGCGAGTGCAGGATGGTCTCGGTGACAGATAAGCGCTGGCACGGCTCAGAGTCGAATCCGCGTGACCTCTCCCCTACTCCCCTCCTTTGTAGGGAAGGAGCCATCTGAGCCGGGATGAGCCGCCGCATGGACGCTGATATGCTGCCTTGCGGCTAGTTTGCCACTGCTTCTCCGGAACACATGTTGATTGACATGACCTGGGTGCTCTACCGCCCAGTGATTGAGACAGCCCCGCCGTAGACTGTATGTCCCAGCGGGGCTGCGCCCACCCGTATCGCATGTAGCTGGCACTTCAGGAGACACTGCCAGCGTATATGGCGACATGCGTGAAGATCGCCTCACCGCTCGATGAGGTCATCAGCGCGACGGTTGGACCCGGGCTGAGGCCCGCGTCTACCTGCTTCACGAACTGCCCATTCACATAGAAGCTGACCGAATTCTTGTCGGGCTCGTAGAGGACCGCTACTTCGTTGGCAACGAACGCATCGGCATGCCATGCAGTCGTGGAACCGGATGCTAAGACTTCCCCGTTGCGAGAAAGGATGTCGCACTGGGTGTGGCAAATCTGGTAGTCGCCCTGCTGCGAGATGATCACGATAATGGCGTTGTCCAGCAGTATTCCAGCGTCCTGCGAGAGCGAGACATCGGCTGCCGGGGCGAGCTTCGCCACGACGAGAACGCCGTCGGCGAGACCACTATCAGTGAGTCCGGGCTGGCCGGTATGCTTGAACTGGCAGGTAGAGTCGCTTGCGATATCCAGACCCTGCGTGGGGAAGCTGCACCCGTTACCACTATCCCAGGAGCTAGCGGAGTTGCTGGGATTGTCGTTATAGACCTGCTGCCAGCCCTGTGGCACCTGCAGTGGCGGTACGCTCGTCAGTTGCGGGGCGAAGGCTGCCAGAGCAATGGCTCCGAGCGTCAGCACGGTCGCGACGATGCCAAAGATGAGGCCGAAACGTGCTGGATGCACCTGCCTCCTGGATGGCATGGTAGGCTCGGATGCCGATGGCTGTGGCGTGGTGGCTGATGGCGATATCATCGCGCACCTCCCGCTGCGACCTGTGGCCTGCCTCCGACTGGCAGCGGCCTTGCCGCGACCTCCTCAGGCGTCGTACCTACGGGCGGTTTCATGCCGCGTCGTAAACGCTCAGTCATGTACACCAGTATCCCCAGTATGATGATGTAGTAGCCGAAGAACAGGATTGTACCGCTGTCGAGCGGAAGGCTCCCCAGATACACCGTCTTGCTCATCAAATCGCCAATTGGTCCCGGCACCAGCCCAAGCAAGTTGCTGCCGTTGAAGATTCCGTGCTGCAGTACCGCGTATACCAGTCCACCGAAGCCTTTGAGCCAGCGGTGCGGTATCCCCTTTCCATTGATGAGGTAGTACCAGCCAAGTGCTGCCATCGCTGCGCCGAGGCCGTGGAGCAGACCAGCGCCGATACGTTGGATGGCGATAGATACCCAGTCTGCCTGGCCTGAGCCGATGTAGCCGATGGTCTCGACCAGGTCGAAGCCAATACCCGCAGCCAGTCCAAGCAGGAACGCCTCGGCGGGTGAGCGCAGACGGCGAACGATCAGCACCACACCCAGCGGCTTCAGCCCTTCTTCCACCAGTGGCGCGACCACCGCGAGCACCAGCAGAACGAACAGCACGTCTGCCGGGCTCTGAGGTGCGGTAGTGGTGACGTCTGAGATGCCGGGTGAGAGAGCGTGCCGGGCGATCGTAAAGCCGAGAGCGATCATCAACGTCGCGATCAACTCCAGGATGATGGCGAAGAGCGGTGCCATCGTTGCGCCAAAGAACAGCGAGAGCCATAGGTGGCGTCGTGTTGTCGATGCGCCCAGACGCTGCACACCGAATGCCAGAATTGTCAGCGCCGGCAGAAAGCCCGAGAGCAGCGCCAGCGGCAAGACGGCGAAGGCCAGTCCCGGCGATGCGTAGACGTGCCACAGGAGGACCCCCGCGCCGAGCGAGATCACCGTCAGCGCGAGCATGGCCAGCGCAGGCGGCAGGCTGGGCGATGGCGAAGGGCGCTTCATCACCCGCGAGATGCCATAGACGATGGCCAGGATACCTCCAAGGATCGGCCCAAGCGTGAAGCCCGCAAACGTGGACAGCACGGAGAGGCTATCACCCGATCCGCTGGACGCGGCAACACCGCCCAGCAAGAGGAGTAACAGTCCCCCAACAATCGAGACGATGCCAAACGAAAAGACGATCCACGCCACCACGAGCGAGTAGACTTCGCCAGGCGGGCGACGGGGAGCAACCATCACAGGATAGGGATAGGCCCAGTACGGCTGCGGGTATGGGTAAGCGGGAGCGGGATAGCCCGGGGCAGCCTGCCCCTGCGGATATATCGGCTGTCCCGGCGCGCGCACCTGCGGCTGCTGGCCGGACTGGGGCGCTGGCGGATAGGGGTAGGGGTAGGGCGTGTACGGAACCTGCGGGCGGTACGGCGGCGTACCCTGCGTGCTTGCCTGTCCCTGCTGGCCCGGTGGATACGCTCCTCCATACGGCGGGTAAGGTGGATAGGGCGCGTATGGTGGCGGATACGCCGGCCGCGCGGCGGTTGTTGCTCCCTGGTATGGCTGGTATGGCTGGTATGGCATCGGGTTAGCCGGCGGCGATGATGGCGATGACGATAGAACCGCTGATGCGGGCTGAGATGTGGCCGGTGGCGATGGAGCCGCCGATGCGGCAGGAGCCGGGCTGCCCGGCTGGTCAGACTGGCGGCTCAACCGCGCGCCGCATACCGAACACTGCGTGTCTTCGGGGCGCGTAGGCGAGCCGCAGTGCGGGCAGATTGTGCTATCCAAGACAC
>DASUWS010000291.1:0-3424 GCA_036378295.1 Ktedonobacterales bacterium
CGAGCATTTCGTGAAGACATATGGGCGCTCCGCCATGCCTTCGAGCGCGCGGGCGACGACCTCCTCAGAGTGGCCCAGCCCGTAGACGGCGGCGGTATCGATCCAGTTGATGCCGAGATCGAGCGCGCGATGGATTGCCGCGATCGACTGCTCATCATCCTGCGGACCCCAGGCGAACTCCCAATTGCCCCCACCAATCGCCCAGGCGCCGAATCCGATAGGGGTAATCTGCATGCCCGTCTTGCCAAACGGTCGAGTTTCCATAGCGACTCTCTGCTTCCTTTCCACATGCCCGATGCCAGAGCACCAGTGTCACGCCAGGGCCATACATATGCCATTCGGCAATTATACAGCCGGGAAGCAGCCGCGACACCAGGCACGCGCTGTATGAGCGTGCGTACTTGCGTGCGTGCGTGAGCGAGCAGGTGATCCAGCACAGGAGCGCACGAGGGATCGCCTTTCCGACGATGGTGGTATGATGAAGACCATCAAGGGCGTAGAGGCTGCCAATGCCCGAAAAGCCGCCACGCGTACGGATATGTGCGATGGAACGCGCAATCTGTGATAGACGTGTGATGGGCGGATGATATGTTTCGGGCGAGCTCAGCGGCGGATAGGCGCCGCACCATCCTCGTAGTGCTCCCGCGTGGACAGGTCCATGTAGCGCATCTCTGGAGCCTATTCTCCTGGTCATCCGTGCTCTCGCGAGTGCTGCACATGGAGCGGAGGCGCCCGATCATCCTCATCGCGTCGCACTTCCTCCCCACTCGCTCGTGCTCAGGGCCTCGGTGATTCCATGGAGAGCCTTTCCCCCTGGAGGTGATGGTATGCCCCTGGATCAGCAGACCGCACTCTCGCTGTATCGCCAGATGGTGACGATTCGTGGCTTCGAAGAGACAATGGTTCAGGTCTATACAGAAGGCAAGACGCCCGTTTTCGACATCGGCAGTGGCCCGGTTCCCGGTGAGATGCATCTAGCCGCCGGTCAGGAGCCCGTTGCCGTTGGTGTCTGCGCCCACCTGCGCCCGACAGATTTCGTGACTGGACCGCATCGCGCCCACCATTTTGCCATTGCGAAGGGCGTGGACCTCAAGAAGATGGCCGCCGAGATATTCGGCAAGGAGACAGGGCTTGGCAAGGGCAAAGGCGGCCACATGCACCTGTTTGACACTGCCGTCAAGTTTAGCTGCTCCGGAATCGTTGGAGCAGGCATGCCTCCAGCCGTGGGCGCCGGGCTCGCCGCCAAGATGCAGGGCCGCGATGACGTTGCTGTGGCGTTCTTTGGTGAAGGAGCCGCCAATCAGGGCGCCTTCCACGAGTCGCTGAACCTCGCCGCCGTCTGGAAGCTACCAGTGGTCTTTGTCTGCGAGGACAACAGTTGGGCAATCTCGGTTCCCAAGACGACCGCGACGGCTATCCCATCCAATGCGGATCGCGCGCAGGCCTATGGCATCCCTGGCGTCGCGGTCCACGAAAACGACGTGGCTGCCGTCTATGAGGTCGCGAGTGAAGCGGTCGCGCATGCTCGGCGCGGGGAGGGCCCTTCGCTGCTGGAGATCCATACCGAACGCTATCTCGGGCACTTCCAGGGAGATCCTGAAGTCTACCGCGATCCGCAGGAAGTGCCACATTTCAAAGAGCACGACCCCATCAACCGGCTGCGCGATCAAATGAAGGCGCAGGGCTGGCTGACGGATGAGCAGGACGCTGAGATACGCCGGGCGGCCCGAGCCACCGTTGATGAAGCGATTGCGTTTGCTCGCGAGAGTCCCTACCCCGCGCCAGAAGAGGCGCTCGAAGATGTCTTCGTTGCCGTCGGCTAAGACTATCCAGGCGTTTCAGAAAGATTGAGAGAAGCATCTATGGCAGCACCAGCTTCTGCACGCCAGTTGACCACCGCTCGCGCGATCTCGGAGGCAATCGCGTCTGAGATGAAACGCGACCCGAGAGTCTTCGTCATGGGCGAGGACGTCGGCAAGTACGGTGGAATCTTCGGAGCCACGCAGGACCTTCTGAGCCAGTTTGGCCCGGATCGCGTGCGCGATACACCCATCTCAGAGACGGCCTTCATTGGCGCGGCGATTGGCGCCGCCGCTGAGGGCATGCGGCCCATCGTCGAGTTGATGTTCGTTGATTTCTTTGGCGTGTGCATGGACCAGATCTACAACCATCTGGCCAAGAACACCTACATGTCGGGGGGCCATCTGCGCCTGCCCGTCACGCTGATAACCGCCTATGGCGGGGGCTACAATGACGCCGCTCAGCACTCGCAAAGCCTCTATAGCATTTTCGCCCACACCCCAGGACTGAAGGTGGTAGTGCCATCCACGCCGTATGACGCGAAAGGGCTGATGATCCAGGCGATTCGCGACGACAACCCCGTGATGTACTTCATGCACAAGGGGATCATGGGGCTGGGCTGGATGACGATGCTTGAGGCAGCCGCTGGGCCGGTGCCCGAAGAGGAATACACGATTCCGTTCGGAGTTGCCGACATCAAGCGTGAAGGCACCGACGTCACCATCGTAACCGTGGGCATGATGGTGCATCGCTCGCTAGAGGCCGCGAAGCAGCTCGCGGATGCGGGCATCTCCGCCGAGGTGCTGGACCTACGCACCCTGGTACCGCTGGACCGCGAGGCCATCGTCAACTCGGTCAAGAAGACCCATCGGCTGATCGTGGTAGACGAGGATTACCGGAGCTATGGCATGAGCGGCGAGGTGATCGCGACCGTTGCCGAGAACGCGCTCGATTACCTGGACACCCCAGCCCGCCGTATCGCCGAGCCAGATGTGCCTATCCCGTACAGCCGTCCCATGGAACAATTCGTGCTCCCGAATGCCGAGAAAATCGCGGCGGCGGTTCGTGAGATGGTCGCGGGCTAAAGGGGCTGAGAAGGCTGAAGAAACATGGCGCGAAGCAGCCACACGACGTGACTCCCTGGAGTACGTCTCGACAGAGGCAAACGAGCGAGACGTCCAATGCGCCAGCCAGCCGCAGGTTCGTGGGTGAAGAGCGGTGGCTGGAATACTGGACTATGAGATGGCCCCAACAGGTGGCCGGGTAGCGGGCTGCCCGGCCTGGGGCCATCTGCTTCGTGTCTGCTGCGTGTCTGCTTCGCGCGTGGTGTCAATGGTCCGCCGCTAGCTCTTGAATAGGCGTGTGAACATAAGGACGGCCAGGGTATGAGTATCCAGATCACGATTCCAGCGTGGACCGCAAGCGAGGCGGAGGAAGGATTCATCGCCAACTGGCT
Source organism: Ktedonobacterales bacterium (assembly GCA_036378295.1). Lineage (GTDB taxonomy): Bacteria > Chloroflexota > Ktedonobacteria > Ktedonobacterales > JADMIN01 > DAHUXT01. The sequence goes on from DASUWS010000291.1 coordinate 3,257, forward strand.
TGTGAGCAATGGCGCCACAGTTCGCGAAGGCCAGGTGTTGGGCGAGTTGATGGTCGAGAAGGCGACCATCGAGATCACGGCCCCACAGGACGGGACCATACAGGATGTGCGCGTGAAGCGTGGTGATGTTGTCAAGCCGGGCATGATCGCCGCTGAGCTCGTCCCCAC
>DASUWS010000292.1:0-13982 GCA_036378295.1 Ktedonobacterales bacterium
GTGCCGAGTTAGGAGTCTTCGCCAAATACGCAAGCCAGCCACCGATGATTTTGGACTGCAGCTGGTTTCGGCTACGCACAGGAAAGTGCGCAAGGGCAAAACCTTCCAACTCCATAGCGGGAAGCACCCCGGTCAGGATATGTTCTGCGCTGTGATAGCCCTGGGCTAGTCGCAGGTTAGCCCACCAATCATGTGCTCCAGATTCACGGCGCAGCACGATCTTGAAATAGCGCGGCCGTTCCTCTCGTCGACGGCGTATCATCCGGCGGATGGGATCATCTCGCATCGGATCATCTTGATCGATACGGGGCTGCGCTCGTGCCAGGAGCCGGCGGCATCGGTATAGTCGCCTCAATTGAACATTCGTCGATGCACCCATGTAGAGGAATGTCTTCCAGCCCAAGAGCCCTGCTGTGCCAGATGGGAGAGCCGCGATTGCCGCCTCCAGAGCAGGGCGCGACGGCGCTAGCAAGAATTCATCCGCATCCAGGAGCAATACGACGTCAGGATCTTCCTCCTCACCGACCTGATTCAGAAGGGCTGTCATCTTCTCCGCCTGGACGTAGCCCATTACAGGATCATCTATCACGCGCAGAGGCAGCCCTTCACCGACAAGCGCATCAAGGATCTCACGAGTGCCATCAGTGGATGCGTTGTCGAGTATGACGAACGCATCCAGGTATTGCAGATTGTGACGCACGTACTGCTCAATCACGTCACACTCATTTTTCACCAATCCCAAGCCAACCAGGCGCAATTGTGTCTACCTCCAACATGCCATCAATGGTCGACCAGGACTAGGAGTGATCATCAAAAGTGCTAGCCCGGCAGGTTGTCTATCTGCACGGACTCGATCTCGTCGGCGGGTGTGAAGCCCAGGATACGCCCATAGAAGTACAGCTCAGCCTCAAGCGATCGCTTGATGTTCTGCGCCTGGCGGAAGCCGTGGCTCTCGCCGGGGAACGCCAGGTAGGCCACTGGCACCCCTTTGCTGCGCAACACCTCTACCATCGTCTCCGCCTGATTGGGTGGCACCACCGGATCCTCAAGCCCCTGGAAGAAGATAGCGGGCGTATGCATCTGCTCCAGATGGTGGATTGGCGACCGCTGCTGATAGAGGTCGCGCCGCTCCGGGTACGGACCAATCATCTGATCGAGGTAACGCGACTCGAATTTGTGGGTGTCGCGGGCGAGCGCCTCCAGGTCGCTGACGCCGAAGTAGCTGGAGCCCGCGCGGAACGCATCACGGAAGGTAACCGCGCAGAGTGTCGTGTAGCCACCCGCACTTCCCCCGGTGATCGTCAGCCGGTTGCCATCTACCAATCCCTGCCGTGCCAGATACCGCGCGCCGTTGACGCAGTCATCCAGGTCTACCACGCCCCACTGACCCTTCAGACGGTCGCGATAGGCACGCCCATACCCTGTGCTGCCGCCATAGTTTACGTCCAGGACGGCAAATCCACGACTTGTCCAGTAGAGGATGCTGGGGTTGAAGACGCCCATAACCTGGGCGGTTGGGCCACCGTGGCTCATCACCCGCAGTGGTGGCAGCTCGCCCGCTGGGGCCACGTAGTCAGGATTACGCGGAGGATAGAAATAGCCATAGGCAGTCAAGCCGTTCTCGGTTGGGAACTCGACCTCCTGCGGCACGGAAATCCAGCTTTCGTCTATTGCCAGCGTGCTCGACCGGCGCGGGACCTCCCGCTTGCCGCTCGCCATGTCCATGCGCACGATCTGTGGTGGCTCCGCCGGAGACATGCCAATGAAGACCGTCTGATGGGCGCTGACGTGCGGCGCGGCGACGGCCGTGTAGGGCGTCTCGATGGGCGTCAGAGCGCCAGATGTTAGGTCGAGCGAGCCAAGATGAATCCTGCCGCTGTGCTGCCAGGTGCAGATGATATGGCTGGCATCGCTGAAACCGTAGGTCTCCATGCCAAAGCGCCACTGGGGTACGCCGAATTCTGCCTCCATCGGCGCAAGCGCTTCAGCCTGACCATTGCGCCAGCGATAGAGATTCCACCATCCGGTCCGGTCGGAGATGAAATACAACTCGCCATCCGGCGACCATGTCGGCTGGAAGATGGATTCACTGTCACCGCCGACGATCTGCCGTGCGTTCGTCAGCGAGCCATCGGCGGCGATATCGGCCAGCCAGAGCGCTATACCGTCCCATGGCATATTGGGATGATTCCATGTCAGCCACAGAAGCCGGGAGCCATCCAGGCTGAGGCGCGGCGTCGCATAGAAGTCATTCCCTTCAACCAGCACCGTCCCGCCATCGGCGTTGTCGCCATCCAGCGCCAGCGCAACCAGTGTATTCTTCACTTCGCCCGGCTCGCGGTGATCTTCACGTACCAGAATCAGACGATTACGCGCCGCATCCAGCGTGGCATCAGCGTAGCGGAGTACACCGCCCGGAAGATCCGGCGTCAGGGGCTGCGGATCGCCAGACTGGCTCACACGATAGATGCGCTGGTCGGCAAAGTTGGAGCAGTACACGTTCCCGTCAGCGGCCAGAAACGCACCGCCGCCATATTCATGGACACGCGTGCGCACATTGAACGGCGTGGGGGTCAAATCTTCGATTTGGCCGTCGGGGGTACGACGCACCAGTACTGTACGCCCTCCCTCCGAAGGGCGTCCTTCGGTCCAATAGATGGTATCGCCGTCCACCTGAATTTGATCCAGTGACAGGGCGCTGGAGAGAATCACGTCCGCTGTCAGCGGCGATTTCCAGGCTCCAAAGGGCGCAACGATTCGTTCGTCCATGTGCCGCTCCTCCCAGGCTTCACATACTTTGCGCGGTTGTTTCGCTCGATCATTCACCATCAAAAGGTCTATGGCATCAACTGCTACATCATTCGCTGGCTCTTGCAGTGCACGTTCGATCAGGCACCCGCCCGCTCCGTGTGAGCATTCGCGCGGTAGCCCAACCCCATCGCGTTGCGCAAGCTCCGCACGGCAAGCCCCGCAATGCTCCTGGAGGTATTGCGAGCGGCGAGCGGCCAGGCCAACTTGCTCATAGAATTGTACACAGTGGGGCAATACCGGTGCCCAGTTAGCAATTGAAAGGGCTGGTGCTCGTGCGCTCCTCCAAGAGCGCCTGCTCGGAGAACGCATCAAGTTATCGCACAGACAGCACCCGCAGCATGCTTGTGTAACAAGAAGTACCCCCCTACGGTCAGCCACGTTTTTGGCACCGTATAATGCAGATGCTTGATCAAGGAGGGGCGCGAGCAGCCCATCTCGCTTTACATAATGCGATGTGGGTAGAAGGGCAGGAGTATGGCGGGTACGAGGCAATACGAATTTCCATTCCTGGAGGATGTCGCACAGCATGGGTCGCTAGGGTCTGGTTTGCAGGTGAAGCGCCGGCGCGGTACGGGATTGATCGTTGCCGTGGCTCGTCATGACCACCTCTCTCACGAAGCATTCGAGGCCATCGCGCGATTCCGGCTGAACCAGTATGTCGCGGCGGGTCTCTACGATGAGCACCAGGCGTGGCGCTATCGGAAGCACGGCGACCCATCACTCAGCGTACTGGCAGGCCACGATCTGCATGTGGCGGTGGGGGACACTCATGGGCGCTTTCTGGCCTACCTCTGTATCCAGTCGGCGCTTCCAGTCCCAGTCCCTGGCTCAAGGGATACCCAGGCACGCATTACCAAAGGCTCGAATCCACGCCTCCAGGAGCACTCCCGCCCCCTCTTCCCGGTCGAAACCGAATATGGCAACATCTACAGCCGCCATCAGAGGTTGCAGGCGGTGCCGATTAGCGAGGTGCGCGAGCTGACCCGGCTTTTGCGGAATCAGGACCCCTCGCTGCGTCGTGATCCCATAGCCCACGTTGCCCTGGCTGAAGTCCTGATCGCGGGCACGAAGACACTCTATGATCCCGCCTCACGCATCGAAGCCATCGTCGGCTGTATTGCGCCTGATGCGCGCCGGGTCCTCTACGCCATGGGCATTCCCATTGCCTATGCACCGGAAGCGCCTGTAATTGGCGCGAACCTCGGCGGCGGATCGCCTGAGTCACCCGACGAGCTGTTGTGGACGCGGGCGGCAACGGTTCCGGGACGGTTCTGGCCGTGCGCGATCGCGACCGCCGATCTGCGAGCAGACCATGACTACTATGACACGCTAGACCAGTTGCTTGAAACGCCTGATAAGGCCGCGGCGCTACGCGCAATTGCCCGGCACCGGCTGGGAGCGCCACGCCGCCGCGCGCGCTACAGCGCCTCTGGGGAACAAGCCGGGGGTCTCCTCTGGACCGATCGCCCGCTCGACCCAGTGACCCATGCCAACGCCGTCTCGAATGAATTGGACAGCGAGAGCGCCTGACGCTACGGAGCACCTCGCGCCAGCCAGCCACCCGCGCAGCGGGAGATGCGGAAACTGCCATGTCGAATGTGTCCAACGTGTCCAATGAACCAACCACCCTGGCATTCACAGCACGCTCGTCCGCTGATATTGACGCGGCCTATCTCGCCACGGTCATGCAGGCGGGAGGAGCGGCCGCTCACGCCTATAAACATCTGAGCTATGAACTGCTGCGCGTCCAGGCGGGAATGCAGGTCCTGGATGTGGGGTGTGGTAGTGGCATTGATCTGCCAAACCTGCGATCCCTGGTTGGCTCCGCTGGGCTGGTGATTGGGCTGGAACGCAACGCCGCGTTGGTTCGCCAGGCGCGGCAGAACATTGCGGCGGCGGGAGCTACCGACGGTACGATCATGGTGATGTGCGCCGATGCCGAGCAGATGCCGATTCCCACCGCCAGTCTCGATCGAGTACGAGCGGATCGCGCCCTCCAGCACGCCCAGCATCCGGCGCGTGTCCTGGCGGAGATGTGGCGGGTGCTGCGACCGGGAGGCATGCTGACGGTGGTGGAGCCGGATTGGGGGATGGTTGGCGTCTTTCCAGGCGGCGCGTGCGGGGACGATGATGCGGCGATTAGCCAGGTGCTGGCATGGACGAAGCGCCAGCTGGCCCACGCGCTGATCGGCCGCCAACTCCACGGACTGTTGCGCCAGATGGGCGGAGAACACTGGGAGCAGATCCAGGTCCAGACGCTGGTCTTTCAGTTGGACTGGGAGACCGTCAATCCCATCCTCCAGATCTCAGAATCGGCAGAGGCGCTGAGCCAGGAGCAGCCCACACTGCGGAGCGAGTTGGAGATATGGCTGCGCCGCGTGGAAGAGGCGTCCGCCCGGGGCACCTTCTGGGCTGGCGTCCCATTGATGTTCGCCACTGCCCAAAAGGTATCCGCATAGAAAGCCGCCGCGTACCTTGACGGAGGGGTCTATGAGAAGAGAACATATACCTCATGTGGTGTTTCCGCCACACAGGGGCGCTGTTCGAGAGCGACAAAGCAAGGATGACTTCAATCTGCCCCAACTCCGCTATAACCGGCTAGTCGCTCCTCACATATCCAGCAGAGCATATACGCGCCTGTTGGTTGCGGCGAGGTAGCCGTACGGAAACGCTTGCCAGCGACGCGCGCGCGGTTCGAGGTGATTGATTGCCCGCCAGCAGTGGGGCCACCGGAGGCACACATTGCAGGCGCATCACAAGAGCATCGCGCGGGGCGAGCCGAGAGGGCAGGAGCAAGGATAACAGAGTATGGGAATGACGATGCATACACCAGAGAATGTGGGAAGATATTCCGGCGTGACAGGCACAAGGCCAATGCGAGAAGCCAATATTTGGTTACGGCTGACCAGCTACGGCGCAAATTGGGACATTCTGAGTAGCTCCCGCGGAACCCTGGAAGAGCGTGAGCTGGTGCGCCGCAGTCGCCTGGCGAGTTGGCTTATCCTGGGCCTGCTCGTGCTGGAGCTGGTGTTGATCCCGGCAGGGCTGACCGATCCAGCGACCTTGTTAGCGGTGCTGGCTGCGCTCACAGGCACAGTCGTTGCCGCGGTCTTCAATCGCTTCGGGAAAGTAGCAATCGCCGCCGTGCTGCTCACCTTCCTGACCTGGGGTGGTGTCCTGGGCGCGGTGCTTGGTGCCAAGGCCGGAGCGCTCGACACGATCTACCTGCCCGCATACGATCTTCTGGTCATTCCGCTCGCCATCGCCGCGACGTTACTGCGGCCAGCCTGGCTGGCGTTTGTCATGATGGCGATCAACATCGCGACGATGATCGCGGACTTCCTGTATCAACCTAAGGTGGGCGACCTAGCGCATCAGCTTGCCAATGGCAGCGATATCATTTCGCTGCTGGCTCGCCCTATCGCGCTGCAGATCATCGTCGCCACGATTACCTTCCTCGTGGTGCAAAGCTCGGAACGGGCAATCCGGCGCGCCGACCGTGCCGAAGAACTGGCCGAGCTGGAGCGACGTGAACTGGAGCGAACCCACGAGCTGGAAGAGGGCGTGCGCCAGTTGCTGGCGGTTCACGTGCATCTGGCGAACGGCGACTTCAATGTGCGTTCGCCTGCGATTCGCAATAGTCTGCTCTGGCAGATTGGCAGTAGCCTGAATAATCTCATCGCCCGGCTGGGGCGGCTCGCGCAGGCTGACTTTGTCCTCCAGCGCACGCAGGAAGAGGCCAATCGTGTCGCGGAGGCGATCTACATGCTCAACAGCGGGCGCCAGCCCATCTGGCCTGCCCCAAGCAACACTCCGCTCGATCGCCTTGTGGATGTGCTGCGCGCCAGCCTGGCCCCCCGCATGCATAGCGGACGGCCACAGGGCCCGGCGTATCTTCCTCCGACACCAGGTGTTGGGTATCCCGGCTGGGGTCGCAATATGCCAGCGCCAAACAGCATGCCGGGAATACCCAACCGGCCATCCATGGCATATCCTGACCACCCATCTATGGCGTATCCTGACCACCCATCTATGGCGTATCCTGACTGGCCATCTCTGCCATATCCTGAGCGCCCGTCTCCGGCGTATCCTAACCGGCCATCTATGGCGTATCCCGCCTCGCCACAGACAAACCATCCCGCGCCTGACTGGACGCGCTCGCTGCTGACCAGAGGTGGCGGCATACAAACACAGCAGAGGTCGCCAGCCACAGACCTCAATGTGCCGGTGGCTGATCCGGCGGGCGCATATGGCGCGCCTGCGAATCACGGCTATGCCCAGCAGCCAGCACCCTCGGGAGTGAATCCATGGGCGCTTGGGCCGAATGAGCCGCTGAGCGACAATGACCTGCCTGAATGGTTGCGTCAGGCGGATGAGCACTGAGAAGTACCTACTCCACAAGACACAATGAGCAAACGGCCCGCTTTCACATCCTGGTGATGGCGGGCTCTTTGCTGCCTTCCCGTCACGTGGATATTGCGAACTCTCGCCAGTGTTGTATGATGAATCCACTGCGATCCGCAGAGCTGCGACGATATCGAGATGGCAGAACGGCGGCACAGGCATTTCGACAGCGAGAGGAATGACCCGACCATGGTTACCTTTGAAGACCTCACCGAAATGTTCCTGAATGCGGCTGAAGCTACGGGACTCTCAGTGCATCCAGAGTTCTGGATGAACACCCAGACACTCGAACGGGAGTTTGCCTGCACGCTGCACCCTGGCCCCTGTGAGGAGGCGGAGCATCGCGCCGTCTGTACACTCTCGTTCGCCTGGGGTCCGCTCGATACCGCACTTTCTATCGATGGGGCTGAGGGCGTCTGTGAGTTCTTTCACGAGCCGGATGCGTCATGCCCGCATCTGCACACGGAAAACGTGCTTCCGCTGGTCGTAGACCTCTCGTACAGCCTTCCACTGGCACATGTCGATCTGAGCGCTATCAATCTGCAAGCTATTGCCCGGCTGATCAAGCTGCGCGCTTCGGAGCATAGCAGCCGCGCGGTGGAAACCCGGTCGAACGTTGCGCTGGCACTGGGTGACAACAGTATGGAGGCGGAAGCGCTCACGCTGCAGCAACGCGTTGAGCTGCCGCTCTGGGACCCCGAAGGGGTCAGCGGCTTCCGTGCGTCGGCGGAGTATCGCGATGGCCACATGACGCTTGGCCGCGCTCGCCGTCCATCGGCGTACCCTCACAGCGGGCCTCATCCGGAGGAATGGCTGCCTCATATGTTTGCCGAGGTCGCGGCGGACATCGCGAGTGTGCTAGAGGCGCTCGAATCGTCTGGCACGCGTGGCTCGACCCACGGCGCTTACGATAACTCACAGAACTGAGAGCTTCCGCAAAGAGAGCAATCCGCAAGAAGAGTATGCAGCGCACACTGCGGAATCGTCCTCGCTCCACTTCCGCATGAACCACTCGCCAGTGTGCCGCCTGATAGCCTGCATATTCAAGGAGGCATCTCATGCGCTTTGCGCTCAACCTTCCTGCTTTCAACATGCTCGCCGATGCGCGCGCACTGGCTGATCTTGCCCGTGAGGCGGAAGATGCGGGCTGGGACGGCTTCTTCCTCTGGGATCACCTCCAGACCGAGCCTGGAGTGCCTGTCGCCGATCCGTGGGTAGCGCTCACGGCTATCGCGATGCGGACCGAGCGGATTCGTTTCGGCGCGCTGGTAACGCCCCTGGCCCGCCGCCGTCCATGGAAGCTCGCGCGCGAGACCGCCACCATCGACCGGTTATCACGCGGGCGACTTATCGTAGGTGTCGGCATCGGGGGCGACTGGTGGGGAGAGTATAGCGCCTTTGGCGAACCGTCCGACGACAAGACCCATGCCGCGATGTTGGACGAAGGTCTCGCTGTCGTGACGGGCCTGTGGAGCGGCGAGCCGTTCACCTATGAAGGTGTCCACTACACTGTGCGTAACGCGCAGTTCCTCCCTACACCGGCGCAGACACCACGCATCCCGATCTGGGTGGCGGGCGTCTGGCCACACAAAGCGCCATTGCGCCGCGCGGCCCAGTGGGACGGCTTGTGCCCGATTCATTGGGATGGGCGCCCCATACAGCCGGATGAAATCCGCGAGCTACTCGCTTATGTTAGCCAGTATCGTTCAACGGGCGAGCCGTTCGACGTTGCGGTGGCGGCGTATGTGGGCAACGATGATCCCGTCGAGGCACAAGCACGGCTGCGAAGGTATGCCGAGGCTGGCGTGACCTGGTGGCAGGAGGCATTCCTGCCAACTGACACACTCGATATGGTGCGCAAACGAATTCATCAGGGTCCTCCGACGCTCTAGCCAATACATATGTTGTCACCAAGGCCTCTGAGCAGATTGACCATCTATATCAGGTGTTTGCCCTATGCCATATCAGGTGTTTACCGGATGCAACTATGTAACACTGCGATGTATTATGCATGCAGAGAGAGACTATTCACAATCTCCTCCCCTCCCCTACGAAGACCGGGCCGCCCAGAGCCTGGTCTTCGTGCTGTTTCGGTGCTCTGTATCTCCACACTGGAGGATGCCCCGAACAGGTTTGCTGGAAGTGCATACCTGTGAGAGTTGTGTGTGGATATTTCACGATGGTGCAACGAAGAGAGTTCTCTCTTTCTTCTTTTCTTATTTTTGATAAGAGATATAGCAGTAGATAGTAATAGGTGCGGTGGATAGTGGGGATAAGTGTTAGCGATGGCGCTTCGCCCTTTGCCACTCCGCTAGAATTCTGGGCTGCCCTCAAGTGATCCTCTCCACTGGTGCGATGCTCCCTGTGGATGCAGTCGTGGCAATCGCGGGATAGCATCCCCTGTGGATGTGGATGGCTGTGGATATTCTCTGGAGCCTATCCACCGGTTCCACCAGCCATCCACGAGCGTATCCACGCGGCTCGTGGATACTATGCGCACTGTCCACACTCATCCACGACATCTCAACAGTACTCACCCACAATGTGGAAGATGGGGTGCTTTCCAGCGCGAATGACCCCGCACGTGATACCCACGAGCTATCCACAGAATGCGTGGCTTCTCCACACAGTTATCCACAGGATGTGGAGCGATAGTGAGGGGTGTCTCGAAGATCGTGTGGGGGCCTACTTATGCACACAAGGTATGAGTTGTCCACATTTTCAGGCATGTTATCCACGAATCCAACGAGGTATCGCGCTAGCTGGACAAGTGCTCACGAAACAACAATATCCAGAAAAATGCCGCCTCGGCCGCTCATGTCCATCTATCCACATTGATTGTGGATAACTTCGCAACTTGTGGATAATTCTGAAGTCGGGTGACCTGTTATTCATGCGTCCCCGCCAGAGCTTGAAGACCCCGGCGAATGAGGCGCAGTGGGCGATAGCACCAGTCCGCCGCACTATTCATCATGCAGTGTCGCAGCCCGGTCCCATTCGCGGCCTGTGGCTCTTTGCTCTTATCGTTGGCGAGATGGGCGGTTTGTTCTCGGGGTACTAGGGATATCTCGGCAAGATCGGTGTGTTCTTCGCGGGATGCGCTGTCAACAGCGGTAGCGCGGTGCGTGTCACCACCAGAATCGCGGCGCTGGCCAGCAGTAGCAACGGTATGCCGACCGCAAGGCCCGCGAAAAATCCGTCGAATCCGCGTATGGCGGCGACTGGGGCAAAGCGGCTGGCAATCCAGCCGATGAGCACCACCACGAGGAAGAGCGCGACCAGCAGGATTGCTGAGAGCAGTGCCGCGTAGAGCAGCGCCGCGAGCGCCGTCCGTGGAGAACGCTTGCCACGCGCCGCATCGAAGATATCCCACGGACGTTGGGCCAGCGCCAGCGCCGGGTCGAGCCGAAGCAGTAGTGGGGCCGCCAGCGAGATGAGCAGGGGGCCGGGGCGCGGCGCGACGATCGTGCTTGCTCCTCCTGCCGCGCCGACGAGGCCGCCGATGATCAGGACGAGCAGGAAGACCGCCCCTGCCGAGAGCGCAATGCCGAGGTTGGTCGTGACTGGTTGCTCGAAGAGTGTCGCGTTAGACGAGATGAGCACGCGCGAGAGCAGCGCCAGCACCAGGATCAGCAGACTGAGTGCCACCGCCATCAGGCCTCCGGCGATCGCGCCATCACGCAGCGACTGAGCGCGGGCGATGCGCGCCGCTGCCCGGCCACCGATGATATAGCTGGCGAGCGGAATCAGCAAGAGAAGCCACCAGGCGATGCTCGTGGGATGATGTTGCGCGACAAGCAATCCGAATGTCGCGTTTTCCGGATGGACGCTGGCCCCTGACGCGGTAAGCCAGTGATCAATGGTTGCGCCGGTGCCAAGGGCATACAGCCACAGTGTGGCGACCGGAGCAATCACGATGAGCAGTGCGATAGCCGTGAGGATCGAATTCATGGCGCCGCCAGGCTGGCCGCTCGGGTTTCCTGCCGCGGCGGATGGCATAGTGCCGACGACCTGCGCTACTATGCCTGTCACGAGGGCAACGAATGCCAGCAGCACCCCGCTGCCCAGGGCGATGAACGCTCCCCATATCCCGCCTGCCAGGAAGTCAGGTTGGCGGTTTGTCGTGAAGAGGCGATACCCACGAATCGCCAGCAGCCCACCGAGCGCGCCGAGCAGCGTGCCCCAGAGGAGTCCCGAGAGGAAAGCATATCCGAGCGAGGGATGTAGTTGGATGATGGTTGTGACCGGTAGTCGCACCGTGCTGGAGCCGAAGAGTGCGACCAGCAGCAACAGGAGCGCATAGACAGGCCCGACCAATGCTCCGCGCACGACGCTGTAGCGAAGGCGGTGTGAGAAATCACTCGCGGCGGCCACATAGCCCGCAAGCACCAGCGTCCACGCGGGTATCAGCGACAGGCCGGTGAGCGGCGGTGACTCCAGCGCGGAGAAGCTTCCGGTGGCTCCGGGAGAGCCTAGCGCCAATGCTACGGGAACACCTTGCTCCAGCAGGAATAGTTGTAGGACGTTCGGTGAGAGTATCGCGCGCACGATGGCTTGATCGACATTGGCGACGCTGCTGGCGTTGAGCAGGTAGCCAATGGCATGTGACCAGAAGAGTAGCCCAATAGCCGTCACGATCAGCCCCAGGGTCAGTGCGACCAGCGCGGCGACGGGAATGGAGATCCAGGGCATTGCGGCCCACTCTGATGGGAGATACCGCAGCCAGAGGCGCTGGATGGGCGTATTGCCTGTTCGCGCGCTTGCTGGCGGCTGCTCTCCGAAGATGCCGTTCAGCAATGCATTGCTCGCTGCCGGTGCCCGTGACGACGTGGGCAGCGGCGTTCGCATGGTAGGTGCGGCGTGTGGGCTGGTGTATTCGTTGGGATGATAAGTTTGCGTCGTGTCGGGGACCTGCGCAGCGCCAGTCGCCGTACGTGGCGGGCCTGAGCTGCCTGCTGGCCTGCTCATCGGCACTGGATGGATGGCGGGACGCTCCTCGTCGGGCGTTTCATAGTCCGGTAGCGGCGGCCCCGGCAGGCGAACGGCGGGGCGTTCATCGTCGGGTGTCTCGTAGTCCGGTAGGGGTGGCCTGGGAGCGTGAATCGCGGGCCGCTCCTTGTCGGGTGTCTCATACGCGGCAAGCGCATCATCGTCCGAGGCGCTGGCAGGTGTCGTTGGCTGCGATGGATCGGTTGAGCCAGCCACCGCTTCCGCTACGACAGGCATGGGCGATGCGTTGAGCACCGGAATCATCGTTGGCTCGTCCGCTGGCGTTCCCTCAGTCTCCTCGGAAGGCGGCAGGCTATCCCGAGATGCTGGGGATTTCGGCGGGCGCGCGAGGCGCGATCTGGCGTAGGGGATCGTCGGCGGCCCTTGTTGCTCATCTTCGGGGGGAGCCACGTAGGGAGCGTGCGCTGAAGTGTCCTGTGAAGCGCGACTCGCACCGCACTGCGGACATGATGATGTATCGGATGTCAGATGCGCTCCGCAGACGGAACATCGCTCGGCCGTCGCCATAGCGGCAGAGAGGGTCTGACCGCAGTGAGCGCAGACAGTCTCATCAGTCGGTAGCGTTTCCCCGCATTGTGGACAGATCATAGGCCATGTCGCTCCTCCCCACAAGCACCCGCACGCGGTAATGACGCAAACGACGCATATACATCCTATCCCAACATGACGTTTCAGCATCCCACGGAGCAACATTTCAAGTATAGGCTCATACAGGCCTGATGCTTCAAGCTTACAACATCAGGTGGCGAGCCTGGGCGTGGTGTGAAGGTCCCGGGTGGATGGCAGTCTGCCATCATGGGAGAAACGTTTGCCAGAGAAACAGGCAGCAGGCGGTGATGACAATGCCGGCCACTGTCCAGCCCGCGATGGCAAGGAGCCGGTTGATTCGATGCTCGCCCATGACGCTCTGATCTCGCGCCAGCAGCATCAGGAATACGAGGGTTACTGGCGTACCAAGCCCTCCGGCAAGTGAGCTGAGGAACAGCAGTTGGATAGGTCCGACGCCTACCAGCGTAACGCCAACGGCCAGCGCTAGGCAAATGACCAGGGAGACATAGAAGCCACGGGCACGTGAGAAGCCGACATCGAGACTCCGGCGCCAGCCGAACGCTTCAGCCAACACAAAGGCATTTGTCGCGGCCAGAATCGGCAGCGCGAGCATTGCTGAGGCCAGCAAGCCCAGGCCAAAGAGGATCTCTGCGTACTGCCCTGCCAGCGGCGCAAGAGCGCGTGCCGCATCCTCCGCCGATTGAACTGTCTTGTGATGTACGCCGAGCGTCGCTCCAGTGGCAATGAGGATGAACCAGAAGATGAGGCCAGCGACAATCGCCCCGGCGCCCGCATCTATCTGGACCAGACCAAGGCGACGAATCCCCGGTCGTTCCGTTTCCTGTTCGATGGACTCCCAGACATAGGCATAGCTGGTCAGGGTTGTGCCGAGCAGCGCCAGAGCGCCTGTGATGTAGGGCCGTGTTGCCTGGAAGTGGGGAATGAGCGTATGGATCAGCACGTCTCCCCAGTTGGGGTGCGCCAGGAACGCCGCCGCGATGTAGCCCAGAAAGACGAGTAGTACGTAGCGAAGGATGCGCTCCATCACAGCATAATTGCCCCAGATCAGTGACATCTCTCCCGGCTGAAACCGGGAGCTTCTAGAGGTCGAACCCCACGCCATGATGCCCCAGGGCGAGAGCAATAGCTCACAGGCAGTATAGCATCATGGCGTGGGAATAGCAAGGGGCCATTCATCCCCCGCTTGA
>DASUWS010000293.1:0-19265 GCA_036378295.1 Ktedonobacterales bacterium
GGTGAGCGGGTCGTCCGCGATAAAAGCGGCAGCCGCTATGTCGAAGTGGGAGGGCGGCGGCATCTGGCGGACGCTCCCTATGTGCTTCCACGCGATGACCAGGAAGTCAACCGGCTGGACTTCCAGCACTACATGCTGCGCTCTGCGCTGCGGGGCAATTTCGCCGCGCCCCTGCGCTCGCCCGCCAGCATCCTGGATGTCGGGAGCGGCACAGGGCGCTGGGCGATGGAGATGGCAGCGTATTTTCCCGATACGAATGTGGTCGCGACGGATATCGTCACTCCTACGGGGGAGAATGTCGCCGCTCCTGGTTTCGGGCTGGACAGGCGCCCAGCGAACTTTACGTTCGTGCCGGGCAACGTGCTCAATGGCCTCTCGTTTGCCGATGGCAGCTTTGACTTCGTGCATATGCGCCTGCTCCTCTTCGCGCTTCCTGAGGCGTCCTGGCCGCAGGTGGTGCGTGAGTTGGTCCGCGTGACACGCCCCGGCGGCTGGATCGAGCTCGTGGAGACAGGTCCACAGCAGAGCGGTGGCCCAGGAATGGACAAGATTGTGCAGTGGATTACTGAGGCGAGCATGCGGCGCGGCGTGAATCCGCTGCTTGGGCCGCGAATCGCTGATTTTCTGGCGGGAGCGGGCGCGATCAACGTGACCAGGCGCGACTTTACCCTTCCGGTCGGTGAGTACGGGGGGCGCATCGGCAAGATGGCAGAGACGGATATCTTCAGCGTGATGGGCGGCGTCAAGGCGCTCGTGACCGCTCAGGGCATCGCCAGCGACGAGGCGTACACCGCGGCGCTGGATCAGGCGCGCGCCGATATCAATCGCTACCACTGCACGTTGCCTTTCTACTTGGCATTCGGCCAGCGTCCACTGTAAGAACATCGCGGTCGCGGCGCAGGCGTGCCGCGTACTGAGAGACAAGTGGGCGGAATATCACCTATGCGCAGGATCTGCGTTCTTGCTGGCTCGCCGCGGGAGATCGGCCAGTCTATACGGAGATAGCGCATGCGCCAGGGCATGAGTTGGCTCGCCACCCAGCGAGCAGATGCCGCCGGTTCTCCCCTGACGCCTCTCCATGAGACGGTGCGCCTCAGGATGTGGCGTTCGGGGTGGGCCGGGTCTCTCCCTGGCTGCTGAGGAAGCCCTGACTATCCTGGCCATCCGGTCCAACTGGGATATCTGATACGCCCACGCCCGAGCCTGCCGCTTGCTCCGCTGCCAGCTCGCGCTCGATGGCCGCGCGCTCCCGTCGCCGTTGCGCCCGCTCCATGCGTTCGACCCAGACGAAGAAGATGATGCTCATGAAGAGGATGTCGAGGAGATTGCCCGGGATGGCGAGCAGCGCGCCCGCAATCTGCTGATCGGCCATCGCTGAAAGCCCGGCGATGCGTGGCGCGTGGAGGTATGTCGTGTAGAGCACTGCGGGCGCGAAGATGATTGCCACGCCAAAGATATCTATGGGCAGACTTTCCAGCGCGAGATAGACCATCTGGAGCGGACTGGACATGCGCGCGCGGTGGTCTGTTGGCGTCAGCAGGGGCCACCACGTCAGCACGCCAGCGAGCAGATAGCAGAGATTGGCGACATCGTGCCAGAGGTTATCTTGTACTGAAAGCTCGTAGAACCGGGGAATCTGCCAGAACAGCACGACCGCGTTGAAGCCGATGACCGCGATCACCACGAAGAGGGTCGTACCCGTCGCCGCGCGCCACTTCTCGACGGGCAGGAGCCGGATCGCCAGCTCCTCCGGCAGCCCGATCATCAGCAGCGGCGCGACCAACGTCACCAGCATCAGCAGTTGTGCCATCCGCGCTGTCAGCAGATACTCGCGGCCAAGCGTATCCAGCGGCGAGAGCAATGTCAGCGCCAGCAGCGCGACGCCCCCAAGATACGCTGCGATGCGTCCGCGCGGCACCGTCACACCCGGCAGCACGCGCTCGCGCAGTGGTCCAATCGTCAGCAAATAGCCGCCAAGCAAGACGACGCACAAAGCGAGCGTCACCGGATCGCCATTCCACCACGTCAGCACTGCCGTTCCCACGATTTCGCTGCCCTCTCTGTGCTTCTCGCCAGATCTCATCTGGTCTCGCCAACGTTGAGCATAGCACCGCGCACGCACGGCAACAAGTCACACAACCCTCCCGGCGGGGGCGGGCGTAATATGACAGCGGATGTCATGAATGGCGCGCTATGCTGGCGTTGGCGCTTGTGCGGACCGAGGCTGGCAAACGAAGGAGAAGATGGTGGGAGAGACCATGAAGTACGGATTTATCATTCCGGGTGGCGATATTCACACCGTAGCCGAGCTGGCGGCTGAGGCTGAGGAGGCAGGGTGGGACGGCGCGTTCTACTGGGATGGCATCAACATCCAGGATACACCCGCGTATGACCCCTGGGTGACGATGGCGGCGATGGCGATGCGCACGAAGCGCGTGCGGCTGGGCGCGATTATCTCGCCGCTCTCGCGACGGCGCCCGTGGAAGGTGGCGCGTGAAACGGTCTCGCTCGATCATCTCTCGGGCGGGCGGCTGGTGGTGCCGGTAGGGTTGGGTGCGCTGGATGACGGCGGATTCGGCAAGGTGGGTGAGCCAACCGACCGCAAGACGCGCGCCGAGTTGCTGGATGAGAGCCTGGAGATTCTGACGGGCCTGTGGAGTGGCGAGCCATTTCACTACGACAGCAAGCACTATCACCTCGAAGAGATGACGTTTCTGCCGAAGCCGGTGCAATCGCCGCGCATTCCCATCTGGGTGGTGGGCGCGTGGCCGCGCGAGCGCTCGATGGCGCGTGTGCTGCGCTATGATGGCCTGTTGCCGAATGTCATCGCGGACGGTACTCAGCGCGATATTACGCCGGATGATATCAGGGAGATAGCCGCGTATGTCGCCGAGCGGCGCACCCAGACGACGCCGTTCGACATCATCATGGAGGGCGAGACGCCGGGCGACGATTCCGCCAAAGCGGCCTCCATCGTGCGTCCGTTTGCCGAAGCGGGCGCTACCTGGTGGAACGAGAGCCGGTGGGGCGCAATGGGCGATGTCGCGGTCGTGCGCGAGCGCATTCGCCAGGGTCCGCCGCGCATCGACAGGTGATTTGTTCGGTGCTCTCAGTGCTCTCGGTGCGATCGGTTGATGTGATGAGTGGGCGTCCGTGTGACCGCGGACGCCTATCTGTTCGTTTGAATGCATGTCTATCCACCTCAAGGGGCATTGCGCCTGTAACGCTGAGGTGATATACTATTTAAGTTGACGCGTTGGACATGCGTTCCTGCGTTGACCCTCATCTCACACGCATCCCGACCCGGCGGAATCCCTGGTGTCGCGTCATGTAGACGCTACGCTCTCCAATGGACATGAGGGATGCGGAGGATAGTTTTAAGGGAGGATTGAAGTACCTTGGCAAATGTTGCTACGATGAAACAACTGCTCGAAGCTGGCGTCCACTTCGGGCATCAGACTCGCCGCTGGAATCCTAAGATGCGGCCGTTCATCTTCACGGCCCGCAACGGCATCCACATTCTCGACCTACAGCAAACGGTCACCCGCCTCAACGAAGCCAGCAGATTCGTCACCAGCCTGACGGCTAACGGCGAGAGCATCCTGTTCGTGGGCACCAAGAAGCAAGCCCAGGACGCTATCAAAGAGGAAGCGCAGCGCAGCGGCCAGTTCTTCGTCAACCAGCGCTGGCTCGGCGGCATGCTGACGAACTTCCAGACCATCCAGTCGCGCATCCGGTATATGAAAGACCTGGAGGCGCGCAAGGAGCGGGGCGAGTTCGAGCGACTGCCCAAGAAAGAGGCGCAGCATCTCGAAGATGAGCTAGAGCGCCTGGAGCGCGTGCTCGGCGGCATCCGCGATATGCGCCGTCTGCCCGGTGCCATCTTCGTCATTGATACGAAGAAAGAACATACCGCCGTTGCTGAGGCCAACCGCCTGGAGATTCCAGTCGTCGCGCTGGCCGATACCAATACCGATCCAGACGAGATGGATTACCCCATTCCCGCCAATGACGACGCCATCCGCGCCGTTCGGCTGCTCTGCACCAAGATTGCCGACGCCGCCCTCGAAGGGCGCCGCCAGCGTGAGTCGCAGCAGGCGAAGGATGAGGGCGAGGCACGTGCCGCGACCGAGGCTCCTATCAGGCTTGAGGAGTTTGGTCCTGAGCCTGGCGGCGCGCCCGCCGAAAGCGCTGCCCCGGCTGCCGAGCAGCCCGCCGAACCGGCCCCCGTCGCCGAATAGGCAATCGCTTGCCTCTTGTGGTAGGCAGGCGCGTGAAGTACAATGCATCCGGATTCAGACGCGGCACGCGAAAATCGTGCCGCGCGTTTGTGTGCTCGCCATGGTGCATTCAGGTGTCACGGTCGCGTAGCAGTCGCGTGGTACTATGAGAGATGGCGCGATACCGCGGGTGGCATGCTGTGGGGTACGCACACGACTGGAGAATACAGGCGGCACCAGACACGCCCACGTCCGGTCTGGTTAGGTATAGAGCGTCGAGGAGCGCACGATCACCATGGAATTTTCTGCGAAAGATGTCGCCAAGCTGCGTGAAGTAACCGGAGCCGGATTCGCTGACTGCAAGAATGCACTGGCTACCGCAAAGAGTTTTGATGAAGCGGTCAAGAAGATCGAAGAAAAGGGCCAGCAGCGCGCCGAGAAGGTCAAGGGCCAGGATCGCGAGACGCGCCAGGGGCTGATCGAATCGTATGTCCATCACGGTGGCAACCTGGGAGTGCTGCTGGAGCTGAATTGCAGCACCGACTTCGTCGCCCGAAGCGATGTGTTTCGGGAGCTTGCCCGCGAGTTGACGCTTCAGATCGCCGGAACCAACCCCCAGTACATCGCGATGAGCGATATCCCTGAGAGCGTAATGGCCGAGGCGCGCGAAAAGCTCATGAATGATCCTGAGGTCCTCAAGCGGCCTGAGAAGGTGCGCGAGCAGATCGTCGAGGGCAAGCTCAATAAGCAGTTCGGCGAACATGTGCTGCTGGAGCAGCCCTGGGTGAAAGACGACAAGATCACCGTTGGCAAGCTGGTGGATGACGTCATCCGCAAGACGGGCGAGAATGTGGTGGTGCGCCGCTTCGTCCGATACGCGCTCGGCGAATAGTCTGGGCTGATCCAGCATCTAGTCAATCGCGATCGTATCGCATTGTTCACCAGCCAGGTTCTCTGGCCTGGGTCTGTGTTCACGGGAGCTACGCATGCAGTCTGCGACCAAGTATAAGCGGATCCTTCTGAAGCTCAGCGGCGAGGCGCTGATGGGCGAGCAGGGCTATGGGATTGATGCTGATGTCCTGAAATACCTTGCTGGTGAGCTGGCGCAGGTGCATGAATTGGACACCGAGATTGCGGTCGTGGTCGGCGGTGGGAACATCTTGCGCGGCAAGACCGCCGCCGCCGAAGGGATGGACCGCGCGCAATCTGACTATATGGGTATGCTGGCGACCGTGATCAACGCGCTTGCCCTCCAGGATGCTCTTGAGCATGCGGGCCTTTCGACCCGCGTCCAGACCGGCATCGATATGCCCTCCGTTGCGGAGCCTTTCATCCGCCGGAGGGCTATTCGTCATATGGAGAAGGGACGCATCGTTATCCTGGCAGCAGGTACGGGCAACCCCTATTTCACGACCGACACTGCCGCTGCTCTGCGTGCCATTGAGCTGAACTGCGAAGTGTTGCTCAAAGCGACGAAGGTTGACGGCGTCTATGATGCCGACCCGATGCGTGTGGCGACAGCGCGGCGGTTCCGCGAGGTGAGCTACATGCACGCGCTTACTATGAGCCTGGGCGTGATGGATGCGACGGCACTTTCGCTCTGCCGTGAGAATCACCTGCCGATCGTGGTCTTCGATATGCACGAGCGGGGGCAGATGGCCGAGATCGTACGAGGCGTGCCAAGTGGTACATTAGTGCATGATATGCCAAAAGGGCAGGACTTTGTCTGGGATACGCTAGGATAATCTGAGATAATCGGGGTATCATGCGATGACGGGTGCTCTGTCGCGTAGGCAGGCTGGGAAGGAGCAGGTATCATGGCAGGAGATGTGTTCGCAGACGCGCAACACCGTATGAATGGCGCTGTCGAGGCGCTCCGGCGGGATCTGCAGACCGTGCGTACGGGGCGGGCGACTCCAGCGCTGGTGGAGCGGCTAGTTGTTGATTACTACGACACGCCGACCCCGCTCGCCCAGCTTTCCTCCATTCACGCTACCGATCCACGCACGCTGACGATTCAGCCCTGGGATAAGAAGGCGCTCTCTGATATCGAGAAGGCTATTCAGAAGAGCGATCTCGGTCTGAACCCGAACAACGACGGGACAGTCATTCGCCTCGTGCTGCCCCCGCTGACTGAGGAGCGCCGGAAAGATCTCGTCAAGGTCCTTCACAAGAAGGTGGATGAGGCGAAGGTGGCCGTGCGCAACATCCGGCGCGATGCCCATGACAAGCTGCGCGATCAGGAGAAGAAGAAGGAAATCTCCGCCGACGAGCTCAAGCGCGGCACTGATCGCTTACAGAAGCTGACTGACAAGTACATCGAGGATTTGGATGGTGTCGGGCAGGCCAAAGAGCGCGAAATCATGGAAGTGTAGCCCGTGAAAGTAGTCCTGTAGTGAAAGTAGTCCTGTAGTGATGGAGGGCGCGATACACATTCCCACCTATGTGCATGGCGACAGAGAGGAACAGAGATAGAGCATGGCCAAGCGAGGAATTCGGAATCTGCGCGCGCTGATGCAGGCTGTTTTTGGCGGCGCTCGCGCGCAGGAGGCCGAACGGCAGGCAGAGCTACGGCGGCTACGGTTTCGCGATGGGCAGGCCATTCCGCACCATATTGCTTTCATCATGGACGGGAATGGCCGCTGGGCGACGAGCCGTCACCTGCCCCGCTCGATGGGGCACCGCGCCGGAGTAGAGGCGCTGCGCCGAGTCGTGAGGCTGTGCAATGACTACCATGTGCCCATGCTCACCGTCTATGCCTTCTCGACGGAAAACTGGGGTCGCCCGGTGGACGAAGTCAGCGCGCTAATGAGTCTCATGTGGGAGACCATCCGCAGCGATGTGGACCGCCTGAATCGCGAGGGAGTGCGGCTGCGCCATGTAGGACGGCTGGAGGGACTCGATCCGGATATTCAGGAGGCCATCCAGTGGATGGAAGACCTGACACGTGGCAACGACAAGCTAGAGCTGAACGTTTGCTTCAACTATGGTGGTCGCGCCGAGATCGTGGACGCAGTGCGCCAGATCATTGCCGCGAAGATTCCGCCGGAGCAGATCACCGAGGAGACGATCTCCAGCTATCTCTATACACGCGAATTGCCGGACCCTGACCTGATCATTCGCACTGGCGGCGAGATGCGGCTGAGCAACTATCTCATCTGGCAGGCCGCCTACGCGGAGTATTATTCGACCGCGACCCTCTGGCCCGATTTCAATGAAGAAGATTTAGTCGCTGCCCTTGAAGCCTATGCCAGCCGCAAGCGTCGCTTCGGCAAGACCGATGCGCAACTCGCCAAAGAGGCTGATGTCGGGCGCAACGGCACGCGCGGCACGGGTCATGCGGGCGAAATGGATAACGCCACCAACGGATCGCACCCGCAGCCCGCGACCAAAGGAGCGCACTGATTCACTCGTGACATTCGCGCACAAGCACTGTCGAATAAGTGACGCAGGAGCAGGGCGATGAGCAAAACCGTCTCAAAGGGTTCTCCCCGTGTGGCCGCCGCGCCGGGTAGCCAGGCGGGCTGGCTTGCCGGACTGCGCCAGCGTTTGCTCTCCGCGGGTGTGCTGATCCCGATTGTGATTGCGCTGGTCTGGTTCGGCGGCTGGATTGCCTTCGCGGGAGCGCTGGTCGCGCTGGCGCTGGGCCTCTGGGAGGTCCGCACGATGTTCGCCGCGCATCGCAAGTGGTATCCTCTCGTCATCTTGAGCGGTGCGCTTGGCATTGATTTTCTCGTCGCCGCGATGCTTCCCAATGTGCGGCTGGCTTTGATTTCCCTGGGCATCAGTGCGCTGGTGATTCTCTCGTTTACCTGGGTCATGCTCACCCGCCCAACGATCGAGCGAACCATTATTGATTGGGCGCTCACGATTGCCGTCGCCTTCTATCTCGGCTGGCCGATGGCGCTCTTCCTGGTGCTGCGCGGCAATGTCATGGGCTATGGCTCTGTGCAGTTCTGGTGGGTATTTGCCCTCTTCTGCATGGTCTGGGCGAACGATACCGCCGCGTTTGTGACCGGCCATTTCCTCGGAAAGCGCAAGCTCGCGCTGCATATCAGCCCGGCCAAGACGTGGGAGGGCTTCGCGGGGGGGCTTGTCTGGTCGGTAATCGCAGCGTTCGTGCTGCTGGTGATAACTCCCGTCCATCTCCCCTGGTATCATGCGGTGATTCTGGGCATTCTGGTAGCGGTCGTCTCAACGCTGGGCGACCTGGCTGAGTCGCTGCTCAAGCGGGTGGCGGAGGTGAAGGACAGCGGCACGCTCGTCCCAGGCCACGGCGGCATCCTCGACCGCATGGATAGCCTGCTTTTCGCGGTGATGGTCGTCTTTTTCTATGCCGCGTTCCTCTACCCCGCCATCCTCGGCGGTTGAGCGAACGGCTATGAGGTTGCGCTGAGGCGTGCCTCTGGCAATATCGGCTCGAACAGTTCGACAAGATTCCCAGACGGATCTTCGAGCAGAATCTGCTTGCCGCCAATGCCAGTGACTATATCATTGCGGAAATGCGCTCCGGCCTTGCGCAGCGCTTCAACGGTGGCGGCGAGATCGTCCACTACCAGCGAGAATCGATTCCAGCCTCCTGGCGTGGGCATCGTGCCATCGGGCATCGCCTGGCCGCCTCCGCCCGCCGAATTTGGCGCGCTGAGTGCGAGACGCAGGTCGCCTCGCGCGAGCATGGCAAAGGCCGGGGCCGGGTGCATCACTTCCTGGAAGCCGAGATGCTGGCAGTAGAACGCAACTGCGGCGTCAACGTCGTTGACGATGTAGCGTACCTGTACTGTGTCCATTGGATGTTATCGCCTCCCTCTGCTGTTGCACACGCGTTCTGCAGGCTCTACGGAATCTATAACCGGCGTGATATATCGCGTCAAGTGGCCACTGAAGGGCAATACCGCCTCCATTCCGCCATTTCCGGCGGCTCGCCATAGTGGCCACGTAGCACCGATGCGATAGAACCTGACATCGAGCCCATGGATGACTACGAGTAATACTCCGGCGCTTTCCTGAGGCTCTGCCACTGCTGGCCGTCATGGCCAAAGACCACCAGCGCCACGTGTTCGCGTGCAACTACGTCCAGGAGCTTTCGCGTGCTCGCGCGCAACTGTTCTTCGTTGTCGTCCAGCGGCCAGGCCTTACGGTCAGGCGTAAAAGAACGTTCTATGGCGACGGCATCGATTGTGAGAAGCACGTTTCCGGTCTGTGGCAGGTGTACCAGAACGGACTGATGGCCGGGACAGTGGCCGCTGGTTTCCAGCAGCGTCAGGCCGGGCAATAGCTCGATATCACCCTCGACAAGCCTGTAGCGCAGCAAGGGGTGGTCCCAGTGCGAGCGCGCGCCAGCGTAGCGCGGATGTCCGCCACGAGCCAGCTCATAGTGTTCGCGCTGGACCACATGCTCTGCCCTGGGAAATGCATCGTGATAGCCCGCGTGATCCACGTCGAAGTGCGTGCAGATGAGGATATCAATGTCGTCGGGATGTAGCCCCAGATCGGCAAGATGCTCCAGCACGTTCTTTCCAGACTCAGCCGGTGGCGATCCGGGTGGTGGAGTGTAGTCTGCTGGCAGTCCGCTATCAATAAGAATGTTCTTTCCATCGCTCGTCTGAACGAGATAACAGCCTCGTGAGAGGGCGAGCGTCTGCCCGGAGGGCAACGGGAGGTTCGCCCTCCCCAACTGTATGAGATAGAGCCGTTCGGGCATAGAGTTGGTCATGGAGCTTCGCCAGTCCTTTCATGTGCGACTTGCATGTCTCATGAGGTTTTTTCCATGCCCAACTATACGGCGGAGATCGTGTGGAAAAAATCGGACCAATGGGCGTTGTGCCGGGCAACGAAACGTGGTAATGTCGAGGAGAAGATCGCCTCCCAGAGCGCTCTTGGTGTCTCCGAGTATGCTTCGCTCTTTACCGACTGGCACGTGCCCTTTGATTCGCCCACGCTTCTCATCGGCTGGCACGCCTGATATAACGCCGGGATAACGATACGTCGGGCGTGCCCCCGTATTCCTCATACGATTCCGCTTTATTCCACGTGGTGGCAAACGTCTGGCTAACCCACGCTCTGCTAACCTCTGTATAGCCTGTAACGTTGTGTACCGGTATGTAGCCTGTACTGAATCAGTGTGTACCGATCTACGGTTAGAGACTCAGGTTGCGGCAGAATGAAGGATAAGGCAGAACCAACTGTGTATAACATCGAACGATCTTTCAATCCGGCGAGAGCCATACGCGACGCCCACGCGGTTCGGTTAGCGGATGGCTCCAGGGTGCGGCTGCGCGCCTCCAGCAATGACGACCGCGAGGACGAGGCGTTTCGGCGCCTGTTCTTCACCTTGAGCGACAGCACCCGCTACCTCTATTTCTGCGCTGGCATCCCCGCCAATGCGTTGTGGGCAGAGCGCTTCGGTGCCCTCAGTCGTACGGACGGTGAGCGCTCCTATGTGCTGGTGGCTGAGGTGGGCGACGAGCTGGTTGGCTTTGCGCGCTTTAGCCAGGGTCCAGATGCGGGACCGGACGAGCGCGGCGCTGACCTGGGCATTCTGCTCACAGACGCCTGGCAGGGGCGGAGGCTGGGCGGGCATATGCTCTGTCGCCTCGCTGCGGAGGCGTACAAACACGGAGTGACGACCCTTACCGCGGTTGCGCTGTGGGAGAATCGCCGTATGCTGCGATTGGGGCGGCGCCTCTTCCCGGACATGCGTATCGCTTATGCGTCTGGGACGTGCGATCTCACCGTTGATCTCGCATCGTGGTGGGCCAAATCAGATGAGCGGCTGTGCGGCTGAGATTTCTATACTACCGGCTGGCGCGCGCCTTGACGGCGTACGGCTGGCTGGAGAACGCGGGGGTGGCGGGGACGGTCGTGGTGATGGGGGCGATGTCGAGCAGCACCTGCAACGTCTGGTGCGCGTCGGCGTGTTGCAAGGCGACGAGTGCTTGGCGGAACTCGCGCAATGGGAAGCGATGTGTGACGAGCCGCTCTGGGGTCATCCGCCGGTCGCGCAGGAGGCTGGCCGCCAGCGCGAATGCCGAGATGCGCCCATTCCCCTGCCCTGTCTCCGTGGGCCAGAGTTCCATCCCTGGCCCATAGGCTCCGTAGAGGGTTACCTCCGCGTGCCAGACTGGCGTGAGATCGACCGTCAGCGGGATGGGCCGCCGCCCCGCCAGTACCACCGCGCCTTCGGGCCGTGTCCAGCGGAGCGCTGACTGCAGCGTCTTCTCGGTGCCGACAGTATCGTAGACGACATCGAACCCGCCCATGAATAGCTCCGCGCCATGTCCATTACTCAGGCGCTTCGAGCCGGTCACGCGCGCGATGCCTTCCGGAACCTCGTCGGCGCGAAGTGTCTGCGAGGCGCCCATGCGCGCGGCCATCTCGGCATGATAGGGCGCATCCAGCAGCGCGGCGATATTCGCGTTCGGCGCAAACGCCCGCAGCGCCTGGATCAGCAGCAGCCCCTCGACGTTCGTGCCAATCACCAGCGCCTGCTCGCCTGGTTGTGGCTGGCGGCGCAGCGTCGCGTGGATGGCGCGGGCAGCGGCTTCGAGCAGCGCGGCCTGCTCGTCGGAGAGCGCGTCGGGCACCAGAAAAAGCTGGCGCTCGTGCAGAACCATCTCTTCGCTCCAACCGGCGCCTGTTGGCGCGGGAGAAGCAGGCATGAAACGGTGAACACAGAGCGCGTAGTTTCCGCTGGCGCAGGCGTGACATTGCGGCTCGATGCCCCGTGTCGGGCAGCAAGGGTCACACTGCCAGACCACCCGGTCGCCGGGACGTAGCAGTTGTGCGCCCCGGCCAGCCTCCACCACCTCGCCCACGACCTGATGGCCAAGGTACTGACGACGCGGGCGGCGGGCGGCTGCCAGAGAAACACTGGAGTCCGATAACAGCTCGATGGTTGTCAGGTCATGGCGCGAGACGCCCGCAATCCGATTGCGCACACGGACCCATTGCGGCCCCGGCAGCGCGGGAACACCAATACGCTGCATCCGCAGTGGCGCGAGCGAGCCGTAATACGCCCGGCGCGAGAAGCCTCCAAATGTGCGCGTCAGTCTGGTGCGCGCGGGAGACGGCTTGAGAAATACACTCCACATCGTCGCGCTGCCCATAGTCGAAGACGCCCCTATCGTATCTACACTGCCAGTTCTGCGGCGGCCGCCTGTCATATCGGTCTCTTCAGCAAGGAGCGGGCCAGAACGCCAACCAGTGTAACACGCGTATCTTTTCGCGCGCAACTTTGCCGTAGCTACCTGGCGCGCGAACGCGCGATTAAGAGTCTTCGGTGAAGACCGCGAAGCCTGCCTGTGCAGGCTCCAGGCAGGTTCTCCGCTCGCCTCCGATGGATGAAGGGTGCAGAGGCGGCCCGTGCCGCCGAACGACGTGAGGCGCCTGGGCGCGGCGTGAGCCGCCAGCGTTGGGAGCAACAAGAGTCGATGCGGTATAATCGTGAGGCATACCAAAGGATGCTGTCCGGCAGAGCATGTATGCGCTCAGGTTGAGCTCAGGTTGCGCTCGGATTGCGTCTGGTAGCCATCTATTCGGCGAGTGCGTGGTATGCCAGCGAAGTTATCCGCCCATTGTGCGCGGGCATCATAGAGGTATTATGCTCAGTCTCCCTCCAGCGCTGTTTCTCGTTCTGCTCGAATTGACCGTCGGGTCGTTCGTCAGTCTCTATTTTCTGGACGTGCGCGGCGATACCAGCCGGGGATTCGTCCTTTTCCAGGGCGTGCTCTACCTCGTCTTTGGCCTGCTCACGGTGCTTGCCATGAACGCCTTTGCTTCCCCCTCGGTCGTCCATGGTCGCGGGCTGGACGAGTCGTGGCTTGCCGCGCAGGGGCCGCTGGTTGTCGCCTTTTTGCTCCTGATGATCCCGTGGAATGTGCTGCTCTGGCTCGACCGCCAGCCCCGTCCGGTGCGTAGCAAAGCCGCCCGTGAGGCCGCCGCGCAGCGTCCAACTCGCTTGCGCCTGGCACGATTCGCCGCGGGCGCACTGACATCCCTGACTGGAGCGGTAGCTCTCTTCGTCGTCGGCATGGCCTATCGTACCCTTGCCAATAGTCGACTGGATGGCGCTTTCGTCGTCGCGGCTTTCCTGGCGGGTGGCATCGCCCTGGGTGGCGTCATGACGGCAATGCTGTTGGGCCACTGGTATCTCAACACTCCAACCGCCTCCGGCAAGCCATTGGAGTTCGCCACTATTATCACCGTGGCCGCGCTCGCGCTCGAATTGATCTTCTCGCTGGCCACCGGGCCAAGCACCGCGCACCCGACACTCAAGACCATCACCGTCTCGCCCGGCACACAGATCACCACAGGCGATTCCGGCGTCGTCATCAGCACACCGACGCTTGCGCCCGGACAAACGAAGCCGCCGACGACTGCTCAGGTGCGCGAAGCGCCGCTCAGTACCGGGGCCATGTTTGGTCTGCAAATCATTCTGGGCTTTCTGGCGCCACTCATTCTTGGCGCTATTGCGCTCTGGCTGGCGCGGGGACGTTCGTTCCAGTCGGCCACGGGCATGTTATACCTCTGCGTCTCCTTTATCTTCATTGGCGAGATTCTAGGGCGCGGCCTGCTGCTGCTCCCGGTGTTTTAGCGGCCATCTGGCCCCCTGCGGCAGAGAAGGGATGATCCGAATATGGCGGATGATACGGCAATCAATCCCAAGATCTTCGGCGCATATGACGTGCGTGGCATCTATCCCGATACCCTCAACGAAGACGCTGCCTATCGCATCGGGCGGGCCTTCGTACAATATCTGCGGCCCACGACGGTAGCCGTCGGGCGCGATATGCGCGTCTCATCCCCGGCGCTGGCGGGCGCGGTTATCCGTGGGATCACCGATCAGGGGGCCGATGCCGTTGACCTCGGAATGACCACGACCGACGAGCTCTATTTCGCCGTCGGCAAGTTCAACTATCCCGCAGGCATCATGGTGACGGCGTCGCACAATCCCAAGCAGTACAACGGCCTGAAGTGGTGCCGCGAGAATGCCATCGCCATTAGCTCAGAGACTGGCGGCAACGAGATTCGCGATCTGGCGCTGGCGGGCAATCCTCCCGAGCCGGAGCACAAGGGCCAGGTGATACACCGCGACGTGACCGACGATTATGTGCGCCATGTGCTCTCGTTCATCGACGTTGCGAAAGTGCGCCCGCTCAAGATCGCGGTGGATGCTGGCAATGGTATGGCGGGGATGATTATCCCCAAGGTCTTCGCGCACCTGCCCAGCGAGCTGGTTCCGCTCTATTTCGATCTGGACGGCACGTTCCCCAATCATCCGGCCAGCCCCATCGAGCCGGAAAATACCGAGCACCTGCGTCATGTGGTGCCGGAGCAGCATTGTGCTATGGGCGTCGCTTTCGATGGCGATGCCGACCGCATGTTTCTGGTGGATGAAAAGGGCAATCTGCTCGGCGGCGATATGGTGACGGCGCTCGTCGCCCAAAGCCTGCTGCGGAAGCATCCTGGCGCGACGATTCTCTACAACCTGATTAACTCGCGGTCCGTACCTGAATTGATCGAACGTGAGGGTGGCCGGGCCGTGCGCACGCGTGTTGGGCATTCGTTCATCAAGGCACAGATGCGCGAGGAGAACGCCATCTTCGGCGGCGAGCATTCCGGCCATTTCTATTTCCGTGATAACTGGTACGCCGACTCTGGCCTGATCGCGTTCCTGGTTGTGCTGGAGCTTATCAGCGAGAGCGGCAAGACGGTCTCGGAGCTGGTGCGCTCGGTGGATCACCGCTATCGCAGCGGCGAGATCAATTCCACGGTGGCAGATCAGCAGGGCCGCATGAAGGCTATCGAGGATCACTACGCCGCGCTAGGCGGAAAGATAGACCATCTCGATGGCATCACCGTGTCTTTCCCGACATGGTGGTTCAACGTGCGCCCTTCCAATACCGAGCCGCTGCTGCGTCTGAACCTTGAGGCGGATACACCAGATGAGATGGCGGAACGACGTGATGAAGTGTTACAGTTGATCAGGCGGTGACACGACACAGGACGTTGTCAGGCAGCGTTCCCTCCCAAAGGAGGTATGACGGTGGGTGTATTCTCCCGATTTACCAATTACATCAGGACGTTAATGAGCTCCATTCTGGACCGCGCTGAAGATCCAGGTATGGCGCTCGACTACTCGTATGAGAAGCAGCTGGAGCAGCTTCAGAATCTGCGGCGCAGCATTGCCGATGTGGTAACGAACGAGAAGCGACTCGAATTGCAGCAGGCGCAGATCAACCAGCAGATGGATAAGCTGGATAGCCAGGCACGACAGGCGCTCACTATGGGCCGCGAAGATCTCGCGCGTCTGGCGCTGGAGCGCAAAGCGGGACTCCAGGCGCAGATTGGTCAGTTCGGCTCGCAGATCGAACAACTCAAGGCGCAACAGGCGAAGTTCGTGGAGATGGAGCAGCGCCTCAGTGCGCGGGTGGAGTCGTTCCGCACCCAGAAGGAGATGGTGAAGGCGCAATACGGCGCGGCTTCAGCGCAGGTGAAGATTCAGGAGGCCGCGACCGGTATCTCTGAAGAGATGTCTGACGTGAACCTTGCGGTGCAGCGTGCCCAGGACAAAGTGCTCCAGATGCAGGCGCGCGCCAACGCGCTGGACGAATTGACGGCATCCGGCACACTGGCCGAGATTGGACCAGGCGCGCCCGATGCGCTGGATCGCCAGCTTCAGCAGCTCTCCAGCCAAACGGAGGTTGATCGCCAGCTTGCCGAGTTGAAGTCGCAGATGCAATTGCCCTCTGGTCAGCCGGGTTCGCAGAATGGGCAGGGGCAGGCGCAGCAGCTCCCGCCGCCGCCGATCTCGTCGAACGATTAAGGAGGCTTCCCATGATCGTGCGCGTCATGACGGAAAACCAGTACCGCCTCTCCGACGACGAGGCCGCGGAGTTGGACCGGCTCGATGACCCGCTCTACGAGGCCATTCAGAGTGGCGACGACCTGTCCTTCGCGCTTGCCCTGGAAAAGGTCATCGCCTTTGTGCACGAAAAAGGGGAGGTGGTGCCGGTGGATGAGATCGTACCATCGGATATCATCGTCCCGGCCCCTGACATGACGGTGGCAGAGGCGCGGCAATACCTGCAGCAGGCCGACGCGCTCGCCACGAAAACGCCCCCCGCTGAGCCTGCCGCCAAGTCGGGCGAATAGCATAACCGCAAGATAATAGCCCATCTCGTACGTCTCCCCTCACCATGACCGGCGAGGGGATTTTTCTATGCCTTGATGCCAAACTTCTCTGGTCGCTCCGTCTCATGTATAGCTGGCGAACTTACGGTATGAGGGGGAGGCTGGAGCATGCGCCGTCAACGAAGAGTCCCGCTGCCACTGGCCGTGGCGGTGATCGTGGTGGTATTCATTGGGTCGGCTGGCATCCTGGCTGCTTTTCAGCCGCGCGTGGCGAATCACTTCAGCTACGCGCTGCCAGGGAAGGACGGGCTGCCCGCCTACATCTACGCCGATGGGCGGCGCTATCAGTCACAGCAGGTATGCGCCGGGGATGGCTGGTGTGAACAGAACCGGCTGCAGCAGCTCATCCCGCGCTGCTACACGCAGGCCGATTTGCAGAAGCTCCAGATGTGGCCGCTGGTGCAGGTCGGCACGATGTTCACCCTGTTTGGCGCTCCGCAGCCGATTCTGGCGCCCAAAGGCGAGAGCGGCCTCACGCGCCCGTTCGTCATGGCCGACGGTGCGGACTGCTACGTCACCTATACGCTCGAAGGCGGGCCGTAGCGTAGGAGGCTGGCTCGCTCGCCCCAGTGCACCCATCATTACAGAAATCAGGCCAGAAAGCCCCCGGCTTTAGTCGGGGGAAGAATGGCCCTACTCGCTTGACAGCACACATGCTTTAAGAGTATGGTGCAGGCATGCGTAAGACGTTCAAGTACCGCCTGTACCCGAACAAAGAGCAGCAGCGCCTCCTCGACCAGCAGCTTGAGGAGTGCCGCTGGCTGTACAATCACCTGCTCGCCGCACGGCGTGACGCCTGGCAAGAGCGTCAAGAGTCGCTGCGCCTCTATGATCAGCAGGCGACTCTGCCCGCGCTCAAGGCCGAACGGCCCGCGCTTTCGGGCGTGCAGTCGCAGGTGCTGCAGAACGTCGCCGTGCGCATTGATCTGGCCTTCCAGGCATTCTTCCGCCGCTGCAAGGCCGGTGAAGCCCCCGGCTACCCGCGCTTCCGGGGTAAGGGGCGCTATGATAGCATCACCTTCCCGCAAGTGCCTGTGGGATGTCGGCTCGAAGCCGAGGACAAGCGCGTGCGGATTGCCAACGTCGGGCGCGTCAAGGTCGAGCTGCATCGCCCCCTCGAAGGCACGCCCAAGACGGCGACGATCAGCCGCAGCAGCACCGGCAAGTGGTACGTCTGCTTCTCGTGTGAGTGCGCGGAGCTGTTGCCATTGCCCGCAACCGGGCAGCACGTCGGCATTGACGTTGGCCTCAAGACCTTCGCCACCCTCTCCACCGGGCAGGAGATCGCCAATCCCCGCTTCCTTCGCACCGAGGAACGCGCGCTCGCCAAGGCGCAACGGCGGCTGGCGAAAGCGGAGAAAGGTACGCCAGAGCGGGCCGAGCGGCGCAAGGTCGTAGCGCGTGTACATGAGCGCACCACCTGGCGACGGGGCGACTTCGCACACCAGCACAGCCGTCGCATCGTGAACCAGTTTGACGTGATCACCATCGAAGATTTGTCGGTCAACCGGATGATGCACAACCATTGCCTCGCCAAGAGCATCGCTGACGCGGCGTGGACGCAGTTCGCCACCTACCTCTCCCACAAGGCAGCATGGGCCGGTCGGAGCTATGTCGCGGTGAATCCTGCGTACACGAGTCAGGATTGCTCTGGCTGTGGACATCGGCAAAAGCTCTCCCTGGCTGACCGCACCTACACCTGCCCATGCTGTGGGCTGGTGCTCGACCGGGATCTCAACGCCGCGCACAACATTTTGAGATTGGGGCGACAATCTCTGGCCTCGGCCTAGAAGCTCCCGCATTTATGCGGGAGAGTCGTCACAACGGTATATCCCAGACGGGGAACCAGCGCTCCAGCTCTGGCTCAAGGGGTAGCTCTTTGGCCATCGCGGCATTCAGGCGCAACTCTTCGGCATTGTCGCGCCGCCGCTGTGGGTCGTGGATATCGATCTCAGGGACAAAGGGGTAGAAGTAGCCACGCTTGTAGTTGTACATCCAGTAGACTTCGTGCCCCTTCTCATCTTTGAAGGGAAATATCGCGAACATCAGCAGACTGCCGTAGCCTTTTGAGATCAGCGTCTCGCTGGCGACGTGCAGCGTGGTGACGAGCGCCTGGAAGTCCTTGCCGTTGAAGATGAACCAGCGATAGCCAAAGGAATCCTCGTACGGCTTGATGCTCAACTGGTCGTCGCGGCTCGCTAATTCGAGCAGTTGCTCCAGCTCTGTTTGAATATCCTTGAATGGGCCAGACGCGATACCTTTGAAGCAGATCGCCGCGCTGCCGGTTGGCGTCAGATTCTGGTCGGTTTCCAGCGCCAACTGCGCCGTGGACATCGCGAACAGACGCTCCGGCCCGACGGGCACCGGTTTTTGTCTGCCAAAGAGCGTGTCGAAAAAGCCCATGTGTCAATGCTCCAGTATATGCGTGTATGGTTCGGCCAAACAGGAGACCTCTCCCGGCCCCCGCGACCAGCCTCCTCGATGCGGAGGGGGAGAGGTTCCAGACTACACGTTGCGCGCGCTTTCCATTTCCTGCTGCATCCGCTGCAACTGCGCCAGGCGCTGCTCCAGCGAGGGGTGCGTCGAGAAGAGCGTCATCAGCGAATCGCCCTTGATGGCGGGCACGATGAACAGCGCGTTCACTGCTTGCGCCTGGCGGAAGTCTTTTTGCGGGATGCGGCCCTGCTCGATGGTGCCGCTAATCCGCATGAGCGCGGTGGCCAGATGCTCGGGCGCGCCGGTAATCAACGCCGAGCCACGGTCCGCCGCCAGCTCGCGATAGCGTGAGAGCGCGCGAATCAGAATGAAGCTGACAACGTACGTGATGACGGACGCCAGAACGGCTACCAGCAC
>DASUWS010000294.1:0-21081 GCA_036378295.1 Ktedonobacterales bacterium
TCTGGCAACTCCCACTTGCGAAAGAGGATTGGGCCGGGCTGTACCCGCGTGCCAGCGGCGAGCCGTCCCCAGGTGGTCACGGTGGCCCAGGGCACGCTCTCGTCGAGCGGGACGCCGACCTGCGCGGCGATCTTCGCGGCAGTCTCCGGCAGGAAAGGCACAAGCAACGACGCCACCAGCCGCAGCGTCTCGGCAAGCGTGTAGAGCACGGTATTTAGCCGTTGAGCAGCCTCGCGGTCGCCCGCCCTGCGCTGTTTCGCCAACGCCCACGGCTCCGTCTCAGCGACGTAGCGATTGGCCTCGCCAACCAACTCCCAGATCGCCGCCAGCGCTTCGTTCGATGTGCAGGCGCGTACGGCCTCGTCTACCCGGCCAGGGAGCGCCGCCGCTCGCTCGACCAGCGCTTGCTCCACCGTCGCCAGCGAACCAGACGCGGGCACCACGCCATCGGTGTAGCGCTGGATCATACTGATCGTCCGATTGAGCAGGTTGCCAAGCTGATCGGCCAGATCGGTATTACAGGCCCGCTGGAAGCGCTCTAGCGTGAAGTCGCTATCGGCAAACGGGCTGATCTCACGCAGCAGAAAGTAGCGGACGGATTCCACGCCGTAGTCTGCCACGAGTTGCGCCGGATCCACCACGTTCCCCAGCGATTTGCT
This sequence comes from Ktedonobacterales bacterium, assembly GCA_036378295.1. Classification (GTDB taxonomy): domain Bacteria; phylum Chloroflexota; class Ktedonobacteria; order Ktedonobacterales; family JADMIN01; genus DAHUXT01. The sequence continues at coordinate 660 of DASUWS010000294.1, forward strand.
CATCTTCTGGCCGCCCGCCGTGATCCACCCATGCACGAGCAGAGTCTTCGGCAGCGGCACACCCGCCGAGAGCAGCATCGCGGGCCAGTAGACCGCGTGAAAACGAATGACATCCTTCCCCAGAACGTGCATCCGGTGGGGATTCTCTTGCCAGTAGCGCTGATAGAGCAGACCATCGTGAGCGTAGCCAAGGGCTGTGATGTAGTTGCCGAGCGCATCGTACCAGACATACATCACCTGGGAGGGATCGCCCGGCACCGGGATACCCCAGCCGTGGGCGCGCTCGCGCGAGCGCGAGACGCTGAAATCCTCTAGGCCGCGCCGGATGAAGCTGAGCACCTCATTCTTGCGCGTCTCTGGAATCACCCGCAGCGTATCTGAGGCAATCAACTGCTCCAACTGGTCGCCATAGCGCGAGAGACGGAAGAAGTAGTTCTCCTCCTCGACTTCTTCCGCCGGAATCAGGTGAATCGGACACAGGCCATCGATCAGCTCATCCTCACGATAGAATAACTCGCAGCCGACGCAGTAGAGGCCCCGGTACGTCCGACGGTAGATGTCGCCGTTGCGGGCGCATGCCTCCCACAGCTTGTGGACACCCGGAATATGGCGGGGATCGGCGCTCGTACGGATGAAATCATCGAACGAGGTTTCCAGCGTTTCCGCCAGCTCGCGGAACCGGGCGGAGTTACGCTCGACCAGCTCGGCAACCGGAACGCCTTCACGTTCAGCGGTCTGGACATTCTTCAGCGCGTTCTCATCGGTGCCGGTCAGAAAGTACACATCTTCTCCGACCCGGCGGTGGTAGCGGGCCAACGCATCCGTCACGACGTACTCCAGCGCCATGCCAATGTGCGGCTTAGCATTGACGTAGGGGATAGTGGTAGAGACATACCAGCGCGATGCTGACCCCGGTGGTGTCGTTGATGATTGCTTCGATCTCGTCATGATGCGCCACTTTCATTCTCTTGCCCGATCAATGATGCTCTGGATGAAGCACAACAAAAAAGCCGCCCCCTCGCGGGGCGGCCCTGGTCTCGCGCTGACGTTCAGCGAATAGACAGCATGGACAATGCCCCGCGCGGCGTGCGCATGGCCATCTCCATCATCATAGTGTTGTGCTGAATCGTCGTCTTCATGGATTACTCGTAGTTTTCGTCCATTGAATGTCTCTTGATTGCCTGTCGCAATGTCTTTGTCCGCGCGCATACGCGATACGATTCGACATCCTGAGTATACCACGCGGCGGGCCATCCGGCTAACCTGTCTGGTTGCTCACTGGTTCGCGCCATAATCTTGTGCCAGCCCATCTACCACGGTCGCCGGGTCCACGGTCCGCGCGGGGGTAATGATGGTGACGCCGGCCTGGGGCAGCACGGCAATCGTGTAGGGAATGCCCTGGGCGTCAAGCTCGCGAGCCAGGATAGGGTGCGGATTGACCCGCGCCAGAATGAAGCTGGGGCGATCGGCCTGGCTGACGATTCGCAGCGTGCCTGGTGGCCGCTGGATGCCGCCCTTGACGACCTGATCATAGTAGTCGGCGCAAACCGTCTCGCCATTGGTGCGGAAGGTGATGATATTGCCGATCCAGTGATTGCACCACGCATAGCGGATGTGATGCGCTTGAAGATAGTCGTACAACTGGCTCTGATCCTGCCGAATATAGCGGTACAGCGGCGACTGGAACGCCGCTTGAGCGTCCGAGGCGAAATACGTGCCGAACTGCACCGCGCCGCCTAGCAGTAGCGCCAGCAGGGCAATCTGCCAGCCGCGCACGAGCATCCGCCGCTCCAGCGCGGGAATCGGGCGGCGCAGCCACCGCTGAACGGTGGACCACGCGAAAGGCAGCGCGAAAAGCGCCAGCAGCAGGAACGGCTCAACCAGCACCAACGGCACGGCATAGCGCCCGGCGAGATCGAACTCGCAATTCTTGGATGCGGCCCAGGCGGAGGTGCCCAGGCAGAAAACGGCGGTAATGACTGCTCCAAAGAGCAGCGGCAGGCCAGCATGGATGCGCCAGCCGCCAGCCTCACCTGCGGCGTTGGCCGCATTGGGGCGGCGCATCAGCCAGATGGCGCAGAGGATGCCAGCCACCGGCGGAACGAGCAGCAGCAGACGCACAGGCAGCCAGTACCGCAGCGGCTCTTCGGGCATCATGCCGTTGAGCACCTGCGGCGCGATACAGCCCGCATAGTGTTTGGTGATCGCCACGGCCAGACCAACCCGCCCCTGGCTCGCCGCCTCACTCATGGCTAGGGTGACCGGCGGCTGAGTGACATAGACCAGCAGGTTTTCGGCGGAATGTCGCAGCGCGTAGATCCACGCGGGCAATCCCCCGACGAGTAGCCCCGGAACCACCGCGAGCAGGGGAACTATGCGGGCTATGTGACCTCTGGTGTAGCCTTCGCGTGCGGGTGCGCTGGCGCGACGAAAGCGGGCAAGCATGCGGGGAATCGCGCGCCGTGCATAAGGATACGCCAGCCAGAGGACCGAGGCGATAAGGGCATAGATGATCAGTGGATTGACCCAGATGCCCAGACCCGCCAGCAAGCCCCAGATCGCCCAGCGCCGTGCCAATTCAGCCGCGCCCGCTCTTACGCGGAGCCGTTGCGCCAGCTCGACAGTGGCGAGCAGCAGCGCGAGCGTGATAACGTAGACCTCGATCTGCCCGCCCCAGGTGCGTAGCTCGGTTACGGCGTCGTAGAGCGGCGGAATGGCGGCGAAGAGCGAGGCCAGCCCGGCCAGAAACGGTGTCGCGCGGGAGCGTGCCGGCAGCAGCGCATACGCCAGCCGCCAGGTCAGATAGACCAGCAGCAGCGAGAGCAGAATGGGCACGGCACGCATCGCCCAGGGCGAGGGACCAAACAGGCGAAAGAGGACGGCAATCAGGTAGGTCTCCAGGCTGCCCATGTAGACCTGCCCATAGTAATAGGTGGGGAAGTCACCGCGCAGGATGTGTTCGGCCTGGATACCGATCATCGCTTCGTCGCCGTCGATCAGGGCGTTCGAGCGTATGACCAGCACGAGCCGCGCCAGCACACCCGCCACGAGCGCAATCGCCAGCGGGAGCCGTGGATGACGCCACGCCCAATCCAGCAGCGTCTCGGCCCAGCGCCAGCCAAACGCAAGCCGCTCTGGCACATCCGTTGCGGGCGACGAAGACAAAGAAGCGGCGGCAATATCGCGCCCGTCACGCGCAGGACGCATGCCTCGCTCCGCCTCATCCGTCTCTTCGGTATGCCTCACGCGCTCAACCCTCTCCTCCTGGTCGTGTTTCCCGCGCAGTATATCACTCCCGGCCCAGGTCTACCCCGCTGGATTGAATCCCCCTTCTTCATCTCGCGGACGGTTTTTCCGGGTCAGGATAGCCAGCAAAGAATGCCAGAATGTAAACCCTTTCACCTCAATGTGCATTCTCACTGGGGGAGGAATTAGTATGAGTCTTGACGAGCAACTGGCGGAACTGTTGGCCCAGCTCGGTGTCGTGCTGGAAGAGCCTGCCGGGGAGCAGTCATCTTCCCCACCAGTGAACCGCCCACAACATCTCCCGCATCTCTCGCACCGGGGAGGCTCGCCGATGGCGGCGGACCCGGAATCCGAGGAAGTATTGCCGTTCGCGCTTGAAGGAGAAGGCGCTGTGGATGAGGAGGCACGCGGCGAGGCGGAGCTTTCGCTCTTCCAGACCTCGCGCGAGCACTACGGAGTGTTCTACCGGCTGGACCTGATCGCTGGCGCGCCGCAACTGCGCGTCTTCCTGCCTGAGAGCCAGGGCGCGGTCAAGATGCGCTGCTACCTGGTACGCGCAGCCATCGGCTCGCCCGTGCGCGACTGGTTTCTGAGCACGCGCACCCACGACGGATCGCCCGCCTACGCGGAGACGCGCGAGATGACCGAGCAACATCTGCTCTTCGCGGCGGGCGAATCGCTCAAGCGGCTGTTCTGGCTTGGCGAGCCAGACTACATGCAGTTCCCAGCAGAGATCGATGTCGAGCGGTTGGTGTAGAAACGCTGCCAGATGGAGGCAATCTGTGCCGCGGTCTGATGAGCTGCGGCTGATGCCTGTCAGTGTGCTTACGCCTGGGGTGTTGCATCTCCCGCTGAGGGCGTATGCGCCGCAATGAAGCGCAATATCCGCTGCCACGCGTCGTCTGATTCCCGCTGGAACTGCTCCTGTTTGCGGTCGAAGAAGCTGTGCGGCGCGTTGGGATAGACAATCAGCTCGTGCTCGACATGCGCATTGGTGAGCGCCTCGTCGAACGCGTTGACGGATTCTTGCGGGATGCCCGCATCGCTGCCCCCGAAAAGGCCCAGCACGGGGCACTCGAATCGGTCTACCAGTTGGAGCGGACCCACCTTGGCCTCGCCACGCGGCCTTGGCGAGCCATAGAAGCCGATCACCCCTGACAACCCATGCTGGCTGGCCGCCTGCATGAACGAGTAGTGGCCGCCAAAGCAGAAGCCGACGGTGAAGATCGCCCGGGGACCCCGCCCCGGCAGGCTCCGCAGGTAGGCCACACCGGAGGCGACATCCATGCTAATCGTCTCAGGCTGTGTCTGCGCCACATGCGCCATGTGGTCAAAGGAATCGTCGCGCGGTTCCAGCCCTGCGGTGCGCCCGAAATAATCAATGGCTACCGCTTCGATGCCCGCTTCGGCGAAACGCTGCGCAAGATCGCGATAGAACGAAAAGAGACCACGTACGTCGGGCATGATGACGATACCGGCTTCAGCGGGCGAAACAGAGTCGCTGTGGGCAGCAAAGGCGTTGAAGCGAGTGCCATCTACCGCCGAGAGTACCAGTTCTTCGGTACGCACTGGAACACCGTGAAGCGGCGTGATTGGCGGCTGAGAGTCGACATCGAAGCACATGGGCTGGTTCCTCCTGCGATCAATGAAGGGAAGAAACGATCGTACGCTAGCCCCGGTTGAGCAGAGCGACTACTGAAGGCGCCTTTGCCCCAGATCGTTGCCCTGCATGTACCGTGCTGTGCAGACTGACTATATCACTCGCATGATCATAGACAAACACTCAGGCGAGGCCAAGCAGGCGAATCAGCCGGGTGGTTGAGTAATTCTCGATGCGCGGCGTCACGACGCGGACCTCGACGCCGATTCGCTCCATGGCGGCCTGTTTCTCCACCAGGAAGGGATCGTCGGCGGTGACGGCCAGATAGCGCGGCGCGAGCGGTCGCAGCAGGTCCACGTAGTAATCAGGGTCCACGCGCTCGCCTGTGATGAGAAAGACGCGATCCACGACGCGAAGCGCGGAGAGCAAGTCGCACCGGTCGTCCTGCGTCATGATCGGGCGCGCCGGTCCCTTCCAGCGCCGCACACGCTCGTCATCTTCAACTCCGACGATGAGCGCATCGCCCAGATGGCGCGCCGCCTCCAGAAAACGCAGATGCCCAATGTGCAGCAGATCGAAGACGCCTGTGACGACGACCAGCCCGCTCGCTGTCTTCCCGTTTGCGATCTCACCCTCTCCCATGCCTGATCCTTTGCCCCTTTGGCTCTTGTCTATCGTCTATCGTCTATCGTCTATCGTCTGTCGTCTCGCCGCTGCCACACTCGGCCCTCGCTAGCTGCCTCTTGCTGGATGCCAATGCGCGTCACCCGACGGTTCAGCATCCCATTATACATGCAATTCCCACGGTAAACCCATCACGTCACAGATGACAGGCAGGGAGTATCGCTATGGCCAGGGCAGCCCCATGGGATTTGGCAGAGGGACACCGCCAGCCCGCACGATCGCATCGCTCAGCGAGAAGGCCAACTCACGCAGCCGGGCGCAGCCACCCACACCCAGCGCCTCCCAGGGGCGGGCCGCGAGGGCATCCGTGCGCGCCTCCACCCACCGCCGCGCATCCCGGCCAGCCGGGGTAAGGCGGCCAGCATCGTCGAGCCAGCTTCGAGCACGCAGCCGCGCCGCTGCCGCTTCCCACTCCGCATCGCTCCACCCCCGGTGCGGCTGGATCGCCTCTCGCGGTACCTCCCCGGTCCCGACCAGCGTAACATGGGCCTCACATCCGTCGATGCCACCCGCGAGCAGCGTCGCCACATGTCCATCGCCGCGATACTCCCGCAGGAGCGTCGCCGCGTGCCAGAGACGCATATGGGGAGCCTCCGGCCAGGGAATGGCGCTATGCGCGGCGAAGAGCGGGCGCCCCGCCACATCGCATGCCTCGACCGCCACGCGCGCCAGACTCGCCGCCTCCTCGATTGCCGGCCCCTCTACAGCATCTCCGAGCAACCTGCGGAGCGCGATATCAGCCGCGCCATAGCGGGCCGAGAGCACTCGCTCTGGCGATGAAAAGCTCCACGCGTCAGGAATCGCGCGAGCGACCATGCGCGGGTGGAAGTTGTAGAACACGGCGGCGACAACCTCTGGCCCAACCGGACCCAGGGCCGCCGCGCGTGAGGCGAAGTAACCCATCCAGAAGCCCTTCAATCCAGCCTCCGTATAGGCTGTGCGCGCCTCAGGAGCAAAATAGATCATCGCGTGGTACGGCTCGAGCACCTTCCACATCTCGCGCGGAAGCGATAGAGTGGGCGTATCCCCGGTCCCAGTCCCAGGCTCAGACATCGTACAATCCTCCCCCAGTGTGCGTGCGTATCGTCTGCCATCATGCCTTCATGCTACACGCAAGTCACAATACCATTGTCCGTGAGTGCTGCGAGCGGTGACGGCGCCTGTGATATAATCTGGCGCGGCACCGGCCCGCAACGCTCTCTGCTCCCCCAGATAGCCGGATGGAGGACACGCAACACTATGGCGGATTCTCGTATTGGCATTACCGTGCTTGGCAGCACTGGCTCGATCGGGCGGCAGACGCTGGATGTCGTGCGCGCATTCCCTGATCACTTCCGGGTGGTCGCGCTGGCAGCGCGCGGCAATATCACTCTGCTGGCCGACCAGGCACGAGAGTTCGCTCCTGAGATCGTCGCCTACACCAGCGATGACCCCGCGACCCAGGCACAAGCATCAAATTTGCTCCCCAACGCGTTGCACGGCATCGAGGGTTTGACTACGGCTGCCACGCATCCCGACATCACAACGGTTGTCGCGGCAACCTCCGGCCTGATCGGTCTACGCCCGACGCTGGCGGCGATCCGCGCGGGCAAGACGATTGCGCTGGCGAACAAAGAAACGCTGGTGATGGCGGGCCATCTGGTGACCGCTGAGACGCGGCAGGCAGGCGTCGCAATTGTGCCGGTCGATAGCGAGCATAGCGCCCTGTGGCAGTGCCTGCATGGCGAGCGGACGGCAGAGGTGCGAAGGCTATTGGTCACCGCGTCGGGAGGACCGCTGCGGAAGGCATCGCCGGCCGAGATGCGCGACGTAACGGTGGAGCAGGCGCTGGCGCATCCAACCTGGCGGATGGGACAGAAAATCACGATTGATTCGGCCACGCTGATGAATAAGGGGCTGGAGGTCATCGAGGCTCATTGGCTGTATGACATGCCTTACGAGAAGATCGAGGTCGTCGTGCACCCCCAGAGCATCATCCATTCGATGGTCGAATTTGTGGACGATTCGATCAAGATGCAGGCGAGCCTCCCCAGCATGCATCTGCCGATTCAATACGCCCTGAGCTATCCCGCCCGGCTCGACCGTGGAGGTACCTCGCTCTCGCATCCCCTGAGCTGGCCTGCCGTCGGGCGCCTGGACTTCGAGGCGGTGGATATGGAGCGCTTCCCGTGCCTGCGCCTGGCTTACGAGGCGGGGAGACGCGGCGGCACGGCTCCTGCGGTGCTGGTTGGCGCCGATGAGCAGGCGGTGCCGCTTTTCTTGCAGGGAAAGATTCGACTGACCGATATCGCCGCGATCCTCGAAGAGGTGCTCTCGCGGCACACGGTTGTCGACCATCCTGACCTGGAAACGGTATTGGCCGCCGGGTCCTGGGCAGAGGATGAGGTGCAGCGCCTATACGGCGAACCAACGATGACCCGCAAGCGTATTTCCCAGTGAGAGATAGCGTTTCGCTCAAACGGGCGTGACTGATGACGTTTCGAGGCGCAGGGCGCCAGGCGGGCCATCCGCAGATGGCAAGCGCGGATGGTCGGGAAGGATGAGCCAGAGGCTCTCAGCCTACGGCGTGGCCCCCAGACCTCCCTCGCCCAGGCGACTGTGACGTAGAGACTTCTCTAGATACAGATAGTAAAGCGCATGAAGGTGATGGCGGGAGAGTTGATTACATGAGCTGGTCATTGCTGGCGGCGATTCCGGTGTTCGGCCTGCTGATTCTGGTCCACGAGTTTGGGCACTTCCTAACGGCGAAGTGGGCGGGCATCCGGGTAGATGAGTTTGCGCTGGGCTTTCCACCGCGACTATTGAGTGTGAAGCGCGGCGAGACGACCTATTCTCTGAATCTCCTGCCGATTGGCGGCTACGTGCGCATGCCGGGAGAGAATGGCGAGACAATCGACGAGAACGGCAACTATGATGCGCGCACCTTCGCGGCGAAGACGCCTGGCAAGCGCGCGATTGTGCTGCTGGCGGGCGTCACGATGAATATCCTGCTCGCTGTCGTCTGCTTCACCGTCGCCGAGATGATGGGCCAGGTGAATCTGAGGGCGGCCGCGGGAACCGTGGTCAAAGATTCGCCAGCCGCGGTGGCGCAAATGCAGCCCCATGATCGGATTCTCTCGATCAACGGCCACCCCACCACCTCCTTTACCGATGTCATCATGCAGACCAACGCGGCGCTCTGCCCCAAGCCCAAGACTGCCAAAGTGCCGATACAGATCGTCGTCGTCCACGCTGGCTCAACCACACCTGTCACGCTGACCGTCAATGCGCTCGTGAATCCTGGACCAAACCAGGGGCATCTCGGCATTACGGGCGATACGACCCAGACGTATAACTCGCGCGTGCCCTTCTGGCAAGCGCCCGTCAAAGGCGTGCAGGATATTGGTGACGTGATCGGGGCCACTGCCAACGGCATCGGCCAGGTGGTCTCCGGGTGCTTGCCAATTAGCCAGGCGGTTCAGGGACCGGTTGGTATCGTGGATACTACTGGCAAGGTGGCGGACACAATCCCCACCAACGGCTGGTATCTGATGCTTTATCTCGTCGGCGCGTTGAGCGTTAGCCTGGCCATCGTCAACCTGCTGCCGATTCCGGCGCTCGATGGCGGGCGCGTGCTCTTCATCGGCATCGAGGTGCTGCGGCGCGGCAAGCGCATCAGTCCGGAGCGCGAGGCGCTGGTCAACCTGATCGGCATGGCGGCGCTGCTCTTCCTGATGCTGCTGGTGACGATTAACGACGTAGGCAATCTCTTCGGCCACTGACGATGTTCCCGGTGCGCGCGGGCCGAACCCGGGCGCACCACCAGTCGCACGCGAGTGCGGGCAGCCGTGATGGCGGCGCGGTAAAATAGTACATGGTAGGCAATGCCGCCTCTAATGACAACACGCCCCAAAGTCGGGCGCAGGCGACACGAAACATAGGGATATCCGAACTCTCTGGCACATACTGCTGGCACTCATTGGGAGAATCGAATGCGACGTAAAACGCGACAAATCGCGGTGGGAAATGTCTTGATCGGTGGTGACGCGCCGATTGCCGTCCAGTCTATGACCACCATGTATACGCGCGATGTGGATGCTTCAGTCGCGCAAATCCTGCGGCTGGAAGAGGTCGGCTGCGAGCTGGTGCGCGTGGCGGTGCCAGAGGAAGAGGACGCGCAGGCACTCAGCGCCATCAAGCAGCGCATCCATATTCCGCTCATCGCGGATATCCACTATAATCCGAAGCTGGCGCTTGAGGCCATCGAGCAGGGCGTGGATGCCGTCCGCATCAATCCCGGCAACCTGCTCGGCGGGCACGAGTCGTTCACGACGATCGTCGAGGCAGCCAAAAAGGCGGGTATCGCCATGCGCATCGGAGTCAATTCCGGCTCCATCGATGCCCTTGAGCGCGGCCCACAGATGCGTAAGGTCAGTGTGAAGCGGCTCGACGACGGTACCTTCGTCAAGAGCGACCCAGCGGAAGAGCGGCGCAAGGAGCGCGAGGAACTGGCTGGCCGCATGGTCGAAAAAGCGCTCGAATACTGCGGCTGGGCCGATGACCTGGGCTATACCAACTACAAGGTGTCGCTGAAAAGCTCGAATGTGCTGACTGCAGTCGAAGCGTACCGCAGATTCGCTGCTGCCTGTGATGTGCCGCTGCATTTGGGCATTACCGAGGCGGGCACGCTCGTCACGGGCGCGGTGAAGTCGTCGGTCGGCTTCGCGCTGCTCCTGGCAGATGGCATCGGCGACACCATTCGCGTCTCGCTGACCGCAGAGCCAGAGGAAGAGATTCCGGTCGCCTACGAGATTCTGCGCTCGCTGGAGCTACGCTCGCGCGGTGTCACGTTCGTCTCGTGCCCATCGTGCGGACGGGTCGAGATCGACGTGCTCAAGATCGCCAATGAGGTCGAGAAGCGGCTGGCGAAGGTACAGACGCCGATTCAGGTGGCCGTGATGGGCTGCGTCGTCAATGGGCCTGGCGAATCGCGCGATGCCGATGTGGGTCTTTCTGGCGGGCGTGGCAAGGGCGTCATCTACCGCAAGGGCCAGTATGTGCGCACGGTGCCCGAAGATCAGTTCCTTGCAGAGGTCCTCAAGGAGGTGGCAAGCATTCTGCCGGAACACGAGGCAAAGCTCATCTATCCCGGTGATGAGGCGCTTGGCCCGGTGAGCGCTGGCCGGACGCGCAAAACCGGCATCCACGAATCAACCGAGCCCTCCACACACGGTAAGCCACTGCCAGTGATCCCGGTGAGACCAGAGGGCCACTAGCACCGCGGCTGCCCGCTTACGCGCGGGTGGCCCGGATAACATGGCGCCACAAGCAACGCGAGCGCCAGCACCGAGGCGGACCCCATAGCCGCCTCGGTAATCTCACGGATAGACGGCCAGGCTCCTTTATGGGACAATTAGGATGTACCCCACGCGTTGAGAATGCCATGATGTTATCGCATCGCGAGCCAAATTTCGGGGAATTGGACATACACCTGGCATAATGCATGCTAGACATCCGATTAGTTGAAACAGCGCGCGGAACAGATGTCTCACACACACAACTATGGATGTCCGTGAGATGTGTGAGTGCCGTTGTGTGCCGGACCGTCGAATCGTCTCAGGTATGTAGATATGGCATGGATTCGTGCGGAATGGCGTGTAGCGTATGCCATGCACCGTGCCCAGTCGTCAAACTCAGGCATGAACACATAGCGCGGCTATTGGCCTGGCGCAATCAGGAAGGCAGATGCGCATGGTCTGGCAGGATATGTCACCCTTCCCATCGCCCCGGATGGATCCTGAGGAAGAACGAGAGATGCGTCTGGCCGCCCAGGCACGCCTTGGCGCGGAATGGGCGCTGGCAGCACTGATCGCACGCTACCAACCTCCCGTGCTCCGCTACTTGATCCGGCTGACTGGTCATCCCTACCAATCGCGCCGCATGGCCGAACGCATCTTTGTGCGGATGGAACGGCGGTTGCATGGGCCGCATGGCGCCGAATATCTGCGTCTGTGGCTGCTGCGCGCCGCGACTGAGGTCGGTCTGGATATCTTGCGTCACCCCAGACACTCCCACCAGCCATCTCGGCTGAATGCTCCGGCTGGTCCGCATGGGCTGCTGACGGATGGTCTTCCCGCCGGGGCTGCGGATCGGCTCCGTACCAGACTGGATAGACTCGCGGCGAAGACCGGCTCTACCCGCCGGCAGGCGCGTCAGTTGATCTGGAAGAGCGGCCCAGCGGATGATCACGCCGCCCCACAGGCGCGCGAGACCGTACCAGCCAAGCCAGCCGGGCCACCACCTGATGCTCTATCCCCGGTTGACCCCGCGCTCGACACCATGAGCCCCCAGGAAGAGCTACGCCACCGCCTGATACGCATGGTGCTCTCCGAGCTACCCTATGGCGATGCGCAATGCCTGGCGCTGCATCTGGTTGCGGGGCTGAATCAGACAGAAGTGGCCAAGGCACTTGGGATTCGTCCAAGCGCCGCGCGCCGCCGCATCGTGCAAGGGTTGCAGATGTTCGCGCATCGCTACGAGGCCACCGTCACCAATCTCGGCGTCCCCAACGAGATTGCGTATGGCGCGAAGAGCCAGCGCCTGCCCGCGACCGCCAGCGACGTGATGGATGCGCTGGACGAGAGGCAGGCTCCCATCCCCAGCTATCCGGAGCCAGAGGAGGCATCTCCGCCGCACAGGGAAGTTCCGGTCTACACGTCCAGCGATCCGGGCGACGCAGACGCAGGAACGGACTTTCCGGAGCCGCAAGGCAACCACGTCTCGGCGCCCGCCGCCTCCGCCCCCATCACCGTCCCGATTACCGCACCAGCAAGGGGCGCCCCTCTGCCCACCGTCGTTGATGCGCTCCCCGTCGTGCCAAGCGACACCCGGCCTGCATATCGAGCAAACGACACAACCGCCGAAGACGGCAGGAGTGATGTGCCCGACGACTCCTGGCTGGAGCAGCCGACGATGGTCCCCATTCTCTCCGCATGGTCCGTGGCCCACCCGCCGGAGACGGGCCCCGAGACGACCGCGAGCGACACCTCGCCCCCGGCAGCCCCGGCACAGGTGGAGATGGCAACAGAGACAACGCTGGTTCCTGTGCTGACCCCACCGTACCGTTCTTAGCGTCTCGGCGCTCACTGGCGCGCGCCGTTACAGAGAGTGGTTTCTTACCGCTCTCTTCGTTTCCGCATCTGGCAGCGTATATCATTCGTCTCAAACAATGATTGTTTTGCCCAGTTGGGAAGCCGGGAAGCGGAAGTGCACCAGCAGCCTGGCAGTCGCGGTTTTCGTCGTTGTCAAAGTGGTCATACAGACAACACGGAGCAAATACTCATCCTAATTTCAAGCCGTTCTCTGACACATGACCCATTACAGACACTCAACGCACTTATCAGTTTCGGAACAGGCATGATCGCCCGTTCGCTCATACAAGGAGCCTGGGATGGCGGATACGATGACTCCACCTGCGCGTATCGCACGGGTAACAACCCGGCGCATGCATACACAGACTATCAAGTGTCCCCTCGATCCCGAAATGCTCGTCGCGGAGTTCGCGGGTGAGCTTCCGCCCGAAATCGCGAAGCATGTGCGCGAGCACCTGCTGTTTTGCGAGACGTGCAGCGCCCGCTCGCGGGCATTGCGCATGCCGTATGAGATGCTCTCCTCACTCGGCACCGAGCCGGTACCCCACGTAGCAGATCTGCGGGATAGCGTGCGCGTACATGTGCGCTCGCGGCGTACCGTGCAAGAGATCGCGCGATTCGTGGCGCGGCTTGGGCGCTTCGGCGTCATCGTGTTGACGGGGCTGCTTGGCATTGCCGTCATCGCCCTCTTTCTGGCAATCGCGTTTCTGTACCCAGCCATTGCCGGCGTCACCTCGCGCTCCCAGAACAGTCTGACGGACGTTCCTGCCGCCGCGCGTGGGGGTGTCCTCTACGCTGAGACGAATAAGCTGGTTCCCATCAAGGATGGCACAGGTCACACATGGCAGGTGGCCGAGATCATCGCAGTGGACGAGCACACCGGCTCCGTGCTTCGTTCTCTGCCTGCCTCAGGCGAAACGCTCCACGTGGCCCGGGCGAATCAGCTGCCAGTGGCCGTGGGGATGAGCGGACGCAGAGTGCTGGAGATGACGGCTGCCGCTCAGGATGGACGCCAGGCGCTGGTCAGCTTCGATGCGGGCACAGGCAAAGTCGCCCACATCACGCCGCTCACTTTTCCAGGAGGCCAGGCGATCCCGGCGAGTATCAACGCCACCTCGCTGGCGATCTCACCGGATGGCTCCGCGGCATATATCGGGCTGGACCTGCCCTATCAACTGAACGGTACACCCAGTGTTCTGGTCGTGAACCTGGCCAGCGGTACGGTGACCGCAGCGCTCGCACCGGGCTTTGATACCTACGTGCCGCTGCCTCCGCCTCCCGGCAGCCTGCCCATCTCGGCGTTTCCATCGGCCATCCCGTATATGAGTACGAGCAACATGACCGTCTCCTCGGGCCTGCATGGCACGCTGGCGCTCTCGCCTGATGGCCAGTGGCTTTTCGATGTCCTCTCGCTGACCGACCAGAACCAGCAACACTACGCCCTCATCCGCCGCTTCAGCGCGGTTACGGGCGCGCTTGCCCAGGAGCTTGCGCTGCCGGGAGATTTTACCCTGGCCAGGCTGCTCGGCGGCAATAACAGCGAGACACCACAGTTGTATCTCGTCACGGGCAGCCCGGATGCTCACTGCTTTATTCTGGATGCCAGCGACCAGGGGCCGACGCTCATGGGCGATGTGCCGCTCGGCGGGCCTGTCGCGCTCCCGGGCACCAGCTTCACCGGGTCGCTTCAGCTCACGCTCTCAGCACCAGGCGACCATCTCTATATCACACAGGATGCCGCCAGTACCGATGGCGAGATTACCAGCCACGAGGTCTGGGTTGTGGACGTGCACAGCAACGGCGTGATCGTTCACCACAGCCTGGTCACCAATGCGGGCATGGTTCTGCCCAACGGCTCCACGCAGAAAGGCGCGCGGACTTTCGCGTTGCGCGGCGGCGTCATCAGCCTGACTGATCCGCTCCTCAACGGGGCGCTGACGCCGTGGCTTCAGGTGAGCGACGGCAAGCCCGTCATCATGCTGATCGCCACCGAGGCGAAGTAGCGCACAACCACACTTCCGCTCTCTCCTCATCGTCAGGAGGGAGCGGACAGGTGCTCGTCACCTCCTCACTCGGTCGTGGAGGGCGTCTGCTGCTCCGGGGTGGCCCGCTTGCCCTGGCGACGCGGCTTGCGGCGGTAGCCTGCCAGGTCATGCAGTTGATAGAGCGCGCTGATAATGGCCTCGTCGTTCCAACGGGAGTTCATTGGCGGGGGCAGGCCCAATGAATCCAGGACACCATCGCTGCCCGTCAATGCCACCAGAGTCGTCGCCATACACTGGGTCGCCGCGTCGAGATTGTAGCCACCCTCCTGCACCACCACCAGCCGCCCGTTACAGTAGCGGTCGGCAATCTCGGCCACTTCGAGCGTCAAGTCGGAGAAGTCCGCGTTGCAGAGGCGCATATCGCCAAGAGGGTCTTTCCAGTGGGCATCGAAGCCCGCCGAGAGCAGCACTAGATCGGGCTTCATACGGTCAGCAACCGGCCAGAGCACCTGGCGGAAGATGGGATCATACACGCTCCAGCCAGAGCCAGGGGGCAGCGGCACATTGATCGTCGCGCCCTTGCCCGCCCCCTCGCCCATCTCCGTTGAGGCGCCCGTTCCGGGATACCAGGGGAACTGATGTGTCGAGAAGTAGACGACATCGCCATCGTCATAGAACATTTCCTGGGTGCCGTTACCGTGATGCACGTCGTAGTCCACGATCAGCACTTTCTGCCAGCCCCAGCGCTTCTGCGCGTAGCGGGCGGCAACCGCCACGTTGTTGAAGAGACAGAAGCCCATCGCCTGCCCGGGGCGGGCGTGATGGCCCGGGGGGCGCACCAGCGCATAGCCGTTATGGGCGCGGCCCTCGCCGATGGCATCCAGCGCAACGAGCGGCGCGCCCGCCGCAAGGGTGGCGGCGGTGTAGCTGCCGGGTGAGATATAGACGTCGGTGGCGAACTTGACCGGGTCCATATCGTCGCCCCCGCGCTCCTTCAGCCGCTCGACCGCCATCTGTACTTTGGTGACATACGCGGGCGTATGGACGGCGGTGAGGTCGTCGAGGGTGGCGGGTCGGGCGTCCAGCCGCAGCACGCGCTCGGCGGGCAATGTCTCCTCCGCGATCAGGGCCTCGATGATTGCGATGCCACGCTCCAACCGCTCTGGCACCTCTGGAAATTCCTCCGGCACGCGGTGATCGAGCATAGCCGGATCATAGACCAGTGCTGTTGGCAGGCGCGTTGGCTCTGCTGGCTCGGCGGGATTCTGAGGCGCGGGGGATGCGGCAGGCTGGCTGGAGGGATTGGTTTCTGGCGTATCGGCCACGGTACTGCTCCTTAGAAGCGAGATGCTCGCTCGACCGTCTTCTCGAACGTATACAGCCGCAAGACCCCGGAGATATCATCGCGGGCATGATAGCATGCGTGTATGACGGCTGGCGTATGCTGGCTATCTATCGCTACCACATCGCCCCGAGAGTGTCAAATCAGCCGGAGCGCGAACATCCCCTACGCCGGGCGTATTCCTTTCACGGACTCAACATATAGAGCATACTTCCTACCTGCGCCACGCGGGCGCACTACCGTCGTGGGCACCCTTCATAAGAAGTGGTAGAATGCATACGGTTCGTGCGCGCGGGTCGGGGTGAGCGACACCCTGGCAGGTGCGCTCATGGTTCCCCACGTCTACCCGATGCATGGCCGTGTGCCTGCAATTCCCAGAAAAAAAGGAGTGTGCCCGGTTATGGGATTCAATATGAAAGACCTCCAGCGGATGCAGTCGAAGCTGATGAAAATGCAGGAGGACCTGCAGAACAGCACTTTTGCCGGCACGTCCGGTGGAGACGCGGTGCAGGTCACGATGACTGGCCGCTTCGAGGTGACAGCCATCAAGTTGAGTCAGGAAGTGGTTGATCCTGAGGATGTGGGCATGCTCGAAGATTTGATTCTGACGGCCTGCCAGGATGCATTCGCGAAAGTGGTAGATGCGCAGCAAAAGATCATGACCTCGATGACGGGTGGTATGAAACTGCCGCCGGGCATGGGGTTCTAGCGGCGCACGTTTTCCGGGGAACCGCGAGCAGAAGAGCATACAATGCAAACAACGTCCGCTTCGGTGACGGCGCTGATCGAGGAATTGGCCAAGCTTCCGGGCATTGGACCAAAGACAGCGCAGCGCCTCACCTTCTACATCTTGCGCAGCCCCGCCGAGCAGGCGCGACGACTGGCAGAGGCCATTACGCAGGTGAAAGAGAGCATTATCCAATGCTCCATCTGCTACAATCTCACTGAGACCGATCCCTGCCCCATCTGCGCCAACAGCCAGCGAGACCGCCATATCATCTGTGTGGTGGAGGAGCCGCTGGACGTGTTGGCGCTCGAAAAGACAGGCGCATTCAAGGGGTTGTATCACGTGCTGCATGGGGCGCTCTCGCCCATCGAGGGAATCGGTCCGCGCGATCTGCGCATTGACGAGCTGGTGGCTCGCACGCGCGCTAATGCCAGCAACGCCACTGACGACGACGAGCCAGTGCGCGAGGTGATTCTGGCTACCAATCCCAACTACGAGGGTGACTATACCGCGGCCTATATCGCTCCTTTGATTGGGCGGCCTGATCTGAAGGTGACACGTCTGGCGCGTGGGCTGCCCATTGGCGGTGACCTGGAATACGCCGACGAGGGCACACTCAGCAGGGCGCTGGAAGGCCGTCGCGAGCTGTAAGCTGTAATGAATGGCATGGCAGCTCATGACGGCGGGGGTTGTCTGGGATATCTCAGCGGAGGATGTCGTGAGCACCGATGATATTCTACATGCGCTGCATAAGCAACGGTTGACTACCATGGCACTGGCCGACCAGATCAAGGAAGACCGCTGGAAAGAGCCGCTGCTGCCTGGGGATCGCTCGCTGCATGACCTGCTGGCCCACATTCTCGCCTGGGACGAATGGGCAGTTGGCGTCTTCGAGATCAGCCGGTTGCGGGCGCTGCCTCCCGTGCTCATCGACGCGCTCCGCGATGTGGACGCCTACAATGCTCGCGCCATGCGCCGCTACTCCAACATCACTCGCGACGACCTGATGTCTGCGTTGCAGGCCTCACCAGACCGGGTGCTGGCCGGCGCGATTGGCCCAGGCGGCGAGCACTGGCGAGAAAGGCGCTTCCCTGAGTTGGCGCACGCGGGCAAACTAGCCGACCAGAAAGACGAATCGGTTGTCACCTCACGCGGGCCGAGCGTCGGTGGGCTGCTGCGGCTCTTGCTGCGGCACGAGGCCAGCCACGACGAGGAAATCAGCCGGGTATTCGAGATCACACCTAATCTGGAACAGTTTCAGGAGAGCGACGCCAGCCAGTGACGCGCCAGGACATACCAGGACATACCAGGACATACCAGGACATACGCCGGGACGCCAGGACGTGTCGAGCCGCGACCAGGCAAAGCCCCGAACGTCATGCGAGGGCCTGGGCTTCCGGTCGGCAATAGCCCGAAAAGAAAGGACTATTGACGCCGGACCAGAAATCGCATAAAATCGTACGTATGTTCTAGTAATTTAGGACAGGCGCAATGTATCCGGCGACCATCTCTCCCCAACATCCTAACCTGGCTTCTTCCATGGGAAGAAGGTTGCGCCCGCTCATATGAGAATTGAGAACCGGGCGAGTGAAAGAGGAGCTAGCATGCCTGCAGATCGCGGCAGCAATACCACCGCCACGGTGGCTTATGGCGCAAGCGCCAGCGAACGCGAGAAGTCGCTGGAGTTGACGGTTTCTCAGATCGAGCGGCGCTTTGGCAAAGGCGCTATCATGAAGCTCGGCGAGCACCGGGCGCACGTCAAAATCGAATCTATTCCTACCGGCTCGATCATGCTTGATCTGGCACTCGGTATTGGTGGTGTCCCGCGGGGACGCGTCACCGAGATCTATGGGCCAGAGAGTTCCGGTAAGACAACACTTTGTCTGCACGTCATCGCCAATGCCCAGCGGCGCGGCGGCATCTGCGCGATTGTCGATGCGGAGCACGCGCTCGATCCCGGCTATGCCGAGCGGGTCGGCGTCAACGTCAACGACCTGCTGATCTCGCAGCCCGATACCGGCGAGCAGGCGCTCGAGATTGTCGAGATGCTGGTGCGCAGTGGCGCGGTGGATGTGGTCGTTGTGGACTCGGTGGCCGCGCTGGTGCCACGGGCCGAGATCGAGGGCGAGATGGGCGATGCCCACGTCGGTTTGCAGGCGCGCTTGATGAGCCAGGCGCTGCGCAAGCTGACCGGCGCCATCAACAACTCCAAGACGTCGGTCATCTTTACCAACCAGTTGCGCGAGAAAGTCGGCATCATGTTCGGCTCGCCCGAGACGACGCCTGGCGGGCGCGCGCTGAAGTTCTACTCCTCGGTCCGGCTGGATATCCGCCGCATCGACTCGATCAAAACTGGAACCGAGGTCGTAGGCAGCCGGGCGCGGGTGAAGGTGGTCAAGAACAAGGTCGCGGCGCCTTTCCGCGTGGCTGAGTTCGACATCATGTTCAACGAAGGCATCTCACGCGAGGGCGGCCTGATTGACGTTGGCCTGGAAATGGGCATCATCAAGAAGGCGGGCGCGTTCTTCTCTGTGGGCGATATTCGGCTCGGGCAGGGCCGCGAGAACGCCAAGGAGTACCTGCGCCAGAACACTGATGTCGCCGATGCCATCGAGCAACAGATCCGCGCGGCGGTCGCTCCGGCGGCGGCCGCGGTCGAGGATGAGGACGACGCAGCCGAAGACGAGATTTAGCAACCTGTCGCGGAGGTACATCAACCTCCGCGGCATGCATGCCACGGCTAAACCCCGCCACCCAGATCCCCTCGCGGACAAATGCACTGACAGGCATCAGGATTAGCCGTAGGCTGAAGCTCTACGGCTAGTTCGCTCCAGAGAAGTGCGCAGGAGAAGTGCGCACACGTCCTTGAGGTGGTGTAGTTCTTCGGGCTTTGTATGGCTGCCCCTGGTCTGATTGAGAGACGTATGCATGCCGCAGCCGCTGGTCATCCTGGTGAATGGGCTTCCGGCCACCGGCAAGACAACCCTGGCGCGGCGGCTCGCCAGTGATCTGCGCCTGCCCTTGCTGGCCAAGGACGCCATCAAGGAGACACTATTCGATACGCTTGGCTGGAGTGACCGTGAGTGGTCGCGCCGGTTGAGTGGAGCGACTCTTGCCCTGCTCTTTCTCCTGCTGGAAGAGCAGCTACGCGCCCAGAAACCGTGCATCGTCGAGTGCAACTTTGTCCCCGACCGCGATACGCAGCGTTTCCTCGACCTCCAGCAGACCTACCCGTTCACGCCGTTCCAGATCCTGTGCGTGACCGACGGCCCAACGCTCTACCAGCGCTACTGCCAGCGGGCGCTCTCCACAGAGCGCCATCCGGGACACGTCGAGACGCACAACCTCGATGAGCACCGCGAATTGCTGCTGGGTGGGCACATCGAACCGCTGTCTATTGGCGGCATACTCTACCAGGTGGATACGACCAGCTTCGCGACCATCGACTATGATGGGCTACGCATAGCCATCGAGCAGGCGCGCACAACACCTGCAAACGATTAAGACAACAGCCGGGCACGCTCGTCGCGCAGCCGGCGGACAATCTGCTCCGCCGGTTCGCCGCCAAGCGCCATCTGTTTGAGCGAGGCCACCAGCTTCGCCCATTCGCCTGATCGCTGCTGGTAGCGGGCGTCACGTTGCAGCAGCTCCTCGAAGATATGCACTTCGAGCTGTTGCCAGGTGGAGCGGTCGCTGCCATCCAACCCG
>DASUWS010000295.1:0-16247 GCA_036378295.1 Ktedonobacterales bacterium
CGTGACGATAGGGCCAACCGCTTGCGCCAGCACAAGGAGCAGCATGAATACTTGGTTGGGCTGCGGGCAGGCAGAATCCCCTATGCCGGACGCGCAGGCGCCCAACTGTACGTTCGGGAGCAGTGTGACGGCAAACGAAAGATAGCCCGCGCCCACGATCAGCGCAAACCAGGGCCAGGGACGCGCCCGCACCGAGGACGCAAGAGCAAGCGCCCAGGCGGCCAGGAACAGATAACGGCCTGCCTGGGATACGAGCAATTCCGGGGAGTTATAGTCCAGCATTCTGTAGGCGAAGGGATTGGCAGTGGCGCGAAGCGCGTCGAATACGACCCCGAGGATTGCGCCCGTGCTGCTCACGATGATCGCGCCATTGGCCCGGCGCATTCCAAGCAGAATGGCCAGGGGAATCGCCAGTACCGGAAGGATAAACCACTGAAGCTGCAACCATTGCGATAGCACTGCTTGTTTCCTCACTTCGTACGGCACAATCCTGGCGTGCCATGCTCCTGTATCGTTGTCTCGACGCGGCGGGTGCATGGTATCATACTGTCCTGGATGCTTGAATAATGGTCACATAGTACCAAGCCGCCGAGATATACGTCCACCGAGAGAGAGAGCCGAACCGATGCGCATCGTGACCGAGCCGGAGATTTATGTCGTAGGGCGCCAGACGCTGGATAGCGCCGAAGTGCAGCGCTTCCTGAAAGATCATGAGACGTACTGGGACACCGACTCCGAGAATAGCTCCGAGCTCATCGTCGAGCTGGCGGGCCGTGTGTGTTATCTCTCATTCGGAGATAAGCAGTTTCGCCGGACCAATAGCGCCTATATTGGCAATCTCATCAATCAGGAGCACGGCTCGGTGCTGGAGCATGCCGTCTGGGACCTGCTGCTCACAGGCATCTCGCGCAGCCTGACCCATGAGCTGGTGCGACATCGTGCTGGCACCGGATTTTCTCAGCTGAGCCAGCGGTACGTAGACGAATCTACCGCCGACTTCGTTGAGCCGGGCATCATCGCCAGTGACCCGGAGCTGCACGCCATCTGGCAGCGGTCGGTGGAGGCGTCGCACGAAGCCTATAAAGAACTGGTGGCGGCGCTGGCGCGGAAGGTGCAGGAGCAGCACGCGGACCTGCCACGAACGCAGCGGCTGAAGATGGCGAAAGAGGCGGCGCGGAGTGTGCTGCCGAACGCCACCGAGACGAAGATGCTGTTCTCCGCGAACGCTCGCGCCCTGCGCTGGATCATCACGCTGCGTGGCGGCGAGGGCGCCGAGCCGGAAATCCGTAAGTTCGCCGTCAAGCTCTGCCGCGTGATGCAGCAAGAGGCGCCTGTTCTTTTCGGCGACTTCGAGATAGTCCAGTTGCCCGATGGCAGCGAGGGAGTGCGCGCGGGTCACCAGAAGGTATGACAGGGTGTGATGCGATGTTTCTGACACTGGAAGGCATCGAAGGCGCCGGAAAAACTACCCAGGCGGTGCGGCTGGCCGAGCGATTGCGCACAAGTGGCCGCGCGGTCTGGCTGACACGCGAGCCGGGCGGCACTCCGCTCGCCGGGGCGATTCGCGCGCTCCTGCTGCATCCCGAACCGAGCCGTATCGTGCTCTCCGACGCGGGCCTGGCGCCGGGAGATATACCCGCCGAGGAGATGCTTCCGCTGACCGAGACGCTGCTGCTCTCTGCCGCGCGCGCCCAGCACGTCCCCGCGATTCGCGCGCGGTTGGCGGCGGGCGAGATTGTCGTCTGCGACCGCTACACCGACGCGACCCGTGTCTATCAGGGATCAGCACGCGAGTTCGACATGCAGGCGATTCTCACGCTCGAAGATATGGTGACCGGTGGCCTGAGTCCTGACCTGACGCTCTTGCTGGATATACCCGCCGAGGTGGGGCAGGAGCGCAAGAGGGCGGCATCTGCGAATGGCGGCGAATGGAACCGCATCGACGCCGAAAGCCTGGCGTTCCACCAGCGGGTGCGCGCGGGCTACCTGGAGCTTGCCGCCGCCGAGCCAGAGCGCATGCTCGTGCTGGATGCCACGCAGCCGCCCGACGCGCTGGCCGACATCATCTGGGAGACCGTCCTGGCGCGCCTTCCCTCCTAATCCGCCGTCACGCTATTACGCCAGTGTGCCGTCATGTCTCGCTAGCGTCTGGTATCTGCGACTGCTTCTCCCATCTTCTCGTGCTGAAAGGTGCGGCGATACAGTTGGGGCGAGACATGCGTCAGCCGCTGAAAGTGCGGCCGTAGCGTGGCGGCTGAGCGAAAGCCACAACGCAGAGCGATACGCTCGACAGGTTCATCCGTCGTCTCAAGCAGCCGCTGTGCCAGCGCAACACGCTGCTGGAGCAGCCAGTGATGGGGCGTTGTGCCGAGCGTGGCATGGAAGCGGCGGGCGAACGTTCGCGGGCTCATGCAAGCGCGAGCCGCCATGCGCTCAACGGTGCAATCCTCGCCCAGGTGACTCGCCACCCACGTAAGCGTCTCACCGAAAGCGTCTCCCGCGTCTGGCAGAGGGAGGAGAGGGGTCTCGATATACTGGGCCTGGCCGCCATCACGATGCAACGGCACAACCATCCGGCGGGCAATCGCCGCCGCGACCGCCGCGCCATAATCCTGGCGAACGATATACAGCGACAGATCAATCGCGGCAGCCGTTCCAGCGGAGGTCAACACCTGTCCATCGTCTATGTAGAGCCGCTGCGGGTCAACCTTCACGCCGGGATACCGTGCCGCGAGATCTTCTGCCCAGGCCCAATGCGTCGTGACACGACGGCCATCCAGCAGCCCTGCCGCGGCCAGCACAAACGTGCCCGTACAGAACGCGATCATGCGGGCGCCCCGGTCGTAAGCCAGGCGCAATGCATCGAGCAGCGCATCTGGAACCGGGACGACGCCCGGGCGCGAGCTGGGAACGATCACGGTATCCGCCTGAGCCACATCGCGCAGGGAATACGGCGTGCTGAGCACCATATCAACCGAGGTGCGAATGCCGCGCGGCTCAGCAGTACAGATCAGGAACCGATACCACGGGATCCCAAGCTCCGGGCGTTCGACGCCAAAGACTTCCGTCGCCACCGCAAGCTCGAATGGGTTGACGGCATCGTAGGCCACCGCGACGACTGTATGCATGGCAGTTTCCTGATGCCACCTGTCATTTCTGCCACTGGCAGAATCTCATCCACTATGGCAGGATTCTAGCATGCCATTTGTTTTCTGCCAATGATACCCGGCGCCATCTGTATCAGGCGTGTTGGGTAGTATGTCTGGCTGGTACATCGAGCCTATGCGTCGAGCCTATGCCTGCCAGGAATATGCAGCGAATGAGAGATATGAGGAGAATCTATGCGCCCTGAGATCGAAGCGGCACACACGCGCATCGCCGGTTATGTGCGTAGAACGCCGATTATCCATCTGGAAGAAAACGTCTGGGGACTTCCTGCTCATGTCGTCCTTAAGCTCGAATACCTTCAGCATACAGGCTCCTTCAAGGCACGGGGAGCCTTCAACCGTATTCTGAGTCAGCAAGTGCCACCAGCGGGAATCATCGCGGCGTCGGGCGGCAATCATGGGGCCGCCGTCGCCTACGCCGCACAGCGATTGGGCCACCGGGCCGAGATCTATGTACCGGAAGGCTGCCCTCCCGTGAAGGTGGAACGCCTCCGCCGCTATGGCGCGCAGGTCACGCTCGCGGGCGCCAACTATGGCGAAGCGCTGCTTGCCAGCCAGGCTCGCGCGGCCCAGACGGGCGCGCTGGTGGTGCATGCCTATGACCAGCCCGAGGTGATCGCCGGGCAGGGCACCGTCGGCTATGAGTTGGCGCAACAAGCCAGCGAGTTGGATACCGTGCTGGTTGCGGTCGGAGGAGGCGGTCTGATCGCGGGAATCGCCGCATGGTTTGAGGGTCGGGTGCGCGTCGTTGGGGTGGAACCAGAGAGAGCGCCAACGCTGGCCACGGCGCTTGAGACAGGAGACCCGGTTGATGTGGCTGTAGGCGGTATCGCGGTGGATTCCCTGGGGGCCACGCGGGTAGGAACGGCGGCATTTGCGCTCGCGAAACGCTATGTGGACCATGTGGCGTTGGTCAGCGATGAACAGATTCGGGCCGCGCAGCAAACACTCTGGAGCGACCTGCGAATCGTCGCGGAGCCAGGTGGGGCGGCAGCCAGCGCGGCGCTGCTGAGCGGGGTGTACCGGCCCGCATCGGGCGAGCGGGTGGGTGTGGTGGTGTGTGGGGGGAACACGGACCCCGGCATGCTGGCGTAAAGACGACGAGAAACAAGATCATGAAAGCGGGTCGGCATGGACCAGAATGATATGTACGAGCGGCTGATTGCCGTCCTCGACGAGCGTGGAGTCCCTTACCGGCTGATCGATCACGCGCCTGAGGGGCGGACAGAGCTTGTGAGTGCGATGCGCGGCAATGGGCTGGCACAGGCGGCGAAGTGCATCGTCCTGATGGTCAAGATCGGGAAGAAAGTTACCCGGTACGTGCTGGCGGTGGTTCCAGGCGATATGCAGGTAGACCTGCAGGCCGTCAAGGCACTGAAGGGCGGCACTTACGTCGCGTTTGCCTCATCAGAGATTGCCGAGCGGCTGGCGGGCAGTGTCGCGGGCACGATTCTCCCGTTCTCCTTCACCCCAGAGCTTGAGTTGATCGCTGATCCCTTGTTGCTTGAGAACGACGAGATCTATTTCAACGCCGCGCGTCTGGACCGCTCGATGGTCTTGCGGACCAGCGACTACATTGCCGCCGCGTCTCCCCACCTCAGCCGCATCGCGGTCGTGCGAGGGGAACCAACAGAAACGACATCCCCCGCCAGCTAACAGGCTGGCGCCTGCAGCGACGGCGGCCTTGGCAGCAGCGTATCCAGATGCGAGAGCGAGGCGCTGGCAAGGCTCCTCATCGTCGCGGCGTCCGCCGTGCCGGAGAAGTAGAATGTCCAGCCATCCGCCAGTGGGAGCGTGACCGTGACGATACCCTGGTCGCTCACCTGCCAGCCGGAGCGCCCGCCCACGTTGACCGTCTCCACGCCAGCGGGCTGGGTCGCGCTCCCCGCAAAGCGCCCCGTGATGAAGAGCCGCGTGCTGGATTCTAATGAAAACAACGCTGAGGGCACAATCCCACCCCCCAAGGTCTCGGGCTGGTAGGTGCCGTTCGGCAGCGGCAGCCACGAAGGAATCTGATACGCCATCGGACTCAGCTTCGCATCGGCGGGGAGTTGTCGCGTCACGATGCCCCCGTTCCCCAGCACCCAGGCTGAACACTTCGGCGGGGCATCTTTGTCGCGAGCGATGGGCAAGATCGCGATTCCCTGACGCGTATCCTGCGGCTGGTTCGAGCAGTCAGCGCGCAAGAGCACCACGCCATAGGTCGGCCCAGCCACCAGCCAGGTGGTTGTCACCGAGCGCGCAGGGATGCTACTGGCAAGGCATAGCTTCAACTGGCTAACGCCCGCTGTAAATGCCTCCTGTGGCGTCGCTGGCGGCGGTATTACCTGTCTCCATACATACGCTGGTGGTGCAGGATGGCTATCTATGCGGGAAGAAGAACTGCTATAGGCGGGCACCCAGGGCAGTGCACAGCCCGCGAGCAGGCCAATGATGGTCAAGAGTAGCGATGCGCCAGCCAGGCGCGAGCATGCGCGTCGTCGAGGATGCGACCTATCCATCTGTGGCGACTCCTTGCTGATGCAACGCACTATATCGACAGTGTAGCATGCAAGCATGGAGACGCCACAATTGGCCGCGAAGTTCCCACGCGCGCTCGGTCCTCGTCTGGCCCATGATATACTGGGCTGGTACTCTTTAGAATGCTGAATGTATGAGTGATATCGTCGAGCGCACTCTACTCTAGCCCGCGCAGGCGGGCTTTGCGGTTGCGTAGCAACCCATAGGCGCGACGTGAGTCGCCAGCGCTCAGCGACGAATCCATTATGATGCTTTTATTCCCCTCCCGGGCAGGAGGTTACAGCTAGATGTTCGAAAGTCTCTCTCAGCGGCTCGAAAGCGTCTTCGAGCGTTTGCGTGGCAAGGGGCGAATCACCGAGCAGGACGTGACCGAGGCGATGCGCGAGGTGCGCCAGGCGCTGCTCGAAGCCGATGTTAATTTCAAGCTGGTCAAGCAGTTCGTCGCGCGGGTGCAGGAGCGCGCGATGGCTGCCGTCGGCACGGAGGTGATGAGCGGCGTCACGGCGGCGCAGCAAATCTTTGGCATCGTCCACGAAGAGTTGGTGACGATGCTCGGTGGCGAGGAGGAGGGCAGCGGCAAGATTCAGTTTGCCGGAGCGCCGCCCACCATCATCATGCTTGTCGGCCTGCAGGGTTCTGGTAAGACGACCCACGCGGGCAAGCTGGCCAACTGGTTCCGCAAGAACGGCCAGAAGCCAGGCATGGTCGCCGCCGATATGCAGCGACCCGCCGCCGTCCAGCAGTTGCAGCAGATCGGGCGGCAGCTTGATATCCCTGTCTATGCCGAGCCAGCGGGCAATAAGCCAGTGGACATCACCCAGCGCAGCGTCAAATGGGCGCGCGAGCAGGCGTTGAGTGTGCTAATTCTCGATACCGCTGGCCGCCTGCATATCGATGAAGACCTGATGGGCGAGGTGGCTACCATCCGCCAGCGCACCCAGCCTCAGGAAGTCTTGCTCGTCGTGGATGCCATGACCGGACAGGATGCCGTGCGCGTGGCTGACGAATTCAACAAGTCTGTCGGGCTGACCGGCCTCATCCTCACCAAGATGGATGGCGACGCCCGTGGCGGCGCGGCGCTCTCTGTGCGCCAGGTGACGGGTGTGCCGATCAAATTTATGGGCACGGGCGAGAAGCTCGACGCGCTGGAGCAGTTCTATCCTGACCGCCTGGCAACGCGCATCCTGGGCATGGGCGATGTGGTGTCGCTCATCGAGCGCGCCCGCGAGCAGATCGACGAGAAGCAGGCCGCAACCATGGCCAAGAAGATGGGCAGCGGGCGGTTTGACCTCGAAGATTTCCTGCAGCAGATGCGCCAGGTGCGCAAGATGGGACCGATGGCGCAGCTCCTTGAGATGATCCCCGGCATGGGCAAGGCGCTCAGTGACCCACAGGTCAAGGAGGCGCTGGAAGGCGACCAGATGAAGATGACCGAGGCGATCATCCTCTCGATGACTCCCGAAGAGCGCCACAATCCCGAGATTCTTAACGGGAGCCGCAAGCGTCGTATTGCGCGGGGCAGCGGCACCACCCCACAGGACATCAACCAGTTGCTCGCATCGTTCCGTCAGGCACAGACGATGATGAAGCAGGTGATGGCCATGCAGCAGGGCAAGAAAGGCCGCCGAGGGCGTCTCGGCGGTCTAGGCGGCGGATTGGGCGGGCTGGGTGGCCTGGGCGGGTTCGGCGGACCGGGTCCGTTCGGCCAGTAGCCACGTAGCCGGAAGCCTCTCCACACCATTTCGGGTCAGCCGAAGCACAGAACCCCACCATCACTTCGTCCCACGCTTTGGAAACGGAAGTGCATGGTGGGCCGCTCCGCGTTACCTCACGCAAGCAACTGGCCCCCACATATTCCGCAAGTACACCAGGGTAACTGATGTTCCCCTGGACTTCCCTGTACGTTTATCACTAAAGAAGGCGCGGTGGCAGCTTGCCGCGCACGTTGGGACGCTGACGCTGCATGACACGCGCCACAAGACATGATGGGCGCGTCCGCTGTCTGGTATCTGTCTGGGTATGAGGAGGCTCGGTCAAGCATGGTTGGACGTTGGCCGCGAAATGCACTCTCTGGCACGCCTCGCCGGACGCCCCGCTGGGTGATGGCGCTGCTTGTGGTTGTGGTGGTGAGCGTGATGCTGGCTGGCTGCGGGCCCGATCCTAACCAGGCGGCGGCACAGCAGAACAAGGCCCGCCTCGACGGCGAGCTTCAACACGCCCGCACCGGGTTGGGGCTGCCAGACTCGATGCTGCAACCTATCGCCGCTCAGGAGAGAGAGATAGCGTCGGGAGAAGGTGGCTTCAACTACAACTATCAGGATGCCTCCGCGAACTATACGCTGCTCTACAATCAATTGATCAGCATCGAGCAAAATGCCCTGCAGACGCTCCAGAAGCAGGCGAACGATGACATTCAGGCGTTCTCCAAGGCAGTGACGCAGCTTCGCGGCCAGGGCTTCAGCGAGATCGATGTCTATCAGGCGCGGCTCGATCAGGCGGTACAGGACTATAACGCCGCAAAGACCGCGGGCGACTTCGCGAAAGTAGACACAACCGCCCAGCAGCAGACCGCAGCGCTCCACGCGCTCTGGCCAGCGTATCAAAAGCTGCAGGATTTCAAGACCATTCTGCGCACGCTGCAAAATGCTGGCATGAACTCGGCGCTGGGCCAGATCGAGTATCAGCAGAACCTCGACGCGATACGGGCCGGTCTGCCCGCTGACCGCTACGCCAAACTGGTGGAAGTGATCGACGGCCAGATCGTGCAGTTGATGGCCGACCAGGCTGAGGCGATCCCATATATTGGCGCTGCCCTGCTCGACTCCTTCCAGGCACGCATAGACCTGCTCAAGAGCTACGGGCAGGATATCGCTTCCTATCAACAGCAGCTTGATCAGGATATGGCGCGGCTGAAGTCCGCCTCGGGCACGGCGGATTACCTGGAGCTTGGCCAGGCGATCAACCAGCAGATAGATGCGATGTCGCTGCCCTTGCTCAAAGCAAAAGCCTTTAGCGACTACGCGCAGCTCCAGAAGCTAGTGGATACAGTCGGAGGCATCAGGCTGACAAGCCCTTATGACGGCAGCACCTATTCAGCCGCCTACGAGTATTCGAATCAATGGGTCGGTATCGGCGATGCGCAGGATAACCTGAACGGGGCCCATGATCTCGAGTCCTATCAGAGCGCCGACGATGAAATCAATGATCTGCTCACCAATCTTCGCGCGCTGAAGGACAATCTGTCCGATCCAAAGCCACACTCCCAGCCACACGACGCCGATCTATGGCTCATCAATACCGCCTATCACCTGACCGGCAAGGTTATTGTCGTCTCGTTGCGCGAGCAGACGCTGCGCGCGTATGAGAATGGCAAGATGGTGTGGTGGTCCTACGTGACGACAGGGCGCGAGGAATTGCCTTCATGGCCTGGCTTGCATTACGCGATGTATAAGCTCTACCACACCGAGTTCACATCGCCAGAGCCGCCCGGCTCGCCGTTCTATTATGCTCCGACGCCGATCAACTATGCGATTGCCTACGCCATCAATGGGTTCTTCATCCACGATGCGTGGTGGCGCGCTGAATTCGGGCCGGGCACGAACCTGCCGCACTGGGACCCCGCGGCATTCAATGGCGGCTCGCACGGCTGCGTCAATCTGCCCGAGAACAACATGGCATGGCTCTATGACTGGACGCCCATCGGTACCCCGATTGTGGTGTATTAGCGACTGGCGAGGCTTTGCCCCAAAAAGCAACGCATGTCTGAGGGATGCACGCCGTAGGTGGGTAGCCAATGACGTAGTGCGCGGGTGGCGACCCTCTCCCCCTGCCCCCTCCCCTGCGAGGGGAGGGGCTCTGAGGTGACCGTTGTGGCCTCCGGGAGCACATCCTCTGGCACGTTCTGGCTCCCCTCCCTCTTTAGGGGAGGGGCTGGGGGAGAGGGCCGGGCGTGAGGGTAGAACCACCACCGCAAAACAGCGCTGCTCACCCACATAGGCTGAAGACCTGCGGCTAATCCGGCGCCTAAGGCGGTTAACGGCATGCATGCTGCGAGCGAAAAATTGGGAGCTATCGCTCCCAGCCCGTGCCTGCTGTGGCGGCGTCGAGCCAGGCGTCGCCTGCATGTAGGCGGGCGAGTATCGCTCCCTCGCGGACACCGCGCCGGCTGACCGAGAGCGCATTGGCGCCGAGATGTTCCAGTGCGGCCCGCAGCACTGCCTCGCCCGCGCCAAGCAGTCGTCCCCGTGCCTCGTGGATGCCGTACCGTTCGGTAAGTTGCGTGGCGGGCGTTGCGCTGAGCAGGGATGCCAATGCCTCCAGGTGATCCTGCGTCAGCAGACCCAATTGCATGCCGTCCGCGTTTGGATGCGGCCCGCTATGGAGCGGCGCATCCTCTCCCATGGCCAGGTCCTCCGGCTCCGGGATATGCAGCGCCTGGGCGGCCAGTGCGGTGAGGGTGGTCGCGGTACCGCCACAGGCAATCACCCGCGTGACCGGAAGCGGCATATCGCAGGCGGCAAGGTGCGTGGTGACGACCTCGCGCACCTTCTCCAGTTCGGCGTGTTCTGGCGGGTCGGCGGGCGCATAACGGTCGTGCATCGCACCGGAGCCGAGGGGAAGCGCGGCTCGCCAGCGGATACGCGATCCCTCGCCAATGACCACCTCCATGCTGCCGCCGCCGAGATCGAGCACCGCCCGGCGCTCGTCGGTCGCGGGCAGGCCGCTGGTCGCGCCCCAATAGGTGAGCGCGGCTTCCTGATCGCCGGTAATGACATGCAGGGTGATGCCCGTCTCCTTACGCACTGTTGCCAGGAAATCGCTGGCATTGGAGGCGGCGCGAACACCTTCGGTCGCGATGGTGAGCACTTCCCGCGCACCGAGCGACTGGGCACGCGCTACCTGCGCCCGTAAGACGGCGATGGCCCGGGCGGTGCGCTCCGGTCCGATGGCTCCCGTCGCGGCGACATCCGCGCCGAGCCGCGTCAAATCCAACTCGTCTGCCAGGGTGACGAGGTCGTGTCCTTCGCTGGTGGGACGCGCAACCACCAGATGAATCGTATTGCTGCCGACATCGAGCGCGGCGTATGGCGATGTTCCAGCCAATGCATTCTCCTTTCGGGCAGCCCTTCATCCTATGATAGGTCCCCACTACGAACGGTGCCACGAGAATATTCACGAGAATACCATAGCAGGCGCAATGACAGCCGAAAGCCTTGACGCGGCCCCCGCGCACGGGATACGCTGCCCAACGGTAATAGATAGTATGAGACAGGAGTACGCATGGCACACGAGACCCTTCCTGAGCATGATACCGCGCCTCGCACGCAAGAGAGCGGACATGCGCCGTCTCTCCAGGAGGGGCTGGTCGTTGCCCTTGCGCCGAATGTCTTTGAGGTGGTCACGGCAGATGGCACATCCTGGCTCTGTATGCTGCGGGGTCGCCTGCGCAAGCCGCGACGGACACGCCCCCCCTCGCCTCCTGGCTCCGCACGCCGCAACGCGTCCCCATCGTCTCGCCAGCAGCAGCAACAGATATCCGTCTCGCTGGATGAGCCAGCCGAGGCGCCGACGCGGGTCGCTCCCGGTGACCGGGTGCGGTTCATGCCGCTTGGCAACGGAGAGGGTGTGATCGAAGAGATCGAGCCGCGCCGTACTGTGCTGGCGCGGGCCCGCCCAGAGGTTGGCACAGAGCAGGTGCTGCTCGCGAACCCTGATCAGGCGATACTCGTCTTTGCCATGCGCGAGCCGCCGCCTCATTTTGGCCTGCTGGACCGCTACCTTGCCCTCTGCGAGCATGCCCATGTGCCAGCGCTCATCTGTCTGAACAAAGATGATCTGGGCGAGCCGAATGAGGTGGCCGCCGCCGAGCAGATCTATTGCGCGCTAGGCTACCCCGTCTTGCGCACCAGCGCCACCACCGGCGACGGGCTGAACGAGCTTCGAGAACGTCTCGCGGGACATGTCTCGCTCTTGACCGGACCATCAGGCGTCGGCAAATCGTCTCTGGTGAACATGCTGATCCCCGACGCGCACCAGCGAACGGGCGAGATCAGCGCAGCCACAGGAAAAGGCCGCCATACGACGACGGGTGTGCGCCTGTTACCGCTGCCGGAAGGTGGATGGCTGGCCGACTCCGCCGGGGTGCGCGAGTTGGCGCTCTGGCAGGTGCCATCGGAAGACCTGGCGCGCTGCTTCGTCGAGCTACGTGATGCGGCGGGCAACTGTGAGTACGAGGACTGCACGCACGGGCTGGAGGAAGAAGGCTGCGCGCTGCGTGCCGTGCTGATCGAGGGCCGGATGACGCCAGAGCGCTACGCCAGCTTCCAGCGGCTCCTGGATGAAGCGCGCGCCGCTGAAGTGCCCGCCTGGGAGGCAAAACGGCGATAGATGGAGAGATGGAGAGATGGAGAGATGGAGAGATGATGGATGGAAGATGGATAGGCGGATCAGCGCATATGGGCGTCGCTCCACTTCCCGGCCTAGAGAGAGTACATGCGATGTATCTCCTGCCCGTGATGTCTCAGCATGACGTCGTTGCCAGCATCCCGATACCATCCAGTATGGTCTATGCGGGCTGGTTGTTCCTGCGAGAAGGTGGTATGCTGAGCTGAGCGGCAAAAGGAGTGCGGCATGAAACGAATCGCGGTCGTCACCAGCGGCGGAGACGCGCCCGGTATGAATGCGGCGGTGCGGGCGCTGGTGCGGGCGGCAGATGCCGAACAGGTCGAGGTGCTGGGCATCCGCAATGGGTTCTCCGGGCTGGTCCAGGGCCTCTTCGATCCGCTCGACACACGTGCCGTTGCCGGGATTCTCCAGCGCGGCGGCACCATCCTCGGCTCGACACGCTTTCCCCAGTTTCACGAGCGCGGCGTGCAGGAAGAGGCGGTTGCCCGGCTGAGCGACGCGGGCATCGAGGGGCTGGTAGTCATTGGCGGCAACGGCTCGCAGCAGGGAACCCTGGCACTGCACCGGCTCGGCTTCCCGGCGGTGGGTATTGCCTCCACCATTGACAACGACCTTGCCGTGACTGAGACGACTATTGGTGTTGATACCGCGCTGAATACAGCAGTCGAGTGCATTGACCGGCTCAAGGATACCGCGACATCCCATCAGCGGGCCTTTCTCGTCGAAGTGATGGGGCGCAACTCTGGCTATCTGGCGATCATGGCGGCGGTCGCGTCAGGGGCGGAGCTGGCGATGGTGCCGGAGCGCCCAGCCGATCTGGAGGTTGTGGCAGAGGACGTGCGCGCCACCTATGCGCGTGGCAAGCGCCACTACATCGTCGTCATCGCGGAAGGAGCGCATCCCGGCACACGCGACCTTGCCGAGTATCTCAGCAGCCACCCCAGCGGGTTCGATGCGCGTCTGAGCGTGCTCGGCCATGTGCAGCGGGGAGGCTCGCCGACTGCACGCGACCGTGTGCTGGCCAGCCGGTTTGGGCTAGGTGCGTTGCGGGCGCTGTTCGCTGGGCGATCAGGCGTCGTGATCGGGCGGGTCAGGGGTTTGACCGCCGACATTCCGCTGGAAGACGCGCTTGTCCCCTGTAATAAGGTAACACCCGAGATGTTGGCGCTGGTCGATGTGCTGGCACGCTAGCCCACCGCTTGATGCTGCCCGGCTTTACCGCATATAATGATGGTATGAGTGAATTACTGACCCGCATCGAAGCGCTCCAGCGCCGGGTGTACGAAATAACGGTGTATCTTTGACCTCGCTGCAAAGAAAAAGCAGATAGCGGCTATCGAGGAGGAGTCGCTCGCGCCGGATTTCTACAGCGACCGGGTGCATGCGCAGCGACAGATGCAACTGATGAGCCGCCTGCGCGACGAGGTGTTTGTCTGGGAATCGCTCGACGTGCGGCTGGCCGAGCTTCACGAGTTGGCCGAGCTGCTCGAAAGCGAGCCGGATAGCCAGCTCGAACAGGAAATCAACGATTCAGTCGCGCAGATCGAAGACGAGTTGGAGAAGCAGCGGTTCCGACTGCTGCTCAATGGCCCGCACGACGCGAAATCGGCCATTATCTCGATCCACGCGGGCAACGGCGGCACCGACGCCCAGGACTGGGTGCAGATGCTGCAACGCGCCTACATGCGCTGGGCGGAATCCCACGGCTATAAGGTCGAATTGCTGGATGAGATGCCTGGTGAAGAGGCGGGCATCAAGAGCACCACATTTAGTGTGGACGGCCCGTACGCCTATGGCTACCTGCGGGGCGAGGCGGGCGCGCACCGGCTGATTCGCCTCTCGCCCTTCGACGCCGCCCATCGCCGGCAGACCTCCTTCGCCAAGGTCGAGGTGATGCCCGACATCGGCGACGAGCCTATCGAGATCAGCATCCGGCCTGAAGACCTGGAGGTGGATACCTTCCGCTCGACAGGCAAGGGCGGCCAGCATCTCAATAAGACCGATTCGGCTGTTCGCATCCGCCACAAGCCGACGGGTATCGTCGTCACCTGCCAGAACGAGCGCTCGCAGATCCAGAACCGCGAGATGGCGCTACGTGTGCTCAAGTCGAGGCTCTATGAGCTGGAGATCGAGCAGCGCGAGCGTGAGGCGTCGCAGCTCAAAGGGATACACGTCGAGGCGGACTTCGGCAACCAGATTCGTACGGTGACACTCCACCCCTATTCGCTGGTGAAAGACCATCGTACCGGAGCGGAGCAGTCCGATACCGTGGCCTATCTGAACGGCGAGATGGACCGCTTCATCCAGGCGAACCTGACCGCGCGGGCGGGCGAGGCGCTCAGCACCGCAACCATATCCACGATCACGTAGGCGTGTGTGTCTGGCCCCTCGTTGACTATCAATAGTCTATAACCAGATCCCTCCCGCACGGGAGGGATTTTCTGTGGCATGGGCTCGATAGCGCAGACTAGATCCAAACCTCTTCGCGCCAATTGTTGCACCAGTGTCGCGGCAGAGTACAATGGAAGCTGGCGAGCCTATGGACACGTCGAATGACTGACATAGGTACTGTCTGATGCCTGGTCAACAGAGTTGCGATGAAGGAGCCTGGCATGTCTCTCATCCGCTTCAAACGCTCAGATGTGGGGTATACGCTTCTCCTGGTAGGGATCACCGCCGCACTGGCTGGTTTTGTCGCTGCCGTCCTCGCGATCAGACTCATGTATTTGATGCCGGGCACCCAGGTGTGGGATTGGTTCTCGATACCGCCAGCTGTCGCGACGCTCCCTCTCGCCGCCACACTGGTGGCGGCGGTGCTTGGTCCCATCCTCTGGTGGCGGATGATCATCAAGCCCGGTCACCTGAGCGTCCGCCGTGGGATTGCTGTGGGAGCGCTTATTGGGATCATCACTCACCCCCTCATATGGTACATGGCCCTGGTGCTGGCCTTTCTCAGAGGGCAGCCGACGGTAGCCGGTATCCTGGTGAGCAATCCGCTCCAGGATCTGCTCGCCGCCGCTTTCCTCGCGATCGTGAGCCTGATCTGTGTAGGATGGCTAACAGCGCTGATCGGGGGAGTGGTTGGTGGGGTGATTGCGCTGCTTCAATCCCGATGCGGCTGCCAGGGACGCTGGAGCGCGGCCCTGTCTGTGGAAGTGGGTGCATAGCTCGCAAATACGTGGCAGAGTGGGGCGCGTCGCGTGGCCATCTCCATGAGACTGTCGGCGCACCCCACCGTCACTCCATAAACACGGCGCTCACACCTGGCGGACTGATTGGTCATTCCTGCGCGAAGCCCCAGTCGAGGAGCGCGCGCGCATCGGTCAGCCGCGCACCTGCTGAAGGTTCTCCGAGCAGAACCCCTACCAGGAGGTGCCCATCGCGACTGGCGGAGAATGCAAGGCAATACAACGCGCTGAGCGTGTAGCCAGTTTTGACGCCATTTGCGCCGGGATAAGGCGCACGGCCACCCGGAAGTAGATCATTGCTGCCCACCAAATTGTAACCCCTGTGCGTGCCCGAGGGCGGAATAGTATATTGCTGGGTCGAGGTTATCTGCTCTATCTCGGGCCTCCCCAGCACAATCGCCGTGAGCACCGCAAGGTCGTGGGCAGACGAGCGATTACCGTCGTCCAGGCCATCAGGCGATACAAAGGATGTACGGCTGAGACCGAGCTGCGCCGCGCGGCGATTCATATCGGCGACGAACGCCGGAACCGAGCCGTCGAGGGCGTCCGCGATGGCTACCGCCGCGTCATTGCCGGACGCTACCATGAGGCCATAGAGCAGGTCGCGCAGGGTGAATTGCTCGCCAGCGCTTACCCCCATATAACTGTTGTTGCTATTGACGAGCGCAGCCGCATCGCGACCGATAGTTACAGGTTGATCGAGATTACCAGACTCACTGGCCAGCAAGAGCGTCATCACTTTGGTCAAGCTCGCTATCGAGCGTTCCTCATTGGATTGTTTTTCATAGAACACCGAGTTGCGGCCCGGATCGAAGAGGAAAGCGGACTCAGCCTGCACGGCAGGCGGTTGCTGGCCGTTGATGGGGACATGTATCGCCAGAGACGCGAATGGACGGGTCAACAGGTTGTGTTGTGTGTGCGCGGCGCCAATGTCTTGTTCAGCAACAGCGATTGATGGTTTGGGTGG
>DASUWS010000296.1:0-8618 GCA_036378295.1 Ktedonobacterales bacterium
CTGGCGAAGCGGCTGGGCAAGGGGGAATACTTCCCGTACACCTCCGCGCGCGACATCTTCAATGAGCTACGAGTCGCCACCAAGGGCGGCAAAGCCGACTATTTCGGCATTACCTATGAGAAGATCGAGCAGCAGAACGGCGTCTTCTGGCCCTGCCCTACCGAGGAAAGCCCCGGAACGCCGCGCCTCTACGAAGAGAGCTTCGGCTTCCCCGATGGCAAGGCGCGCTTCCATCCGATCACGTATCTGCCGCCCGCCGAGGAGCCTGACGCTGAGTATCCGATGGTGCTGACGACCGGGCGCGTGATTTACCACTATCTCTCGGGCAATCAGACACGCCGCACGCCCTTCCTGCGCGAGCAGGCGCCCTATCCCTGGGTGGAGATACACGAGCGAACCGCGAAGACACTGGGCATCGGTGATGGTGACTGGGTGACGGTGCGCACCCGGCGGGGCGAGGTAACCGTTCCGTCGCTGGTGGTGAAGTCCATTCGGCCTGACACGATCTTCATTCCCTACCACTACGGCCATACGCAGGCGGCGAACATCCTGACCAATCCCGTATTGGAGCCGATGAACAAGATTCCCGAATACAAGGTCTGCGCCGCCGCGATCGTGAAGGCCGACGTGCTGCCGGACTGGGCGAAGGACGTCGATCCGGCGATGCTGCGGGCCGCACGCGGGCGTCGACGCCGCCTGCCCAGCACGGGCGAGGAGCAGGGGCCAGCCATGAGCTAATCATGAGCTAATCATGGACCCGGGCATGTGCCCGAGACGATAAGCAAACTAATTTCGGTGATTCAGGACGATAACGAGGAGAACAGGGAGGCGATATGGCAGTAAAGCGCATGTTCCTCGATCCATCACGCTGCATCGGCTGTCGCTCGTGTGTGGCGGCGTGCCGCGAATGCGACACGCACAAGGGCGAGAGCATGATCTTCATCGACTACATCAATCGCGAGTCCACCGTCGCCACCTCGCCCACGCTCTGCATGCACTGTGAGGAGCCAGTGGCGCCCTGCGCGCAGGTCTGCCCGGCGCAGGCGATTCTAATCAGCCCGGATGGCGTCGTGCAGCAGGCGGACGAGACGCGCTGCATCAATATTCAGAACTGCGTCTATGTTTGTCCCTTTGGTGTGCCCAAGTTCGACGGGCCGGGGCGCTTCATGCGCAAGTGCAACCTGTGCTACGATCGCACCAGCATCGGCAAACCGCCGATGTGCTCCTCGGTCTGCCCAACGCAGGCGATCTTCTACGGCACCTATGAGGAGTGGATTCAAGCCGGGCGCGGCCAGCAGGGCGCTAAACCAGTGAACGTCTTCTACTTTGGCCAGCAACGCGTGCGCACGCGCAACTATGTTGTGATGCGCCAGCAGGATAACGCGCTCGACCTGATGGCGCTGGCCGAGGAAGCGCAACTGGGCACCGCGCCGGACCTTCCCATGCCGACCACCGCGCAGGAAGTCACCCCGTGGGAGGAGGCCGAAGAGGCAGGCATCCCGGAGCGCAGCGCGCCACCGGAGCCGTGGGCGCCGCGCACCCCGCCGCAGGTTCCAGCAACACCCAGGCCGGTTCATAACTAGCAAGCGGGAAAGAACCTCTCCCTGCCCGTCCGTTACAAGAGGGGCGCAGGCAACATGAGGGGATAGATGGCCCACCAATTTATCAATGGCAAGAGGAGCGGATATGGCAGATACGCACGATGACCCAGGAGGCAACGAGTCCGTCAACGCGCCAGAGCGAACACCGGAAGAGATCGCCGCTGAGGAAGCCTCGCGCGCACGCAGGGCCAGGGCTTCTGCCAGCAGGCTGCGCCATTTCGTCCAGGGTCAGCAGTGGCGCGAAGAGTTTCCCTATCACTGGCGCGCGGATGATCTGGTGACGCGGCGCGATACGCTGCGTTTTCTGGTAGCGGGCAGCGGCGCGCTCTTTGTGGCGACCTCGGCGCTGGCGGCTGTGGGCAGTCTGCGCGCCACTCCAGGTGAATCCGCAGTGCCTGTGGCGCGGGTAGGCGAGCTGGCGGAGAATGAGTGGCGTGTCTTCAATTTCCCTGACCAATACGCGCAGGGTATCGTCGTCAATCTGCCGAACAAGGGATTGGTTGCTTATAGTGACGTCTGCACCCATCTCTCGTGCGCGGTGCTCTACCAGCCGGATACGCTCAAGTTCCACTGTCCCTGCCACGAAGGCTACTTCGATGCATACACTGGCGATGTGCTGGCTGGGCCGCCAACCCGCCCGCTGCCGCTGATCGAGCTACGTGTCCGGGACGGTGTCGTCTATGCTGTGCGGGAGGTGGAGCGATGACCGATGATCTGGATCGCTATGACAACTGGGACCAGGATGGCCCGGTATGGTCGCGCGTGACCGAAGACGAACAGGAGCAGATGCGGCGCTACCACCTCGCCAATCCCGATGATGCGCCCGGATTCATGACGCCGGGCGAGCGCATCAGGAGCATGCGCGGCCCCGACTTCACCGGGGCGCCGGGTTTCGTCGCCATCGTGCAGGGCCAGGTCTATCTGGTCGCCATCATCCTGATCGCGCAGCTCTTTCTCATCACGATGGGCCTCTTCGAGCTGCTCTCTGGCCGGACGGGGATCTTGTGGTGGCTCGCGGGAGCCAGCCTGGCCGGGTTCCTGCTCTCCCTGTTGATCATCCTCTGGCCGCGCAAGCGCATCGTGGGAGGATCGACCAGAGAGATCCTGATCGACGAGTGAGATGATGACCTCACGCGCAAAGAGAGGCAGCCATGGACCAGGACCCGCACCACCCGGAGAACACACAACAGCGCTACCGCATCAACCGCGAGCACCCCATCGGCGGCGAGATGTCCGATATTCTGGGTGGTCTCTTTGGCCGCTTTCAGCTCAAGGCGTTGCTGGCGCACTACTCGCGGGTGCCTGTGCTGGCGATCTTCAGCTTCGTCAACGGCTGCATCAGTATCGGCATCATGGCCCTCTTTGCGGTGATCACACACTCGCCGTTCATCTTCCCGTCACTCGGCCCGACGGCATTTCTCTTCTTTTACACGCCGACCGCGCCGACCGCCTCGCCTCGCAATGCGCTCATTGGCCACGCGATTGGCGTCTTCGCCGGATACTTTAGCCTGGTCGTCACGGGACTGACAACAGCAGGGCCAGCGCTGGCGGTGGGCGTCACGGTGCCGCGCGTCATCGCTGCCGCGCTCTCGCTCGGACTCACCTCTGGGCTGATGGTGCTGTTGAAGGCGCCGCACCCTCCGGCGGGCGCGACGACGCTCATCATTTCACTCGGCATTCTGACGCAGCCCGTGCAGCTCGTCATTTTGATGGCTGCTGTGGTGCTGCTGACCATACAGGCATTCGTAATCAACCGCCTTGCTGGCATCGATTATCCCATTTGGAGTCCGCGCCGTGACCCATCTGGCGATACCGTACGCACACGTTGAGCCAGGCCGCTAGCCGCGCCAGCAAGAAATCTATCTATGAGAGGCATCGTATGTCGAACGCCGCGCATACCGCGCCAGCAGGGAACATTTCGGGACGAGCAGCGCCGCGCCAGGAGCCATTCTCGCGGGTCGCGCCCATGCTGGGAGCAGCGCTGTTGATTGGCGCTGGCGGCGGGTTCGTGCTGGCGACCGTGCTGACGCTGACTCGTGCCTGGCATGTGCCGGGCGGCATCTGGTGGGCGGCGCTGGCTCAAGCGCACGGGCATCTGCAGCTCTTTGGCTGGGCGGGACTCTTCGTATTGGGCGTCGCGTTCCATTTTCTGCCACGGCTGCGCGGGTCGGGGTTAGCGTACGCGGAGGCGATACCCTGGCTGTTAGGGGTACTGGTGGCGGGAATCGTGCTGCGAGGATTCAGCCAGCCGCTCCTCGCCGCGACGGATGCGGGTATCTGGCGCACGGGGCTGGTCAGCAGCGGCGTGCTCGAAGCGATAGCCTTGCTGGGGCTACTGGGCATCGTCGTCGCTACGGCGATTCAGGGGCCAGCGCTCAGCACGCGCCCGGCGCTGCAAAAAGTCTTGCCGTTTCTCGTTGGTATCTTCGCCAGCCTGGGCCTCGCCGCCATCGTCAATCTGGTCAACGTCGCACGGGCCAGCGAGGCATCTATCGCGGGCCTCATCCCGGCCACTGGCGACGCGACGAACGTGACACTTGGCCTGCTTGGTTTTCTCGTTCCGATGGCGCTGGCAATGTCAGCGCAAACACTGCCGATGTATGCCGGGCTGGAGCCATTCCCGCGCACGATGTTCTGGCCGCTGGCGGTTTGTTACTTTGGGGGGCTGGCGCTGGCGCTTATAGGGATTGGCGGCGGCATCGGCTGGCTACAGGGGTTGGGCACGGCGCTGCTGGGAGCGGTGCTGCTGATCTTCGTCAGCCTTTTTATGCGGCTGATGCGCACCCGCGGCAAACTGCCCCAGCGCGTCTCGCAACTGGCGCCCCAGCCCGAGGCGGCGGCGCATCATTACCGGGCGCAGATTTCTGGCGATCGCAGCAACTACGGGCCGTTCGTCGCGCTGGTGGCGAGCGCCTATACCTGGGCAATTCTTGGCGGCGTCTTGCTGGTGATAGATGGGATTGCCCGCCTGCTGGGCACGAGCGCGCCATTCTCGCCCGATGCTGCCCGCCACAGTCTCGCGCTTGGCTTCATCGCGCTGCTGATCTGTGGCATCGCGCCGCGGATGGTGCCCGGATTTTCGGGCGGGCGTATTCTCTCGGCGAAGCTCGTCGCGGCGACGCTCTGGCTCGGCAACAGCGCCGCCATTCTGCGCGTTGGGGCGCTGCTAGTGGCCCCGCTGCTCAATGCGCTCGGCCCGGCAGGCTCGTTCCTCGACTCACTGCTCTTTGGCCTCTCGGGACCGCTTGGCCTGGCGCTGGCGATCTGCCTGGCGGTGAACCTCTGGCCCGCGCTCTCACCAAAGAAGGCGCTGAAGGCTGGCGGTTAATTCAGCCGCACGATGTACTGCGGGTCATCAGTCCGGTTGGGGTCGCTCGTGATGCCACCGCGGCTATCCGTGCTGAGGTGGTACTGGTCGATCACCCATTCTAGCGCCGAGCAGTTGCCGAGCCGGTAGCGGAACACCTCTGGGCCGGGGGAGAGGGTCGCCCACCAAATGACTGCGCCCACGATCGCCGTGCGAGCCATACAAGGCAAGAGGACGCAAAGGGGAATCCTGCACCTCCGCGCTACGGTCGGACTGCGACGGTGATCTCCGGGCGGGTGCGGCGCAGCGTCCAGTCGGTGCTGATCGCTTCAGCGGTCTGTAGCAGCAGAGGCAGATACTTCTCGGTCAGTGTCTCGATGCTCGTCTCGGCGGCATGCACGCTGACATTGAGCGAGGCGACCACATGGGTCGCGTTATCGCGAACCGGGGCCGCGATGGACCGGATGCCCGGCGCTAACTCCTCGTCGGCGAGCGCCCATCCTCGCGCGCGCACCTCGTGCAACACGCAGTCGCGCTCTTCCGGACCTGGCTTCCACCGAGGCGTGATGCCGGAGCGGCTGGGCTCGGCAAGCGTCCTTTCGAGCACGTCAGGGGGAAGCTCAGCCAGCAGCACTTTGCCGAGGGATGTCTGTAGCGCAGGGAAGCGGGTGCCGATCGTGACCGCGAAGGTGATGACCTTGGGCACCGCGACGCGCGCAACATAGACGATGTCGGAGCCGTCAAGCTGTGCGAGTGACGACGATTCGCCGGTTTGAGCGACGAGTCTTTCCATATGTGGGCGGGCAAGGTCCCAGATACTGGTTGACCCGATGTACGCCATGCCGAGGTCGAGGATGCGTGGCGTCAGCGCGAACATCCCATTGTCAGAGCGGACGTAGCCTAGCTCTTCGAGCGTGAGCAGGATGCGCCGCGCCGTTGGCCGGGCAAGCCCAGCAGCGGAAGCTACTTCGCTCAGGCTCATCGCTGGCCGGTTCGGCTCGAATGCGCGAATGACATCCAGGCCGCGCGCAAGCGCCTCGATGAAGTCTGGTCCTGTCTGGTCGCGCATCGTTTCTCCCCGAATATGCTGAAATGATGTCATGGCGCTATATGTATGCTACCCCGCCACATGAAATGAAGGACGCCATCGTGACGCGAATTCTCGACTCCTGGATGAGCATACCGGAATAGCGGGCGCGTGTCCACACTGTTTGCCTATGTGAGACGAAGCATCACGCCACTGGACATCAAGCATAGACGATCTAGAGAATAACATAACCTCTTGACACGAGGGGTACCGTCGTGTAGCATTGCCAGCAACGGACGAGTGTCCGTATGGCGGACACCCCAAGATACCCCGACGCGATGTGGATGGGCTACACGGCTACCAGGACGCTGGCAGAGCAGCCAGGCGACCGGCCAGGTCCGGCGCGCTGAGATGGGCATTGCGGCTGCTTCGCGTCCTGACCGCCAGGACACAGCGAGGTGAGCAAATGAGCCAGAATCGTGCACCGGTTGCCGACGACTTCACACTTGGCCGTCCTGTAGTGTTTCGCAATGCTACCGTCTTGACCATCGACCCATCTCTGGGGATGATCGAGGGCGGCGATGTCCTCGTCGTTGACAAGCGTATCGCTGCCGTTGGCAAGCAGCTTACCGTGCCTGAAGGCACTGTCGAGATCGATGCGTCTGGCGGCATCCTGATGCCCGGCATGGTGGATACCCACCGCCACATGTGGCAAACGGCGCTACGCGGCTTCGGCGCGGACTGGACGCTGACCAACTATTTCGTCTTCTACTACCTGAGCTGGGGCAAGATCTTCCGCCCGGAGGATATCCACGCCGGGAATCTGCTCGCGGCCATCGAGGCGATTGACTCGGGCGTCACGACCACCGTTGACTGGTCGCATGGCCTGCAAACCACCCAGCACGCGGACGCCGCCGCGGACGCGCTCGAAGCGGTTCCTGGGCGCTTCGTACTGGCCTATGGAAACTATCTAGGCGCGCCGTGGGAGTGGACGCGCAAGCCCGAATTTGCCGATTTCATCAAGCGGCGCATCGATGGCCACGACGATATGCTGCGGATGCAGATCGCCTTCGACGTGACGGGTGATCCAGCCTTCCCAGAGCGGGGCGCATTCGAGGCGGCGCGCGAATTCAACCTGCCAGTTACGACCCACGCGGGCGTCTGGGGCGCGACCAATGATACCGGCATTCAGCAGATGTCCGACAACGGCTTCTTGACGCCCTCCACGATCTGTGTCCATGCCTCGACGCTCTCCGACGACTCCTACCATCGCATCGCCGCCTCAGGCGCGCACACCTCCATCTCGGCCGAGAGCGAGGATAGCGCGGGGCAGGGTTATCCGACGACGTGGGAACTGCGGAAATACAATATCCCCGTCTCGCTCTCGATGGATACGAGCGTCTGGTGGAGCGCCGATCTGTTCTCGGCGATGCGCGCGACCCTCAACGCCGACCGCGCGCGCACGCATCTGGAGGCGCATAAGGCAAACGAGACCTGTACTCACCATTATCTGCGCGCTGAACAGGTCATCACCTGGGCGACGATGGGAGGAGCGAAGGCGCTGGGCATGAGTGACCTGATCGGCAGCATCACCCCAGGCAAGAAGGCCGATCTTGTGCTCATCAAGAACGACGAGTCGCCGGCGATGTTCCCGATCATCCATCCCTATGGGCATGTCGTCTTCCAGGCGGGGCGCGGCGATGTCCATACCGTGATGGTGGATGGCAACGTCGTCAAGTTCGACCATCGCCTGCGCGGCGTCAACCTGGCGCGGGCAAAGCAAGCCGTGGCGGCAACCGTCGAGTATGCGTACTCACAGATCGGAGAAAAAGCCTGGAATGAGACGATGTACCCCGAGAAGCCCGAGGTGATGATCATCGAGAATCCCTACACCTATACCAGGCGGGCTGATGCTTCCACTGTGGAGCAGAATTGAGGTACATCCAGCGCGTTCTGGGCTGGAATGCAGGTGGAGGGAGCAGCATGCTGGATTCCGAGATGGCCGCCGCTGTCATGTATCAGTACGGCACAGCACCGGAGCACCGCCAGCATCCTAAGCCCCGGCGGGAGTCCGGCCAGGCATTGGTTCGCGTCACAGCCGCGCCCATCAGCCCGCTCGATCTGCTCTGCGCGTCGGGCCGGTCGTACTTTGGGGCGCCGCCGCTCCCCTACATTCCAGGTACCCAGGGCGTCGGCACGGTGGTGGAAGCCGAGACGCTGACGCCCGGCCAGCGCATCTGGTTCTCCTGCGATGCCGGGATGAAGCCCGGAGACGG
The DNA here is from genome assembly GCA_036378295.1 of Ktedonobacterales bacterium. Taxonomy (GTDB): domain Bacteria; phylum Chloroflexota; class Ktedonobacteria; order Ktedonobacterales; family JADMIN01; genus DAHUXT01. Next base: position 8,212 of record DASUWS010000296.1, read on the forward strand.
CAGCATGGCGACCTACTGTGTCATCGAAGAATCGGCCGCGCTCCCGCTTCCTGAGGGCATCGCCGATGATCTGGTCGCCGCGCTTGGCCTCTCAGCCATCGCCGCCTGGATGGCGCTGACGTGGCGCGGCAAGCTCCAGCCAGGTGAGCAGGTGCTCGTGCTTGGCGCGAGCGGCGCGGTCGGGCAGGTGGCTGTACAGGCAGCCCGGATACTCGGCGCTGGCCGCGTGATCGCCGCCTCACGCGACTACACAGCCCTGGAACGCGCACTGACACGCGGCGCGGACGCCACGGTCGACCTCACCGGGGAGGACGTTGACGCAATGCATCGCCGCATCATGGCGGCCTGCGACGGCCCTTTACACCTCGTGATCGACCCGGTCTGGGGGCTACCAGCGGAAGCGGCGG
>DASUWS010000297.1:0-29851 GCA_036378295.1 Ktedonobacterales bacterium
GTCGGGCGCACGATCAAACTCGTAGCTATCGGTGACGCTGTCCGCCGTTTCCGTGTGGGTATGGGTGACGTACTCCGGCGCGGGCATATCGAGCGTGTCGCCAGGGGAGGCTTCCGCCGCGTCCTCTGCCTCCGCGCCAGAGGCGGCCAGCGGCTCATAAGGGCCAGACTCGGTCCAGGTGACAGAAGCGCCAGGGGTGGTTGCATTGGGATCGTCGCTGATGTATTTCGTCGTCGAGGAGTCGAACTCCTCCATGATGGCGTTATGATGCTCACCGGCCATTTCCCGCGCGGCGAGAACATCATCCAGGGTAATGGTTCCGATGCCCGAGGCATCTGTCATTGCGGTATCCAACCGGGCTACCGCGTCTACCAGCGACGAGCTATCCGCCAGCGCGCCAGCTCCGATCAGACTCTCGGCCAGCCGCAGATTGTGGCGGTGTACGTTCTTGTCAATCTGGAAAAGATCGACTATCTCCCAGATCAGCCCCGCCACCAGCAGTACGCTCACAACCAGCGCGATAGGCAGCGACGGCAGATCACCGAGTATGCCCGCGATCACCACGACTGCCCCGAGCACGGGAAGAATCAGATGGGCCAGACCACGGCCCCACTCTCCCAGGTACAGGTGATGTATGCCGAAGATGCCCAGGAAGAAGCAGGAGAGGAACGCTGCCGTATCATTCTTCGCCCCGCGGCGATACTCGCGACTGAGCTGCTTGCGTTGGTCTGCGGGGAGATTCGCAGCCATGCGGTCAAAATCCACTGACATGAGGTGTTGTACCTCTCTTTCGGACATACCAGCCAAGCGGCGTCAGGTGCCATGCTGAGATGGAATCCCACCCGCCGGGGATGTCGAGACTGACGAAAAACAGACGACTGACCAACAGCCTGAAAGGTAGCATGTGGCAGGTATCGAGATGCCCAGCCAAATCAGGCGTACCTTAACATAGCAGGCCGCTGTCGTCAATTGTGCTGATTGACCGTAATGACCCAGTGCGCCTATACTCTCAGGGCAGAGAAGGCATCCAGCACGCAAGCATTCTCGGTGGACGGGAATATGCGCAGGGAGGGAGGGCCATCCATGGATGCAATGGTGGCGCCAGCAACGAGTGGCGACACGACACACGCGGTAGAGGTGGTGCTGGCCACGACCGGGCTCACCAAGCGCTACAACAAGCGGCTGGCTGTCAACGGGCTGAATCTCGAGGTGCGGCGCGGGGATGTTTTTGGGCTGCTGGGGCCGAATGGCTCCGGCAAATCAACTACACTTCGTATGGTTCTGGGGCTGGTCTGGCCAACGGCGGGCAGTATCTCGCTCTTTGGCGGCGACCACAGCCAGAGCGACCAGCGGCGCGCGGCGCTCCGAAGGATAGGAGCGGTAGTCGAGCAGCCAGCGTTCTATCCGTATCTCTCCGGGCAGCAGAATCTGCGCGGCGTCGCTACGTTCGCGGGGTTGCCGAGCTCTCCGGAGACACGCAAGCGTGTTGACGAGGCGATTGGCTACGTCGGCCTGAGCGAGCGCGCGAATGACGCCTACCGCAAATACTCGCTTGGCATGAAGCAGCGTCTCGGCATTGCGGCGGCCCTCCTTACGCAGCCCGAGATGGTGGTGCTGGATGAGCCAACCAACGGCCTCGATCCGGCGGGCATGGTAGAGGTGCGCGCGCTGATTCAGCAGCTTGCGCAGCGCGGCATTACCGTCCTGCTGGCCAGTCACCTGCTCCATGAAGTGCAGCAGGTTTGCACACGTGTCGCCATCATGAAAGAAGGTACGCTGCTTGCTCAGGGAGAGGTGAGCGAGCTGCTCGCCGCCCAGATTGGCGTACAGCTTGGCTTCGCAGATCCCGCGACACTCCAGCATGCGTGGGAGACGTTGCAGGCGGCAATGGAAGCGACTCCCTGGCTGCGAGGCACACGTCTGGTCATCCCGGAGGCTGGCTCGTGGGTTCCCCCTGGCGGTCAGGCGCTCTTCGTGGATGCGCCGCTCGAACGTGCTCCCGAGATCAATGCGCTGCTGGCGGAACATGGTATCTTTGCCGCTGAGCTGCGCCGCCGCGAAGGCAATCTCGAACAGTATTTCCTGGCGCTGACCGGAGAGAACATGCCCTCGTCATCGCCCATCTCGTCCTCTATACCGCCACAGGGAGGCGCAGCATGAACTCCACCGCTCCGCAAGCCAGCGCCAACGCGCTAGCGATTCCGGCGCCCAGCGGTTTCTGGCTCATCGAAGTGTTGCGCCTGACGCGCTGGGAACTCTATCTGGCATGGCGGCGGGTCATGGCGAAGGTGCTCATCATCCTGCTGGTGGTGTTCTATGCCATCGTGGTTGGCTTCGTCGGTTTCGCCCTCACAACCATCCAGAACCAGCCACCGCCACAGGCCTTCCAGTGTCCGCCAGACGCCGTCGGCTGCCAGGCGCCCACACAGGAACAGCTTGACGCCGAGCGCGCGGCCAACATCGCGCAGTTTAGCGGCCCGGTAACTTTCCCGAGCTCGCTGGGCTTTGCCGCCAGCTTCACGCGCATCGTCGGGCTGATTCTGATCTGTATCATGGCTGGTACACTGGTCGGCAGCGAGTACGGCTTCAGTACGCAACGGCTCGCGCTCTCACGAGGCACCAGCCGCCTGCAGATACTGACGGCGCAGGCGTGTGCGCTGGCAATTATCTCGATGATCATGGCAGGCGGCATGATGGTGCTGGCGACGCTTGTCGGGGTGACGGTCGGCCCAGCCTTTGGGGTGGCCATCTCCATGCCGTCATTCGGCGGTTGGATGGAGATCGCGAAATTCTTCATCGCATTCTCGTTCAGCCTGTTTGCCTATACGTTGCTTGCCTTGGCGGCGGCGACCCTGGGCAAAGGGACCGCCGCGGGCATTGGGCTGACGTTCGGGGTGATCGTGCTGGAGTTGATCCTCACGCCGCTCCTGACCGCTATTGGCGCAGTACTTGTGGGCATCGCTCACAACGATTTCGGCAACGTCCTGGCTCACATCCCCGACTGGTTCCTGGGAAGCAATGTCGCCGCATTGCTGGGACATGCCGGGCAGTATCCCATTGCGCTGGCGCCAGACCCTGGCCCTAATTTCACGTTCGCGCGCGCATTCGTCGTCTCGATCATCTATTGCGCGATCTTCTTCGGCGCGAGCTACCTGTTGCTGAGCCGCCGCGATGTGACCGAGTAGTCCGAGGATAGTGGTTCAGGGATAGTGGTTCAGGGATAGTACGGCACAGGTAGGCCTTCGTCGCCGTGGCGCAGCGTCCAGACACGCCAGAGCGCCAGGACGACGACAGCATCAGTCATCGTACCATCCAGGCAGGCGGCGTATGCCTGATGGAGGGGCATCCGGTGCGGCTCGATGCGCTCGGTTCCCTCGGGTGTGGCGCTGCTGTACTGGAGATCTTGCGCCAGATAGAGATGGCTCATCTGCGTCGAGATACCGCCGCTCAAGGGAAATGCGCCGAGCGTTTGCCACGTGGCGGCACGCAGGCCAATCTCTTCGGCCAGTTCGCGCTGGGCCGCCTGGAGGGGATCTTCGCCCGGTTCGACGCGCCCAGTTGGCAGTATCCAGCGGAAGCGCTGCAGCGGATAGCTGAATTCGCGAATGAGCCAGACCGTCTCATCCGTTTCCAACGCAACAACGGTAACATTAGCACCGGGATCAACGACGCCGTAGATGCCGCGCTCGCCATCTGGCCGGATGACATCGTATTCAGTGACGGTCAGCCAGGGATTGCGATAGACTTCGCGGTTCCCCAGCGTTCGCCAAGGACTCCCCAGAGCGTCTGGGCCGCCTCCCGGCGCGCGAGGAGAGGTATCGTCGTTTCCGGTGTGAGCTGACATGGGGCGAATGCTCCTGCTGATCGTGCTTATGGTGCTACGGGTGTTGAGTACGCTGGCGCTCGTGCGTCTCAACAGGTGCTAGGACGAAGCGCGAATAGCACACGCAACAGTATACGCTGGGAACAGTAACGGTAGAGCTTATCGTCTCTATAGATGTGACCTTAGATGCGACCTTTCCTTCATGGTCTTGAGATATGTTGGGCCCGCAGGCCACGCCCGGCCAATGCTGTTGCTGTGCGGGAGGGATCAGGAGTAATCTGCATGGGATGCGCAGGGCGCAGGGTTCCGTTTGTCACGTTCGGATTGTTGGTCTGTTTGATCACTCTCGTACTCGCGGGTTGCGACTCGAGCAATCCGAAGCCAAAAGCCACGGCAGTGCCAGACAGCCAGCAGGTGTTGCGAGTGCCACTGATTGGCCAGAACACCCTGAGCGGACTGGATCCAGCGACTGTCTCAGATGAGAATGCGCTGGCGGTCATGTCACTCATCTATCCGGGACTCGTTACCCTGAACGCCAATCAACAGGTTGTTCCGTGGGCCGCCGATGGCCTGCCCGACGTCAGTGACGATGGCCTGACGTATACCTTCCACGTGCGTGCTGGCCTCAAATGGAGCGATGGCACACCCATCAACGCCAATACCTTCGCCTATGCAATTAATCGCGCGCTCAGTCCGTGCGTCAATTCGTCCGTCAATTACTACCTCTTTGGCCTCAAAGACGCCGTTGCCTACTTCACGACCGGGCGTTGCGCCAGCGATGGCGTGACCGTGGAAGGCCCAATTACTACGCTGATCAATGATGCGCTGATCGTCTCTGATCCGCTCACGCTCAAGATCGTGCTGGCGCAACCAGCCGCCTATTTTCTCAATATCCTGAGCTATCCGGTGGCGTATGCGGTGCCGCAGCAGCTCATTACCGCCTATGGCAAGGACTGGACCAAGCATCTGGCGGATGGCAGTGGAATGGGTGGTAGCCTGTTTGCCCTGACCGCCTGGTCGGACAATGGGACGATTACCCTGACCCGCAATCCGAAGTTCTGGGGCGCGCGCCCGCTGCTTCGCCAGATCACGTACACCTTCTATCCGACGACTGATAAAGCCTATGCTGCCTGGACAAGCGGCAAACTGGATGTTGGCTATGCACCCACCGCACAGTATTCTACTGTCTCGAAAGAGAAAGATTTCCACGAGACAGGCGTCCTCAATCTGTTCTACTTTGCGATGAATTGGACGGAGGCGCCGTTCAACAATCTGCTTGCGCGCCAGGCGTTCGCGATGGCGATTGATAAGCAGGCGATTGCGACGGACGTGCTCAACAACACCGTCATTCCCACCAATCACATCGTGCCCCAGGGCATGCCGGGCTATAATCCCGCGCTGCGTGGCCCGGACGGCAGCACCCACCTGACCGGCAATCTCGTCGCCGCGGCGCAATACGGCCTGCAGTATGCCAACACCGCCTGCCACGGCAAATTTGAGACGTGCCCCAGCGTTGTCCTGACGATTCCCAGCGGGCAGCCGGAGTTGAAGCTGGTTGCCGACAATGCCCTGGCCGCCTGGAAAAAGGCGCTTCCGGGCTGGCCAATGAGCATTCGCGTCGTGGATAAGGGGGCAATGTTACAGCAGCTCAGCAGCCGGCAATTGCAGCTTTGGCTCTTCAACTGGCTGGGCGACTACCCCGATCCACAGGACTGGCTCTCGCTGCAGTTCCTCCCAGGGAGCGACAATAACATCGGCAGTGTCATGGTGGATCAGGCCAACACCTTGATGCAGAAAGCCGACGCCGAAGAAGATCAGCTCCAGCGCGCGCGCGACTACAACGCAGCGGAGCAGTTGCTGGTCGTTAATATTGCCTGGGTGCCCCTCTATCAGAGTAAGATCTGGTGGCAGACACGCCCGAACGTGCGTAACTTTGCCATCACCTCCTTCGGTCTCACGCCACTCGACGTCTGGCCCACTATCTATATAGCATCGACCTAGCATCGACCTGACTTCGCCATAAGGACCGGCAGGTGGGCCGTGGATGGCCCATCTACCGGGCCATACCGCCACGCGATGACACGCGAGCACACACGAGCACATACGCTCCCATATGCTCCCATAAGCACTTCCGGGCACTCTACTACAACAACTGAGAGGCCTCGTTCGTCTTAAAAAGCGTGTGGTATGCTGGCTGAATAGGGCAGCGATGGCAGGCTGGCGGATCGGCGGCACGAAGGCACCCGGTCTTCTGCGCCAGGAGGGCGGAAAGCAGGATCGTATGGGCCGGTTGACTGCGCGTTGGGGTCGAACACTGCAGATTTGGCGCTTTTACCGTGTGTCGCGCCTGCTCTTTGTTACCATCTGGCTGCTGACACGCGAGCGCCGCCGGGTGGTCCGGGCACGTGCCCGCGGCGTAGATGCCCACCCTAATCTAGAGGTGCTCAAACGCGCCCTCCGCACCTTCCGCATTACCGCTATCGAGATGGGCGGACTGCTCATCAAGCTGGGGCAGTTTTTGAGCGCACGGGCTGATCTGCTGCCCACGGAAGCGCTGGCGGAGTTGTCCCAATTGCAGGATGAAGTGCCAGCGGAATGCTTCGCCGACATCCGGCGCATCATCGAGCGGGAGCTTGGCGCGCCCACAGGTTCCATCTTCAGTGAGATCGATCCGCATCCTGCCGGGTCGGCTTCGCTCGGCCAGGTACATCGCGCGCAACTGAAAGACGGGCGTCAGGTCGCGCTCAAAGTGCAACGCCCCTACATCGACCGCATCGTCCGCGCGGATCTACGCGCCATCCGCTTCGTGCTGGAGCTGGTGCGCCGCCTGGCTCCGTCGATGGATCGTGTCATGGATTTTCGCGGACTCTACGCCGAGTTCAGCCGCACGGTCTACGAAGAGTTGAACTACGAGCGCGAGGGCCGCAATGCCGAGCGCTTCGCGCAGCTCTTTGCCGACGACGCGGGAATTCGCGTTCCCGGCGTCATCTGGGATTACACGTCGCGGCGCGTGCTGGCGCTGGAGTGGATGGACGGCATAAAGGTGACGGACATCCGCGCGCTCGATGCCGCGAAGGTGGACCGAGATGCCCTCGCCCTGCGCATCACTGGCAGCTATGTGCGCCAGATGTTGCAATTTGGCTTCTTCCACGCCGACCCGCATCCCGGCAACATCTTCGTGCAGCCGGTAGGGAACGAATTCCGGGTCATATTCCTCGACTTCGGCATGGTCGGCACCGTGACACCGCGCATGAAGCAGGCGCTGCGGGATGTCTTTGTTGGGGTGACCGCGCAGAACGCGGGGCTGGTGGTGAAGGGGATGGATGCGCTTGGGTTCCTGGGTGAAGGGGCGAATCATAGCCAGATCGAGCAGGCGGTGGGCCTGATGATTGGCGAGTTTACCTCCTTGCCGTTTGGCCAGCTTCGCGAGATGGACCCCTCCATCATGATGCACGACGTTGAGTCGCTGCTCTATGATCAGCCGCTCCGACTGCCGGCGCAGTTGGCGTTCTTTGGGCGGGCAATGGCGATGCTGGTCGGGTTGGCGACGACGCTGTCACCTCACTTCAACATGCTCGATGCCATGCTGCCCTATGCGCAGGAGTTCCTGAGCGAGAGCGCCCTGGATGCCATTCCCCGCTTGCTGGGCGCGCGCAATTGGGGCGACCTGGGACGCACACTGACCCGCGACGGTGTGGCGGTGGTGCGCAGCATAGCCGCTCTGCCCCATCTGACCGAGCGTGTGCTGGAACGCATGGAGCGCGGCGAGCTCCGTATGATTATCGAAAGCCCGCATTTCAACCCTGAGTTGAAGCGGCGAGGGGTGCCGCGCCCCAGCACGGCGCTCAGCCGCCCGGTGCCAGCGTGGGTGCCGCTTAGCATGGCAGGGATTGCCGCGCTGGCCATCGTGCTCTGGCGGCGCGAAGCCAGTAGCCAGTAGCCAGCAACCAGACGTTAAGACAGCCGCTCCTGGCATGCCATGTGCAGACTCCTTATCGAGGGGCAATTCCCTTAGAAAGGAAAGGAAACCATGGCATCTGGACATACGACATGGAAGCCTATAACCGAGCACGGCGACCTGAGCACACACGAGCGCGAGAAGTTGCCCGATAGCGCCTATGCCTTCCCGAAGCAGCGCAAGGAGCCGCTCACCGACGCCTCACATGTCAAGAACGCGCTGGCCCGCTTCGATCAGGTGGAAGGTGTCTCGGACGATGAGCGTGATCTCGCCTTCCGCAATATCAAGAAAGCCGCGCAGCACTTTGGCATCAACGTCGAAGAAAGCAACTGGCACGAGCTTGGCAAGAAGCCGCATACTCCGAACCGCAGCCAATCTCATTAGCGCCGCCCATGCGCATGCTGTCGCCGCCCGGCCTCTCGCCGGGAGTGCGCTACTTGCCGCTGAGGAAGCGCTGCGTGAACGTCGCGATGAAGCAAATCTCGATCAACAGACCGAGGACCGCCTCGACGGCCGCGATTGCTGATTGCGGGTCGCCCGGCTGAAACTGCTCCGGGAAGAAGCCGCGGCCATGAAATGCCGTCAGGCTGATAATCAGCGCCTCATTCCACGCGAGATGCGGCCCGGTGAGCGAGCCCTGTAGCCAGTAGGCCACCGCAAAGCCCGCGATCATCAACAGATACGCGACGAGACTGCGCCAGGGACGATAGCCATACCCCGCGAGCAGATCGAGGAAACGCGAGAAGAGATACTGGCCAAGACGAAGCTGACGCCGCAACACCTGCGCCTGTAACACCTGCGCGCGATAGGCGAAGCGGCCCGCGTCTTCGTTCAGTCCCTGTGCCTGCAAGGCAACCGCGAGCTGCCGGTTGGCGCGGACCGCGCGCTCCAGATCGGCAAGCCGTTCGGCGCGTGTCTTGGGCTTGCCATCGGGGGTCATAGGCTGGCGGGCCTCGCGCTCGTCACCAAGTGTAATGGCGGCTCGCCCTTCCATCCAGCGGACGACCGCCAGATTCGCGTCGCCCCAGTGGGCATCGGCCAACTCGACGTAGCCATACCGCTTATCGCCGAGCGAGATGTTATCCAGCACGCTCGCGGTATCATAGAACGTGCGCTGGATATCAGCCGGGCGCAGCACCTCTGGGAAATCCGGGACCCATTGCCGGATGCGCGCCAGGTCTTCGGGCGACATCCGCTTGCCCGCAAGCGAGGCACTGGCCAGCGATGCGCCCTCCAGATGCACGCGCCGCATCTGTGCTCCTTCGAGATGCGCGCCCATCAACGAGGCGCGATCCAGCCGGGCGCCATAGAGGCGTGTGCCCTCAAGGTGCGTATCGCGGAGAAAGGCGTTTTCCAGTCGCGCGCCGCCAATAGATGCGCCTTCCAGAAAAGCGCCACTGAGCGACGTCGCCTTCAGCCGCGTGCCGCTGAGTGTCGCGCCTTCGAGGTGTGCCTGATAGAGATTGGCCTTCTCCATGAAGGCTTCGCGCAGACTCGCGCCCTGCAACGAGGCATGCCGCAAGTCAATCTGCTTCATCTGCGCCCGAACGCACTGGGCAAGCTCCAGGTGGGCACGCTCCGCGCGAGCGCCTTCGAGCCACGCCCCCCGCAGGTCCGCTCCCTGCAACTGTGCCTCACGCAGATCACTGCGCTCCAGATGGATGGCCGCCGCCGCGACCTGCTCATCGGTCGCTCCCGCCAGTCCCCCAATCAACCGCGCCAGCGGGAGTCCTCGCAGATTGGCGCCGCGCAGATCCGCCCCGCGCAGGTCCAGCCCGGTGCGCTCGCGCTGCGTCAGATCATTCCACTGCACCGGACCGCGCCCGTTTTCGTGCGTTGACAGTAGCCACTCGATATCGGCGCGCATCAGCGACATCCCGGCGAACGGGTAGGTATTGGTGCGGACCTCAGGCGCCACCAATCGCCGCTCGGCCAGCAGCGCCTGCCGCTCTGGGGATATCTCCGGTTCCAGCCGCCAATGCTGACCCTGTGCGCGCCACCACACGCGCCAGGCGGCGCGGTCGTCGGTCACTGGGCGGCCTGCCACCGGGGCTGATACATCCGTCGCGCCCGAGGCTACTGGCGTGCGGTTTTCAACTCTCGGCGGCTGTTCGTTCATCTCCACTCCCCCAAACCTCCCCTGCCAGATTGTGCCACTTTGCTGGACGTCTTACGCATACGTGCTACACTGCGCCGCACAGGGGGGCAGCGCCATGACCAGTATAGCGAGTGTAGAGAGTGCGTCAAACAGTGTCAGGCAGATCAGTTCATGCGTGATGCGATGAAATTGATCGCGCACACGACACTGGGAAGATAGCCCAGGAACCTCGGCACACAATGTGCACCAGCGACCTATATTTGCATCTCTTTGAGCATGCCAGCCACCACCGAACGGCCCGTGTATACTGATTCGAGAGCCTGCTGAGAGCACATCGAGAGCATAGTCGAAAACCTGCTGAGAGCCAAGCACCTGTAGAGCGTCACATTAAGCACCTACTGTCCGGACCATATTGGTATATTCGGTGGACGATCTCGCTCCTCCTGTGGTCATCCGCGGATTTCGGACGGATAGGGCGTATTCTGCTGACGAGGGAGCCTGCATGGGAAATCAGACTGGGGATGATACACCGCCAAGTTCACAGGGCAGGTGGAAAGTGCTGATCGTAGACGACGTGCAGGATTTGCGCGACTCGATCCGCTACCTGCTTGAGGGTGAGGGCTATGAGGTACTTGAGGCCGCGGATGGGCGTGCCGCGCTCGATATCTTGCGCAGGAGCAGGTATCCACTGGTCGTTCTGCTGGATATGTTGATGCCGATGATGCGCGGAGACAGCGTGATCGAAGCACTCATCAAGGAGCGCGTGCTGCCGGGGAAACACGCCATCATCCTCATCACCGCCAGCCCGTCAACTGTGCCCCATCCCATCCGCAATGTGTTGGCGAAGTTCGAAATACCCATCGTGCGCAAGACTATTCCGCTCGAAGAGATCATCGATCTGGTGGATCGGGCATCGGAGCGCCTGACACTCCAGCAGAGCCGCCCGCTCTAGACAGCGGCAAACGTGGTACAATCAGGGGCATTGCGCCATTGTATGCCTCATGTATCTGTGCCTGTATATTGCACGTAGAGTGCACGGAAGCCTGTGCGCCAAGAGACCGCTGGAGTGTTCTGATGAAACCGCTTGTTGCCATTGTTGGGCGCCCGAATGTGGGCAAATCGACGCTGTTCAATCGGCTCGTGGGTGAGCGTCTCGCGATTGTCGAAGATCTTCCCGGCACCACACGCGACCGCCTCTATGCCGACGGCGAATGGAACGGGCGCATCTTTACGCTCGTGGATACGGGCGGGCTGGAGTTGGGCACAAGCGAAGACATCACGGCACGCATTGCGGCGCAGGCACGACTGGCCATCGAGGAAGCCGATGTGATCGTGCTGCTGGTAGATACCAAGTCTGGCATCACCGAGGCCGACGCCGAGGTGGCCGAAATACTGCGGCGCTCAGGCAAGCCTGTGGTGCTGGGCGCGAACAAGGCCGATAACCCGGCCCGCCGCCAGGAAGCCGTCGAGTTCTACTCGCTCGGCCTGGGTGAGCCGATTACGCTGTCTGCCAATTCCGGGACCGGCACGGGAGACCTGCTCGACGCGATTACCGAGTACCTGCCGCCTGCCGAGGAGGAAGAGGAGGAGATCAGCGACGGCATCCCCCGGCTGGCCATCGTTGGGCGGCCAAACGTTGGCAAATCGTCGCTGCTGAATGCCATTGCCGGCGGGGAGCGCGTCATTGTCAGCAATATTCCGGGCACGACCCGCGACGCGATTGACACCGAGGTGGAATATAAGGGCCGCCGCATTATGCTGATCGATACGGCCGGTATCCGGCGGCGCGGCCATATCGGCGTGGGCGTTGAGAAGTACAGCGTGCTTCGTGCTGACCGCGCCATTGACCGTTGTGATGTGGCGATTCTGATGATCGACGCGGTGGAGGGTATCACCGCGCAGGATACGCACATCGCCGGTTACATCAACGAGGCGGCTAAGGGCATCGTCGTGGTCATCAACAAGTGGGACATCATCAAAGAGCGACGCCGCCTTGCCGCGACGCTGGCTGATCCGGACGTACCAGTCCTGCCGAGCGAGCCAGTGGACCTGGCCGCCCTGGAAGTGCGCGACGCGGAAGCCTATATGGATGACGTGCGCGAGCGGCTGAAGTTCGTGCCGTATGCTCCGCTGGTCTTTGCCGCAGCCAAGACGAAGTATCACGTCAACAATATCCTCGACCACGCGCTGCGCATTTTCGATACACGCGCGATTCGTGTGCCGACGGCGCAGCTCAACGATGTCGTACGCGACGCGGTGCAGCGCCATCATCCGCCCAGCGTGCAGGGCCGCCCGCTGCGCATCTACTACGTCACCCAGGCCGAGATCAACCCGCCCACCTTCGTCTTTTTCGTCAACGATCCCCAATTGCTCCACTTCTCCTACCGGCGCTATCTGGAGAATCAGTTACGCAATGTCTTTGGCTTCGAAGGTACGGCCGTCCGAATGCAGTTCCGCGCCCGCACGACTGACCGTGGTGAGGAGGACGAGAAGCGCAAGGGCAAGGCGCGTCCGGGAGCCAGACGGGGCGGACATCCCTCACCCTCGAAATCGCGCCGGTAGCCGGATATCGCAGAAAGCGCTGGTCTCAACTCAACGCAGCCTGTAGAACTCGCCCAGGATGGCGCCATACACGAGGTGGGAGAGTATTACCGAGAGCGGCGTGCGTCGGCCGTAGTTGAGCGCCAGGAATCCTGGAGGCTCCAACTGTCTTGTTGGGGTGGGACCCTGCTCCTCTGAAGCCATTCGCGGGTGCAGCGCTGGCAACACCGTGGCGGCTGCAACCAGCACGAAGAGCGCATGTACCAGGCCAATACTGGCACCCAACCACCAGGTTGCCCGCCGCCAGCTCTGGAAGGCGGCTGCATAGAGGGAGGCGAACAGCCAGCCGTTCACAACGTGCATGCCGAACCCCATCAGCTTGGCACGGTCCCGATCAGGTGTCACCATTGTCCCCAGCAGATAGGGGAGATTCATCCGGGTGAGCCCGAGCGCCTGGCTCCCGGACATCAAGATCGTGAGGATCATGGTGCTCACAAATCCCCAGAGCGCGATGCTGCGCGTATTCATGTGGATGCCTCCATTACCCCATGTGGTGCTGCCCGCTTGTGACCGGTGACCGCAAGCTCACCCCCGCACTCCTCCAGTGTCAGGGCAGCGTTGATCAGGCCGACGTGCGTGAATGCCTGCGGAAAATTCCCGAGCGCGTTCCCAGTTTCGGGGTCAATCTCTTCGGCAAGGAGTCCTACATCATTTGCATATGTGAGGATCTGCTCGAATGTCTGCGTTGCGCCAGCGATGTCTCCCGCCCTGGCCGCGCACTCGACGCCCCAGAAGCTGCAGATGCCGAAGGCGCCCTCGCCTGGCGGAAGCCCATCGTCGGTACCCGTCTCGTAGCGGTAGAGGAGACTGCCACGCGCGAGCCGCTCGTGTATGCGGATACAGGTGGACCGCATCCGCGGGTGCGTCGCGGCGATGTAGCCGTACAGCGGGAGTGTCAAGAGGCTGGCGTCCATCTCTTTCCCATCGAAGGTGCGGGTGTAGCTCCCCAATCGCGTGTTGTACCCATGTGTCTCGATCTCGGTCCGGATCGCGTCCCGGTGAGCGCGAAACAGGTCAACTGAGATCGCCAGGTGCCCGGCTTCGTGCATCTTGATGAGGCGGTCAAGCGCGACCCAACAGAGCGCCTTCGAGTGGGTGTGGTGGAAACGGCCAGAACGCCCCTCCCAGATCCCTTCGTCCGGCTCATGCCAGCGCTTGCAGACTGTCCGCCCCAGGGCATCCAACCGACGAGTCGTGTCTCGATCGAAGTGCCCGTCGTGCTCCGCGAACCGCGTGACTCCGTCGATGACCTCGCCGTACACATCGAGCTGGAGCTGGTTGTGGGCGTCGTTTCCGACACGCACCGGCCACGAGTTGGCATAGCCTGCCAGGTGCGACAACTCGCGCTCAGGCAGCCGCACCTCGCCATAGACGTTGTATAGGACGCGTAGTTCAGGCCAGGTAAGGCGTGTGGCGTGGAGCATCCAACCCAGGAAGGCGTGCGCCTCCTCATGGTAGCCCAGAGCGACGAGCGCGCGCAGCGTGAAGGACGCATCGCGCAACCAGCAGTAGCGGTAATCCCAGTTGCGTACGCCGCCCATCTGTTCAGGAAGCGATGTGGTAGGCGCGGCGATGACGGCCCCGGATGGCGCGTAGGCCATCAGTTTCAGGGCAAGCGCGCTGCGCACGACCATGTCGCGGTAGGGCCCGCGATAGGTGCAGCGGGTAGTCCAGTCGCGCCACCAGCGAGCGGAGCGTTCGCTCCTCCCGCGCGCGACCGGTCCAAGGAGGGGAACCACTGCTGGACTCTCGTCGCAATATGCCAGGGAGAGATACTTCCGCTCTCCCGCCCGGATCCGGGCGACTCCCCGGGCGCTCCGACTGTCGGCGCTCACTGTCAGCGGTATTTCGCTCCGCAATGCCAATGCCGCTCCGCCGGCTTCACACCAGAGCCCCGACGCGCCACGCAATTGCAGGACAGTCCGACCCCGGCCGTACTTGGGACGAGGCTCGTACAGGATGTCAAGGTCCATCTCCCCAGAGAGGCCTTCCACCTCGCGCAAGACCTCATGCTGGGGCAACAAGTGCTTCCGTTTGTCCGCCTCAGAGCAGACCGGCATGAGATCGCGGAGAACGACCACATCACCAGCCGACGTGAACGTGGTTTCCAGGATGTTCGTGTCTGGGAGATAGCGACGCGTCGCCCGAAACTCGCCGGTAGGTCGAATGCGGAAGCGGCCTCCTGCTTCTGCGTCAAGCAGCGCTGCGAAGATGGATGGGCTGTCGTACCGGGGGATGCAGAGCCAGTCGAGCGAGCCGTCCCGGGAGACGAGTCCAGCGCCCCGGCAATCGCCAATCAAGGCATAGTCAGCGATTGGCGGGTAGGCCCCGGGTTGGTCGGTGTATCCCATCTACTCGCCTCCTGCCAGACTGGATGATCCCGAAGTATAGAGCGGCTGGCACCATGTGCAATGCACCTGGGTCTCTCCCAGGAGCAGGGTTATCCTTCCTCACTGTAGGATATACGATAGCGATAACACTCCTACGCTGCAAGCGACGGCAAGGGTCTCGACTCGATGACGCAGGCACGTGATTAGACCGGCCTGATGGCCGTGACGGCGAAGAGCATCGGCAGCGTATTCTCTGGCGAGGGCCAGCGCCACCAGCCATCGTCGCCGCGCACCAGGCAGGGGAACTGCTGGTAGTGCGCCAGGGGATACTCAGCAAGGCGAGCGATGCGCAATCCAGCCTGGGCCAGCGCCGTTACTACCTCCCCCACGCTGTAATGCCAGATGTAGACGGTGTCCGGAGCGTCCGGCGCCACCTCATCTGGTTGCCCGCGCACGGCCTCTGCTCGTGGCATCTCTGTGTGAAAGTAGGAGCCGTTGACGCGCAACGCGAGGCCATCCGCGCTGACCGCATCCAGCGTCATGGAGCAGGGGTGCATATCCACCAGCAGAAATGTCCCGCCGGGGCGCAGGTACTTGGCGACGGTTTCGGCCCAGCGGGTCAGATCGGGCAGCCAGCAGAGCGCGCCGTATGAGGCGATGATGATATCGAATTGCTCGTCCAGCACGTCCGGCAGGGCATAGATATCGCTCTGGAGAAAACGCGCCGCCAGGCCTGTCTCAGCAGCAAGCACGCGCGCCTGTTCGACCGCGGCGTCCGAGATGTCAACGCCAGTGACCGTCGCGCCGAGACGCGCCCAGGAGAGTGTGTCGCTGCCCATGTTGCACTGCAGATGCAGCAACGTGTGCTCGCGTACATCGCCAAGGGCTTCCCGCTCGATGGAGCGCAACGTCAGCCCGCCCGCGCGAAACGTCGCGACAGCCTGATGGTGATCCGAATGGAGATCACTCCGTGTCCAGGCGTTCCATAGCATCCGGTTGGAGTCCAGATAGTCCGTCACGCACACCTTCATCTTCTTATTCCTACTCACTGGCACTACCGCGCTGTCACAGTGTGGCCTGTATGGTCTCTTGATTATCCATTCCTTCACACTCCGGCCAGTATGGCAGCCACTGCCTGAAGTGACCAGAATTGGCCCTGCGGTCCCACTCCATCATCGGGGGAGTGATGTACATCACTTGACACATATGTGTCAGCTTCTTATCATGGGCGGCGCATGAGAGTGCCGTGCGCAGGTGTGATCGCCAGTGTGCTGATGCGACACGGGGTGCCATGACAAGGGCAGGATATATCTGCTTCCGTGGTACAGAATCTGGTCATCAAGAGGAGTTATTCTGGTGAGAACAGTGGGCGGCCCAGCTCCGCACGTCTACATCCTGGCTGGACCGAATCGTCAAGGGTCATTGCAGTATTTTGAGGTAGTGACATTACAGACAGCCGGGGCGACGTTCCGGGGCGAGACCGAGGTTGGGCGCACATCCGACCTGATCGTCTACTCCGATGGTAGCCCTGAGGGCAACGCCGCGGCTCAGGCTGTGTTGCAGTCTGCCGAGGCCGATTACAGGGCGGTGCAGCAATGGTTTGGCGGGATATCGCTGCCGCCGGGCCAGAATGGCGACGACCAGTCCGTTCCGCGCACGGCGCTGCCGGTACAGGTGCTCGTGGACCCGCAGGCAGGTGGCGCCTACCACTTTGGCTGCGACGCCACTAATATCTACATCCAGCCAGCGCCAGACCTGGCCAACGGCTTCATGGTCGCGGAGCTGGTCGAGATCTTCGAAGCGGCCCTCAACAACGGCTGGAGCTGCGGCAAGACCAACGGCGAGGGCCTCTCGCGCGTGCTGGCGGGGGAGCGCAACCCCAACCTGGGCGCAGACTTCGCCCAGACCATCCAGGCATGGTGGGGCCATGGCCATGCCGATTATGTGAACAACAACGACGCGAGCGACCAGGACGAAGATAGCAACGGCTGCTCGACGCTCTTCCTCTACTACCTGCACAGCCAGCTTGGCTTCGATTGGGCGAAGATCGTGGCGACCGGCGGGGCAACGCTCGGCGAGACATATCAGCGGCTGACCGGCAGGTTGGGCGCCGAGGGCTTCAACGACTTTATCTCACGTATGGCGACGCTCGACCAGGGCGGGCAACTGGCGCTGCCTGCCAGCGGCAATCCATTCCCAATCCAGGGTTCCGGTACGACCGGGCCGAGCGGACAGCCCGGCGGCACAACGGGCACGCCCGATCCCAGCGGCTCGACGGGGGCACCCGCTCCCAGCGCGCCAGAAATTCCAGTGCCAGCCGATGCAGGAAGCGCGATGACGATACTCGGGGTGGTCGTCCTGATCGTGGCGATCATCGCGGTAGCCATGCTGGTGCTGAACGCCGTTGGAGTGATCCACATTCTCGGTTAGCACCCATGCCCGTCACAGGAAAACACTGCAGGCGCACCCGGCAACATGCTGAGTGCGCCTGTTCTGCGCGATCTTGCCCTGGCGGGCGGAACGCTAGCTAGTGGACGAAGACGATACCCGCCGCGGGATCTACATGGGCATAGCGGTAATCCACCTTACCGAAGCCTCCGCCGCGCCAACCGAAGTTCATCTCGGTAATCAGCATCCAATAGTGATCTGGGGCAATAGCCACCACCTGTGCCCAGTGACCAGCCGAGCTGGCGCCCTGCACATTCGGTGGGAACCATATTGCCGCGCCTACGACAGGGCTTGTGGTGCGGACATATTCTTTGCCATAGAGAATATCCTGCTGCTTGGGATGGAGCGCCTCAACCCACCAGTTGCAGTAGCCAAAGGTGCTGGGCGCGGAGTATTGGGAGCGGTCAGGCGTGTAGATAGTGGCATAACAGCCCGGCGGTACGGTCCATACCGTGATGTTCGGTACGAACATCGTGCTATCATGGCACGGCTGGCCAATCGTATTGGGGAGCTGATTGGTATGCGCCACCTGATTCGAGAGTTGACCCGATGACGCCGTTGGCTGCAACGCCACACTCACTGCTCTGCTTATGCTATTGGCAAGCAGATCATTGCCACTGAAACAGGACGCGGCGCTCTCCTGTGGCGCCTTCTGCCCACCGCACTCTGTCCCGGTCGCATTCGCAGGTGGAGTCGCGCTCATCGAATGAAGCTGTGTGCCAACGCCAATCACCGCCGCCAGCAGCATCAACGCGGATGCGCCAACCACCCGCACGCTCCGCAGTGCGATCAGCCTGCCTACAATGCTGGCTATCCACAACTGTCCCAGAAGGTCCCTCCTTCCCCACTGCGCCCTCGCACACCTCAGGTACATCCGGTACGAGAGCGACTATACTAGCAGGCGTGGGCATCCGTCGAGGTAAGTGGGACTTTCTTCCGGGCAGTGGAGCAGGCGCGCGTATCTGGGGGTAAGCGCATCATTCGGTCGCCAGTCCACGCGCTATACTAGGAGACAGGACAGACGAAGGAACCGCCAGAGCGCCCCAATACGTCGGCGGCGCGTGGAAGATCAGGGACGTAGTACAGGCTTGCGCCGGGCGAGCAGTTGAGGAGCAGAGATATGTCATTTGCGGACCTCCGCAAAGAGTACATGCAGCGCGGACTCCACGAGAGCGAGGTGGATGCCGACCCCATCAAGCAGTTTCAGATATGGTTCGATGAAGCGCGTCTGGCATCGCCGCTGGAGCCAAACGCGATGGCGCTGGCGACGGTGGGCGCCGATGGGCGGCCCTCGCTGCGTATGGTCCTGCTCAAAGGGGTGGACGAGCGCGGCTTCGTCTTCTACACCAACTATGAGAGTCGTAAGGGGCGCGAGCTGGCCGAAACCCCCTGGGCCGCGCTGACCTTCTTCTGGCCCGAGATGGAACGCCAGGTGCGTATCGAGGGGAGTATCGAGCGGGTCTCAGCGGAAGAATCAGACGCCTACTTCCACAGCCGTCCCGTGGGCAGCCAGCTCAGTGCCACCGCATCACACCAGAGCGAAGTCATCACCGGGCGTGAGGTGCTGGAGCAGCGTGTCGCCGAGTTGAGCGCGCAGTACCAGGAGCAGGAACTACCGCGCCCGGAGTACTGGGGCGGGTTTCGTGTGCTACCAGACACCATTGAGTTCTGGCAGGGGCGCCCCAACCGCTTGCATGACCGTCTGCGCTACCGCTTGCTCGCGGATGGTCGCTGGCAGATCCAGCGCCTCTCCCCCTGAGTCGCGAGCCAGGCTTCGGGCGGCGCCCATCACAGACCATCACCTGCCGCTGCACGCCACGCCATGCCACGCCACGTCACTCACACAGGGCATCGTCACGCGACGCCGGGCCGGAGATGCGTCACGTTGGGCCGGAGATGTGCAGGCCAAAGCGCTCATCGGACCAGGCGAAGTACGCGGGCAGATCGCTCGCCGCGCCGCTGGCGATGCCTTCCTCCACCCACGCCAGCGCACCCGCCGCCGCCTCAGCCTGGGCGCCTCCCTGCGCAATGGGCCGCCGCAACGCCCGCAACACGGCCTCCGGCCCAGCGCGGAGCGCCTGTTCGACATCTACGCCGACGCGCGTCTCAGGAGTCGCCTGGGCTGCGCGCCAGATAAGCAGCGCGTCTTCGGGGTGCGCGAACCGCGCCACGGCGGCAATCAGGCGGTAGAACGTTTCTGATGGGCCAGCGCCAGCGCTCTTCCCCTCGCCCTCCCCCGCCAGGTCAGCAATCTCCCGCTCCAGCAGCCAGACCGCGAGGGCGTGGTCACCCGGCTGGAGATCCTCCAGCAAGGCCCGGATGACAGCGGCGCGCCATGTAGCATACTCCTGCCGCGCCGCTGGGGTATCATCTTTGGCAGTGGGCCGTTCTCCGGCACGCAGACGGTTCAGGTCACGCGCCGCCGTCTCGCTCATGATCGCTCGTCTTCTCCAAGCGGACGCACCTCGGCCAGCTCCGTTCCGCCGACGCGCATCAACTCTTGAATGACGGGGTCGGCGCGCACCTCGCGTTCAAGAGCGGCAAGATCGGGCGGACGCTCCTCCTGGCTGGCCGCTGGCGTTGCGCTGGGAGTGCTCGGCTGACTCATGACGGGTGGGGGCGCGGAGGTCTCGCGCAAGCGCGGCGCGGGGTGCGACGCGGTAGATGCTGGCGAGGGGAAGGGCACGATATTATTGGGCGCGGACGAGTCTGGGCGGCCCTGCGGCGTGGGCGCGGCGGGTGGCCGTTGCGGACCATTGCCATTCGGCTGGCGTGTCACTGGCTGGCCGGGACCACCCTCGTTCGCAAGGACCATGCGCACCCGCACCGGGCGCTCCAATACCTGTTCCAGCGCCCATTCGACCGCCTCGCGCTTCGATGGCTCGCGCAACTTCTCCAGGTGGAAGGGCCACTTCACCGAAACTGTCAGCAACGGTGGGTCGCCTGGGTCAAGCTGGATAGGCTGGGCATCACTCAAGAGTCCAGAGACCATCGAGCTTTTCTGCTTGCATACCTTCTTGATCATCGTCCAGCGGCGCTGAATATCGTGCAATGTGTCCATCAGCGCGGGGTCCTGTCGTGCCGCTGGTGCTGGAGTTGGCGCTGGCGCAGGAGCGGGAGCGGGAGCCGGTGCTGGCGGTGTGAGCGATGACGGCGCCGGATATGGCGGCGCTACCTGTGGGGATCCGCCACCCGGAGCAGCCGCCGTTGCCTGGGAGATCATCTCGGCGGCTGCCATATCCGCCGCCTGCGGGCCAACCGCCCCGGTTTCTCCATCGAGCGACAGATCATATGGTGCAATCGGTGGCTGTTCACTCGCACGGAAGGCCGGGCGGGATAGGCGATGCTGCGGCACCTGATCGCGGAAAGCGTCTGGGGCAGCATGTGTGCAGACGCTGACGCATTCGAGAAACGCCAGTTCCAGCGCAAGCTGCGGCACCGGCAAGCCACGTGCTGGCTGCTCATTACGTGCAAAGACACGCGCGCAAGCCGCCAGCTCGTCAAGGGTGAAGCGCTCCGCCAGCGCCACTGTTGCCTGTGCCTCCTCGGCGGTGCGGTCCATGATCGTGGCGACATCCGCGCCCGCACGCGCCAGCATCAGCGCGCGCCACTCCTCGGCGTACTGCGCGGTAAGCTGGCGTAGATCGGCTCCAGTAGAGACCAGTGCATGGATGCGCTCCAGCCCTCCGGCGGTGTCGCGGTCGGCAACCGCCTCGATCAACGCCCGTAGCTCGGCGGGATCAGCAAGGCCAAGCATCCGGCGGGTGCTTTCCGCGTCGATCTCCGTCCCACAGAACGTAATGGCCTGATCGAGCAGGCTGAGCGCGTCACGCATGCCTCCCTGGGCTGCGCGCGCGATCATCTCGGCGGCGGCTGGCTCCAGGCGCAGTCCTTCGCCCTCAGCGACATGGTGCAGATGGTCCACGATGCCACGCAGGCGAATACGCTGAAAATCGAATCGCTGGCAGCGTGAGATGATGGTCGGGAGCACCTTATGTGCCTCGGTGGTTGCCAGCACGAAGATCACATGCGGTGGTGGCTCTTCCAATGTCTTGAGCAGCGCGTTGAAAGCCGCCGTCGAGAGCATATGAACCTCGTCGATAATGTAGACTTTGTGGTGTCCACCGCTGCCGAGCAGGTTCACATTCTCGCGCAGATCACGGATGTTATCGACGCCTGTATTCGAGGCGGCATCGATCTCGATGACATCGGGCGAGCGCCCGCTGGTAATTTCGCGACACGAGATGCACTCGTTACACGGCTCGCCATTGTGGGGATTCTGGCAATTGACCGCCTTGGCGAGCAGCCGGGCGACACTGGTCTTGCCTGTGCCACGCGGCCCACAGAAGAGATAGGCGTGCGCCAGCCGTCCATCGCGCACCGCATTGAGGAGCGTGCGCACGACCCCTTCCTGACCAACCAGATCAGCGAAGGATTGCGAGCGCCATTTGCGGTAGAGAGATTGCGACGCCATACGATGCCCCACGTTCGTATCAATAGTCTCGTTCGTCGTCTCAGTATCACTAGTCGCGCCAGGTCGTCTCAGCAGGTCGCGGCATGTCTCAGCCGAGGCCCTCATCTGTTGAGCGGGATAGCGCGCTGTTCATTCACAATCCAGCCAGAACATTATATTCCAGACGAAGGGAAAGAGCGCGGCGTTAACCGCTGGCCCATACGGCTTTCTCAAACGTGGTATATGGCAATGCGCGCGGGAAACAAGGGGCCTGGATATGTTCGTGGACGATACGCGGACACTATGGAGAAAGGTACCAGGAGGCGCGCTCAGATTGATGGTATCCGCGAAACGTGGAGACAATGATGAGGAGAAAATGGGTCGTGCACCCACTGTTGATCCGCGCCATTAGACCCCAAAAGCCCTTCCAGCTCAGGCCCAGCGATCCCTCGGCACCCGGAGAGGTCCACTTACCGCTGCTTCCTTCCGGACCTGACGGGGTTCGCAAACATCCGCCGCGAGGGGACTAGACCGTCATAACCTTCAAGACCCCCAGAGTCGGCAGGCGTACGACCGCGAGTGGGAATTCAGTCCCGCATCAAGAGCGTTTCGGGTACAGGGCAGCCCTGGCTCCCCACCTAGCACGACCTCGTGTCCATTGTACCCCGGCCTACCGTGAAAGTCAAAAGCGAAGCGTGGCAGGGCCGAAGCTGGCAGAGTGCTTAGCAGCGGACGGGCATAGAGACTGGCGGAGTCGGTCCAAAGGGCGCAAAAGGGCCGTTATCGCTGGCACTATTCATTAGAAATGCGCTGTTCCCCAGCTACCTGTTCCCCGACGCAATCGCCTGATACACTAAGAAGGATTGCGAACGCTATGAGAGGTATGCAGGAGTCGGGCGGGAGCAGCCCAGAGGAGCGGGAGAAGCGAGGAGGGGCTACATGAGACGCTGGAATGGTTGGGGCGATGATACCATCAGCCAGCAGCTACCGGGTTCCGCCGCCCGCTTTCTGGCACGGGTTCTTGGGCCAGGGAAGCCAACACACGATGCGACGCTGGAGCAGGTGATACAGCAGGTTCCCGCATCACGCCTGCCCGAAGGTGCGCGGCATCCGCTTGTCACGCTCGACTCCACCGAACGGGCGCGCCATGCGCGGGGGCAGAGTCTGCCCGACTGGATCGCGCTACGTAGCGGGGAGATCGGGGTCTTTCCTGACGGCGTGGCTTATCCCCAGCAGTGCGACGACGTTGCCACGCTGATCGCCTGGGCGGGCGAGATCGGCGCGCAGGTCATCCCCTATGGCGGTGGCACCAGCGTTGCCGGCCATATCAATCCGCTGGCGGGAGATACGCCGCTACTTACTGTGGACATGCGCCGTATGAACCGGCTGCGCGCCTTTGACGAGGTGAGCCAGCTCGCCAGCTTCGAGGCGGGCGTGAGCGGTCCCGACCTGGAGGCGCATCTGCGGGCGCGCGGCTATACGCTGGGCCATTTCCCACAGTCATTCGAGTATTCGACACTCGGCGGCTGGATCGCCACACGCTCCAGCGGCACGCAATCGCTGGGATACGGGCGCATCGAGCAACGGTTCGCCGGAGGGCAGATGGTGACTCCGGTGGGCACGCTCGACCTGCCTGTCTTTCCGGCATCGGCGGCTGGCCCTGATCTGCGCGAGATGGTGCTTGGCTCCGAGGGGCGCATGGGCATCATCACCGAGGCGACGGTACGTGTCTCGCCACTGCCAGAGGTCGAGGCATTTCACGCGGTCTTCTTTCCATCATGGGAGCAGGGCATCTCTGCCGCGCGGATGCTGCTCCAGAGTGGTTTGCCGCTCTCGATGGTGCGGCTGAGCACCCCACGCGAGACGGAAACCAATCTGATGCTGGCGGGCCACCAGCGAATCATCGCCGCGCTCAATCGCTATCTGGCGCTCCGTGGGGCGGGCGTGGAGAAGTGCATGATGGTGCTGGGATTCGCGGGGAGCGAGGCGCTGGTCGAGGCGACACGCAAAGAGGCGCTGGCGGTCACAAAGCACCACCAGGGCGTACATCTGGGGCAGGCACTCGGGCGCCAATGGCACAAGAGCCGCTTCCACACACCATACCTGCGCAACACCCTCTGGCAGGCAGGCTACGCGGTTGATACCGTGGAAACGGCCACCGTCTGGAACAAGGTGCCGGAGATGGTTACGGCTATCGAGGCGGCGCTTGCTGACGGGCTGGCGGAACAGGGCGAGCAGGTGCATGTCTTTACCCATCTCTCGCATCTCTATCGCCACGGCGCCAGTGTCTACACCACCTATCTCTACCGGCTGGCCGCCAGCCCGGAGAAATCGCTTGCCCGCTGGGAGCGGCTCAAGACGGCGGCCAGCGAGGCCATCGTCGCGCACGGCGGCACGATCAGCCACCAGCATGGCGTCGGACACGACCACCTGCCCTATCTGCCTGCCGAAAAAGGCATAGTGGGTATGGCGGCGCTCCAGGCCATCCGCGCGCACTTCGACCCCGCGGGCATCATGAATCCTGGCAAACTCGTCGCACCATAAACGGGCGCCAGGATAGTGGAGCAGTACGCCTTCATCGATCCAGCTCCCTGCCCAGGTCTTCATCGAACGGGCCATAAGGCTGGCGCGCTGGGGACACGAGCGATGTGACCGGCATCTATGCGTACCCACCACGTCACGACATGGCAACCGCACGCTATTTCTCATCGTAGAGTGGATGAGGGGGTATCAGATGATGCGGGAACGCGAGGCCGCCTGGCAGGGCATCAGTGGGCCGTGGGATATCATCATCATCGGTGGGGGCATTACCGGCGCTGGACTGTTGCGCGAGGCGGCGAAGCTGGGCCTGCGGGTGCTGCTGGTCGAGCGGCGCGATTTTGCCTGGGGCGCGTCGAGCCGATCCTCCAAGCTGGTGCATGGCGGGCTGCGCTACCTCAAACAGGGTGATCTGCGCCTGACGTACGAATCCGTGCGGGCGCGCAACCGGCTGCTGCAATCCGGCGCGGGGCTGATCACGCCGCTGGGCTTTCTGCTGCCGATCTACCAGGGCGAACGGCCGGGACGCCGCGCCTATGGCTTCGGGCTGGCAGTCTACGACGCCCTCGGCGGCCAGTGGTCGCACCGCTACCGTGCCGCGCCGGATTTCGCGCTGCTGGCGCCTTCCGTGGCGCGGAACCACCTGCGCGGCGGCTTCTCGTATCAGGATGCGCAGACCGATGACGCGCGGCTGGTACTGCGGCTGCTGCGCGAGGCAGAGACGGCAGACGGGAGGAGCACGGCTATCAACTACGTCACAGCGGAGTCGCTGCTGCGCGAAAATGGGCGCGTCGTGGGCGTGCGGCTGCGCGCGACCGAGGGCGCCCGTACCGCTGTGGCGCGTGCCGCCGTCGTGGTGAATGCCACAGGCGCCTGGGCCGACCATCTGCGCGGCCAGGCGGGCGGCGCGATGCGGCTGCGCCCGTTGCGCGGCAGCCATCTGATCTTTCCGGCGTGGCGCTTTCCGCTGGCGCAGGCCATCGCCTTCGGCCATCCTCGCGACGGGCGAGCGGTCTTTGTGCTGCCGTGGGAAGGCGTGACGCTGGTCGGGACGACCGATGTGGACCACACGCGCCCGCTTGACGAAGAACCAGCCATCTCACCAGAGGAGGTCGCGTATCTGATCGAGGCGCTCGACGCGCGCTTCCCGGCGCTGGCGCTATCCGCCGCCGATGCGACGGGAGCGTTCGCGGGGCTGCGTCCAGTCATCAGCACGGGCAAGGCCGAGCCTTCGGATGAATCGCGCGACGCCGCTCTCTGGGATGACGACGGCCTGCTGACCATCACCGGCGGCAAGCTGACCACTTTCCGCGAGAGCGCGGGCATGGCGCTCCAGGCGATGCGCGAACGCATTCCAGGGATGCCACCGCTCGCGCTGGATTCCGCTCCGCTCGATCCCGTCGAGCCGCTGAGCAGGGCGAGCGGGCGAGTTTCGCCAGAGCAGCGGCAACGGCTGGCCGGACGCTACGGCGCGGACGCGCACGCGCTGATCGCCGCGGCATATCCTGGCGAGCTGGACGCGATTCCAGATACTCCCGTGCTCTGGGCAGAAGTGCGCTGGGCCGCGCGCATGGAGCGCGTTGTGCACCTGGACGACCTGCTGCTGCGGCGGGTACGGCTGGGCCTGTTGCTGCCGGAGGGTGGCGCGGCGCACCTCCCGGCTATTCGCGCCATCTGCCAGCCGGAGCTTGGCTGGGACGACAGCCGCTGGCAGGAAGAAGAGGCACGCTACCGTGCATTGTGGCGAGCGAGTTATCGTGTGCCAGAAGAGGCGCTCCCCCAGCCCTCGAAGGCGCGGGAAGCCGCCGCGCCAGCCCTTGCGAGGCAGTCGGGGCGGGCGTCTGTAGCGGTCGCGACGCTGGTGGCCGCTAGCGCGGCTGCCGCCACAGTCGCCATACTGGCGGGCATCCTGGTCGCCCGGCAAGGGCGCCACCGCACTGAGGCATAGTCGATTCCCTAGACCCGCTACGCGGTACGCTCGCTGGCGTGAGCAATCCGGGCGCTGCCAGTGAGGAAGCTAATAGCGGCGGCGATGACCTCGGGGTCGCGCAGGATGCGGCGATGGCCGAGCCCCTCGGTGATGTACAAGCTGGCCCCCGGCCAACAGGCAGCGATGGCTTGCCCATCGGCGAATGGCACATCCGCATCCGCACGGTCATGCATGATGAGCGCGGGCGTGGCGAGCGTGGCGGCAATACGCGCGATGTCTAGCACCTCGGCAGAGATGCCCGTGTGCTCCATCAGCAGTTGATAGAAGCGCTCGGCGACAGGCTCCGGAAGCCGCGCCATCTGGGCGAACCGCCGCATCACATCCGAGAGCGACGAGGGGCCAGCAATCAGCACCACCCGTTCAGCGGCGAGTCCCTGGCGCAACGCCAGCGCCGTCGTCGCCACGCCCATAGAGTGCGCGATCACGCCCGCGAGCGGCCCAAGCTCACTCCCGGCATCGAGGATGCCTCGCGCGAACTCCATGACATTCGTCATCTCGCCGGGTGAGTCGCCATGTGCTGGCCCGTCGAGCGCGATCGCCTGATAGCCCGCAGCCGTGAGCGGCGCGATAAATCCGCCCAGGTTCACTCCCCGGCCCTCCCAGCCATGTGCCAGCAGCACGCGCGGGCCATCGCCCCATACTCTGGCAACCAGACCGTTGGCGAGCGCGCGCGGCGGTTGCTGTCGCAGCAAATCGGTCTCCCAGTCACGGGGCACGATTCGTCGTGGTGTTATGAACATCCGCAGCGCGGCACGAGCCTGAGTTTCAACGTCCACTAGAAAGACCCCCCTGAAGCCTGGCTGATCAGCGTGGTATGTAAGCCCATATTTATGATGGCTATCATATATATGATCCACATCACCCGAACAGGTCAAGGTAGCCAGGGAACACGTTCAGACCCACTCCCCCCGCTCCATCACGCCTTCAGGAAACCCGAATCCCGGCTCGTCCTCTACCTGGCTCGATCAAGCTATTGAGAAAATGAATTGTCATATTGACTTTATTTAGTAGCCATGTTATAAGTTTCTCACCAGAGAAAGGGCCAACTCATGACATCAGATGCTTTAGGAGACACCCCCTCGGACACCGTGGCGGACGCCTCGCCACGGCGCGCCCCGCTCCTCGCCCTCTACACGTCCAACGTCGTCTCGGCGGTCGGAGACATTCTGATGTTCCTCGCCGTGCCATGGTTCGTGCTCCAAACGACTGGCAGCCCGATACAGACAGGACTCGCCGCTTCCATCGATACGGCTGGCGTCGCCATCTCCGCCCTCCTCGGCAGCACCATCGTGGACCGGCTGGGCTTCCGGCACGCCAGCATCATCA
This sequence comes from Ktedonobacterales bacterium, assembly GCA_036378295.1. GTDB lineage: Bacteria > Chloroflexota > Ktedonobacteria > Ktedonobacterales > JADMIN01 > DAHUXT01. The sequence goes on from DASUWS010000297.1 coordinate 27,566, forward strand.
GCGATCTGGCGAGCGGGGTGAGTGTCGCGCTGATTCCGCTTCTCTACGAGACTGTCGGGCTGCCGTTCTGGGCGCTCTTGCTGCTCGTGTTTCTCGCTGGACTCCTGACGACGCCCGGAGGTACCGCGCGCGCGGCAATGGTGCCTGAGCTCGCGGAACTCGCACAGGTACGCCTCGAGCGCGCCGCCGCCACGAGTGATGGCATGACCAGGCTCTCACGCTTCATTGGTGGCCCCCTGGCCGGAGTCCTGATCATCCTGCTCGGCTCTGATAAGCTGCTCTGGGTTGACGCGGCGACGTTCGCCTTCTCCGCTGTCCTCATCGGGCGCGCCATTCCCGCCGCATTGCTTCCCCACGTCGCGGCAATCTCTGACGAGACAAGCGACCAGGCGGCGGAATCAAGCGGATTTCTGCGCAATATGCGCGACGGACTTGCCTTCATCTTGCGCGATCCGGTGCTCTTCTGGCCGATTATGGTCACGCTGGTCACAAATCTCCTCGACGCTGGAGGTTCTGGCGTGCTCATACCTGTTTTCGTGAAGCAGATGTACGGCAACCCCATCTGGTTTGGCGCGGGAGTGGCCGCGCTTGGAGGAGCAGCCTTTCTCGGCACGCTGGTCTTTGGCGCCATCGGCCACAAGCTACCCCGGCGGCTCACGCTGGGACTGTGCTTCACGCTCGGAGGCGCCGTCCGATTCTTCCTCATGGTGCTCTTCGCGCCCCATCCGTTCGTGGTGGTTGGGATGATAGCTTTCTGCGGATTCTTCATCGGGGCTGTCAACCCCATCTTCGATACCATCGCCTACCAGCGCATACCAGTTGCCCTCCGCGCGCGGGTCTTCGGCGTGCTGACGGCAGGCTCGACGCTTGGCTCACCCCTGGGCGGTCTCGTTGCCGGGGCAGCCGTGCCATGGATCGGCATCATGCCATCGCTCCTGGTCTTTGGCACGATCTACTTCATCGCCACGAGCAGCCTGCTGGTCAATCCATCGCTGCGCGGGATGGATGAGCCACACGTGGCCACCGCACCAGAGGCGGCCTAGAGTGTCTATCCAAAAACCTCTGGCAGAAAACTAGCCATCTGGCCGGGTGATCCTGGCTTAGAATGTCCGTTGGCACTGTACGTTTGCACCTTCTGGCGCATCGATTGACGGTTCACGGCGGTTGAAAAGAATTAGAACGTATGTGCCTGAAGCATGGGGTGGATGTACGGGGATTTCCCTCCTTCACCGCACATCGAGTACAACCGGCACGCGTACGTGCGAGCCTCTAAGTGTATGGAGTCAACGATGATGAGCGATCCGAATCTGTGGATGAACGAATTCCGCCAGCGCGAAAAACGTGTGCAGCGGGAGGTCTCGGGCGACCGGCTTGCCCGTGGACTTCCAAAAGATCGCGAAGCGTCCAGGGACTTCTGGGCCACGGTTCGCGAAGCCCTGGGTGTCTTCCGTGCGGGCAAGACACAACACGCGCTCGCTGATACGGACCTGTCTGGCACGGACGCGGTTGATCCGGTTCCTGCCGCTGATCTCCTCGCGCCAGCGGAGGACGCCAGAGAATTGGTGGGGCGAGCGGGAGCATCCAAGCCGTAGCCGCCTCTGGGACCTTCGTCTGTCACGTTCTGGAGTCGCTGCCCGCTCCCAGCATTCCAGAACTCAGAGAACACCGCGGACACCAACTACACTGACTTCACCAAGTACGTTGATTGCATAAAGAAAGACATCGGCCAAATGCTTCGAGGAAAGAAAGTCATTTTACGCGCTATGGAGCGCGACGATCTCAAACACTTGCATGCGCTGCTGCAACATGTTGATTTGGTATTGCTCTCGCACGGCGATTGGCAGCCGATATCGCTCGCGTCCTGGGAAAAAGACTTTGAGAAACACCTCGAAGACAGAAATTACCATCAGTTCGTCATCGAGGCCGACGGCAAGCCCATCGGCTCAATGGTGCTGCGCGGTGATGCCAACCCTCGTTCGGGCACTGGCAGGTTCGGCATCGGAATTCACGATCCAGAGTATGTGGGCAGGGGCTACGGGCGCGACGCTCTCGAGACGTTTCTCGACTGGGCCTTCCGCATGATGGGGTTCCGCCGCCTCAAGCTCCAAACATTAGCCACGAACGAGCGAGCGCTGCGCCTCTACGAGGCGTGCGGCTTCCAGCGTGAGGGGCTGCTGCGCGAAGATGAATATGTGGATGGCGCGTACCGCGATATCGTAGTGATGGGATTGCTGCGCAGCGAATGGGAAGCGCGCAAGCGTGCGACAGTGGAGTAATTCCGGGTGG
>DASUWS010000298.1:0-8111 GCA_036378295.1 Ktedonobacterales bacterium
ACTTCATTGAAGCAGTCTACAATGCGAAACGGCTCCATTCCAGTCTCGGCTACCTGCCGCCCACTGAGTTTGAAGCCGCCTACTTTTCTGCAATGGATGAGTTGACTTGCCCTGTGGTTCGCTAATTGGGGTGCAGTCCAAGTCCATTCGTCTCCATTCGCTACTCGGTTGCCCTGCGGCCCCTCCCCACGTCGGGGAGAGGGCACCCGCCCCAGTGTGCTACCATTTGCGCAACGAGCGGTGACAGGCGATATGCGGAGCGGAGCGCATGAAACAACAGCGGCGAACGGTAGTCTGTTTTGCGCATCGGGGCGCGCGCAGCCACGCGCCGGAAAACACCCTCATGGCCTTCGACCTCGCCTTCGATCTGGGCGCGGATGCCATCGAGTGCGACGTGCAGCGCAGCCGCGACGGTGAGCTGGTGATCATCCACGATGGCACGGTGAACCGGACGACGAACGGCGTGGGCGCGGTAGCGGCGCTCTCCTTCGCCGATCTGCGCGCGCTCGACGCCGGGCAGGTCTGGCACATCCCCCAGCGCATCCCGACGCTGACCGAGACGCTCGATCTGGTGCGGCGGCGCGGCGGCGCGCTCAATCTGGAGATCAAGGGCGAGTCGGTGGAGCAATCCATAGGCACGGCGGAGGCCGTCGAGCCGGTCTTGCGCGGGCTGGAGGAGCCGCTTCGCGCGCGGCTGCTGGTCTCGTCGTTTGAGCTGCCCGCCGTGGCGCTGCTGAAGGAGCGGCTGCCGTGGCTGCGGGTGGCGGCGCTCTATAGCGGGCGCGAGTGGCAGAAGAAAGACATGCTCGCCCCGGCGCTGGCGATGGGCGCGGAGGCGATTCACCCCGGCGTCGGCCTCATCACTGCCGAGCTGATACGCCAGGCGCACGCCGCGGGGCTGCGCGTCAACGTCTGGACGGCGAACCGCCCCGCCACCATCCGCAAGCTGATTGCCTGGGCTGTTGACGGCCTGTTCAGCGACTACCCTGAGCGTGTCATCATCGCCCGCGCACAGCAGGCGGCGATTCTTCGCGATCCCCAGACAAACACTGCTTGACAGGTAGGTCTATCCTGATGCTGCGTAGCAATGAGACAGCGTCATCTCCCCCAGGACGTTTCCGAGGGGCGATGGCCAAAACCGACTACAATGCGGCTATCTCCGCTATGCGTGGAGTGCTTATCGCCCAGGGCCTGATCACCGAGGAAGAGCATGACTGCTCAGGCGCGGGCGGAGCTTGCCAGCGGCACACTGACCTGGCCGTTCTCTATCGCCTTCGGGCAGAAGTAGAGCGTCTCATTTCTCCTCGCCATGCAGTCCGCGCCGCTCGCGAGGAATGAACAGCAGGAGCGCCGCGGCGGCCAGATACGAAGCGGCCATCACGAAGAACGCCGGGAGGAAGCTGCCGCTGCGGTCGATCAGGCTGCCGAGGATGACATCCCACAGCGAGCCGACGCCGTAAGCGAGGGTGAAGTACCAGCCCATCGCGGCGTCGCGCTGCGCCGGATCGGAGTTGTCCACGAGATACGTCTGGAGCAGCGGACTCTCGCAGTAGACGACGAGCCCGAGCAACCCAATCTCGAAGACCATCACGACCAGCGGCGCTCCGCTGCCGAAGACCAGCGGCAACAGCAGCGTGAAGGCGGCGGCCAGGCCGTAGCACACGAGCAGCATAGGACGCCGCCCGGTGCGGTCCGAGAGACGGCCCGCCAGCAGCGGCCCGACGATGCTGCCCGCCAGCAGCAGGGTATAAAGACCCGTCACGGTCGCTTGCGGCAGCTTGATTGGCCCGATCATGTAGAGCGGCAGGTATTTGGTCAGAACGCCCAGGCCGCGCCCGCCAGCGGCAATCATCGAGGCGAGGATGACGAGGATGACGCCACGGTGGCGTATCGGCGCGAGCAGCGACGCGATGCCTCCGCTTCCCTGGCTGCGGGCTGGGGCAGCGGACGCTGGCGGCTCGGCTGGCTGGGGCGGCTCGCGCGTGAGCAGGAGCACGGCGGAACCGGCGGCTAGTCCTGGCAGCGCGAAGACAATCAGCGCGGGTTGCCAGCCGAACGTCTTGATGATCAGCGCGCCGATGATCGGAACCAGCAACGTGCCAATGTTGCCGCCCGCGACATGCGCGGCGATGGCGAATCCCCGGCGGTTCTCGCTGTAGCTGTCGGTGAGAATCGAGTTGCCCGCCGGGTGTTGCGGCGCTCCACCAATCCCGCGCAACGCCGACCAGCCCAGCCAGGGCAGGAATGTCAGGGCTGTGGAGGTGAGCAGCGTCGCGATCGCCACGATCAGGTTGCCCACGCCAATTAGCACCTTGCGCGGTATGCTGCGGCTGATGTAGCCAAAGACCACCTGGAGTACGCCACCCGCCAGGCCGGATGCCGTGCCGATCAGGCCGATCTGTGTATAACTGAACCCGTACTGATTGTGCAAAATCGGGAAGATCAGCGGCATGAGAATGCTCACACCATGGATCACGGCGTGCGCGGCGCTCACCGTGATGAGGTTGGCGCGCGCGGTGGCTGGCGGCAGGATGCCAGCCTCGCTGGGAGATAGCTCTGCTTCGTGGGTCTCGGCGCCGAAGGAAGACACGATGTATAGCTCCTCAGGTGTTCTCTCAGGACAGCGTAGCATATCGCGACAAGCCGATATCCTTCGCCCTCTTGTCCTCGTCGGGGGGAGAGTGGCCGATGCGCGGCGGGGGCCGGGAGAGGCCAGATACCACGACCTCAGATGAAAGTGGGTATATCCTGTCACCAATAGAGATGACGCTGGCAGCCCGGCGCGTTCCCGCATGCGACTCAGGAGGGCTGTGCGGCAGTTGTGAGGGACGCGAGAATCTGGGCGAGGATGGCCGTGTAGTCCTGCTTGCCCCATCCGGCGTCTTCGGCATCGGCCAGCCATGCGCGCACGGCGGGCATCAGCCGCAGATCAACGCCCGCTGTGGCCGCCGCCTCGATAACGAGATTGGCGTCTTTATGCGCCAGCGCGAGCGGGAAGCGCGGCGGATAGCTGCCCGACTCGATGGCGGGTCTGCGGCGCTGCGCCTGGGCGGCAAGCGGGGTAGCGCCGAGCACCACGAAGGCCGTCTCATCCGGCAGTCCCAACCCCCGCGCGAGGGCGAGGGCTTCGCCAAGAACGCCGAGGACGCCGAACAGAGTCGCGTTGGCCACGAGCTTGGCCGCCGCACCCGCACCGAGCGGCCCAACGTGCATGGGGGTACCCAGCGCTGTGAGCAGCGGCAGCCAGCGCTCCGCGAGCGGGCTGGGGCCGCCGACAAAGATCGTAAGCGCGCCCGATTCAGCTTCCGCGAGGCTGCCGAGCACCGGAGCATCGAGCAATCCCACGCCCTCGGGCAGTGCGGATGCCAGGCGCTGCACGGCGGCTGGTCCCACGGTGGACATCTCGATGACCGTTGCCGAGCGGGCGATGCCTGCCGCGATGCCTGCCGGACCCTCGCTCACGGCCTGGAGCGCCGCCGGGTTTGCCACCATTGTCATCATGACCTCCGCCTGGCTTGCCGCCTCAGCCGGAGTCGCGGCGGGCGTGGCTCCATGCCTGGCCAGCGCGTCAGCCTTCGCGGGCGTGCGATTCCAGACCGTGACGTTGTGGCCACTATCTATCAGGCGGCGGGCCATGCGGCTCCCCATCGCGCCCAGACCGATAAAGGCAACGTTGGTCATCTCCCCTCCTCTCTGCCGCGCTCTCTGTGCCCACTGTGCCCGCCGTGCTCTCCGCTCGCCAGACCCCAGATCATCACAGCGGATGCTCGCGCAGCCAGGTGAGCACCTGTTCCGCGTGCTGATCGGGCGGAAAGACCGGATAGAAGACATGCTCGATCACGCCATCACGGACGATGAGCGTCAGCCGTTTGTAGAGCCGCTGCCCCTGCACCTCGAAGGTCGGCAGGCGCAGACTGCCCGCAAGCTCCAGGCGCTCATCCGAGAGGAGCGGGAAGGGCAGGTGCAGGCGGGATACGGCCTCCTGCTGGTAATCCGTGGTCTGACTTGAGAGACCGAAGACGCCTGCCCCGGCAGTGCGCAGGCCGGCATAGTGATCGCGAAACGCGCACGCCTCGGCGGTGCAGCCCCGCGCGCCGGGAATCAGGTCCCAGTCCTCGGGCAGCGGCACATCTGGTCTGCCAGTCATGGGGTAGACATAGACTACCGTGCGCGCAGTGAGGGCGGAGAGTCTGACCTGGCCGCCAGTGGTGCTGGGCAGCGCGAGATCAGGCAGGCGCATGCCGGGGAGGTGCCGGGCCGCGCCATCATCCTCCGGTACGAGTAGCCCGGCTGGTAGAGATGCATCTGGTTGACTCATGACAATTTCCTCCTTCGCGTCTCATGGTCCATCATCGGGTCATAGGGCAACCCTCACCTCCAGCCCCTCTCCTCCCAGGAGAGGGGAGCCAGACGCAGACGCCCCATGCCCTCCCCTCGCAGGTGGGCAGCCGCGCGAGCCGCAGGCGCAGAGCGGCAGCAGGCCGAGAGGCGAATTTCCTCCTAGCCATTCGATTGAGCGGAGGTGGGTGGCCAGACGAATATCGATGGGCGGATCGCTTTCTGGAAAGTGTAAGCGGAGCGCATCATCCTCACCTTGTCTTCGTAGAAGCGGTGCGCGTCGGCTCGCTGCAGACCCGATGCCAGCGCCACGGTATCGCAACCCAGGTCGCGCGCCAGCGCCTCCACCTGGTCCATCAGCGCCTTGCCGTAGCCATGCGAGCGTGCGGTGGCCGTGGTGATCAGCTCGTAGACCCAGATGTGGTGGCCGTAGTAGAGGTTCGTCAACTCCGCAATCCCCGCCAGCGCCGTGATTTTCCCCTGGTCGTCGCGCGCTGCCAGCAGACGATAGCCCTCCGGCTTCATCGTGCGCATCAGGTCGAGAAACGTCGCCTCGTCGAGATGGGTGCGCAGCTCGCGCATCACCGGAAACGCCTCACGCCACGCCGCCTCGGTCGTCAACTCGTCAATCCGCATGTCACCTCCACGGCCTCTCGGCCACCTGATACTCGCTACCCGATCTGTCTCGCTGGTCTGCCAGCGCTCCGCCACCACGCGCTCAGCTATCGATACCCGGCAGCACGACGACAAACGCGCTCTCCGGCGCGTCGTCTATCGCATCACGGGGGCCAAGCGCTCCGGCTGCCCGCCTCTTCGCGCTCAACTCCTCGATGGTGACCGCCAGCAGGTCCATCCCGCGCAGCTGGCCTGTGGTCGCGGGCGCGTAGTCCTCTCCTGCTGTTCGCCCGGAGAAATAGCGCCCGGTCATGGCGTCCATGAGCGCTCGTTTGCGCTGCGTGTCGGTCACTGGCTCGGCGGTGCCATAGACTATGACGCTGCGATAGTTCATCGAGTGGTATTTGGCATCCCGCGAGGCGACGAGCCCATCCAGGAGCATCACCTCGATAGCCACTGGCGTGCCCGCCCGCAGTGTCTTCAACAGGCGGCTGGCAGGCGCGCCATGCATGTAGATGACTCCGTCATCATAGTGGTACGCCATCGGTGCGATGAACGGCTGCCCATCAACGGCGAACGCGACGTGCGCTATCCGTCCCGCGCGCAGAATCTCCTCGGCGATCTCCGGCGTCGAGCGCTCGGGATGCCGCCGGATGTGCGAGCGAGGGCTGATGCTGGCGCGCGCCGCCAGTGGTGATAATTCACTGCTGGTTGGTACGTCATGTGGTTGTGCGCGTTCTCGTCTTGCGTGAGTCATCGTCATGTCACCATTTTCTCGCTTGTCTCATCGAGATGCTTCCAGAATCGCCGTTCAGGTGGTATGGTACAGGGAGAGAATGGACTGATGGAAGGTCCATATTTCGCGAGGGTGACTATGCCAATGCAGAAGCGACGTGGAACTGACCTTTTGATACATCTCGACCGCTCGGCATCGGCTGAGGGCCTGACCCGCCAGATCTATACGCAGCTTCGCGCCGCCATTCTCGAAGGGCGTCTGCGCGCCGGAGATCGGCTGCCGCCCAGCCGGAACCTGGCCCGCGATCTGGGAATTGCGCGGCTGACGGCGGCGACGGCCTACGAGTGGTTGAGCGCCGAGGGTTACGTCTATGGCCGGGTGGGCGCGGGGACGTTTGTCGCGTCGGTCTTTGCTGAACCCTCGCTGCCAGAGCCGCCCACCGATGCCGCGAGGGTGCCAGCCCCGGCGACGGAGACTTCGCCCGCCTCGCCAGCGGCGCCCGATCCGCCTGGGGCGCCGGTATCGTCCGCGCCATCTGGGGCGTCCGTTGCACCGGTCTCACCTGTGCCGCTCTCGCGCTGGGCGCGCCACATCGCGACGATTCCGCTCCTGGGCATCAGTCCAGCCAGGAGCGCCGCCTTTACATGGGACATGCGCCCCAGCGTTGGGGCGGCGGACGCGTTTCCCTGGGCGCGCTGGCGCCGGATCGTCGGCTGGCCTGACCCGCTTGCGGGCGATGCGCCCCCTCCCAATTCCGTCTATGCCTCTGCTTCCAGTCATTGGGATGTATTGCTTGGCCCGCTGGAGACGCGCGAGGCAATCGCCGCCTGGTTGTGGCGCTCGCGTGCGGTGCGGTGTGTTCCAGAGCAGATTCTGGTCGCGGGCAGTGTGCAGCAGATGCTGGCCCTGCTGGCGCGGCTGCTCATCGAGCCGGGACAGCGCCTGCTCGTCGAAGATCCCAGCTATGTCGGCTTTCACGCCGCGTTCCTGGCGGAGGGCGCTGTGCTGACGGGCATGCCCGTGGATGAGCATGGGGTGCGGGTGGCGGCGTTGCCCGCCCCGGTGTCCCCGGATGGAGCGGCCACACCGCGCCTGGCGATTGTGACGCCCTCGCACCAGTATCCCACTGGCGTGACGCTCTCGCTGGAGCGACGGGTGGCGCTGCTGGAGTGGGCGCGTCGCGCAGGCGTGGTCTTGGTGGAGGATGACTACGACGGCGACCTGCGGCTGGAAGGACTGCCGCTTGAGGCCCTGCGCGGGCTGAACGAGCGCGACGAGGTCATCTACCTCGGTACGTTTGCCAAGGCGCTCTATCCTGCCGTGCGCCTGGGGTTTGCCGTGCTGCCCCACTGGCTGATCGAGCCAGTAGCTCGCGCGCGCGCCGCCAGCGACCGGCATCCCGCCTGGCGCGATGCGATGGCAGTCGCCCGCTTCATCGAGGCTGGCGAGCTTGAGCGCCACCTGGCCCGCATGCGCCGTCTGTATCGAGCACGCCGCGACGCGCTCATCGCCGCGCTCCGCGAGCACCTGGGCGATCTCGTCTCCATCGGCCCCGCCGATGCGGGCATTCACCTGCTGGCGCGGCTCCCTGAGGGCGTGGATGATATCGTGCTGACCGACGAGGCGCTGCGCCACGGCATCGCCTGCATGCCGCTCAGCCCCCACTACCAGAGCGCGCCCCGTGCTGGACTGCTGCTGGGATTCGGCGGAATGCCCGAAGATCGGCTGGCGGAGGGCGTGCGCCAGCTTGCTCCACTGGTGCGCGGCGCGGTCAAGACGGGTATGGGCGCCCACGCGTTATAATGCGAAGCAGTGGCGCGGCACGCGCATAGGGAGGAGCGAGATGGCACATGGATGTTCGACCGGAAGACGGCGAGCCGGAGCAGCCAGACTATCCAGACGATCCAGGGTCCGGGGGGCATCCGTGGAATGTCGAGTGGGGGACGATACCGCCGCCACCGCCTGAGCACGCCGCGCCCGCGTCCTCCAGCCGCCGCGACGAGCCGCCCGGGCGTCACCTCGCCTCGTATGTGCCCCATATTGCCGAGCAGCGAGCCTCATGGCAGGCCAGTGACGTGACCGATACGACGACAACGATGCCGCCACGAGCCGCGCCCGCCGGGCGGAAAGGGGCGACTGGCTGCGCTTCGAGCGCGGCGCTGCTGGCGTTGCTCTCGAAACTGGCGATTGCGGGCAAGGTGCTTTTGCCCTTCTTGAGCGCCATCGCGAGCCTCGTGGTCTACGCGTCGCTTTTCGGGTGGCAGTTTGGCCTGGGGATTCTGGTGCTGCTCTTCGCGCACGAGATGGGCCACTACGTCATCATCCGCGCCAAGGGGCTTCCGGCAAGCTGGCCGGTCTTCATCCCCCTGCTGGGCGCGTATGTCGCGATGCGGCGCATGCCGGTCAACGTGCGCGACGAAGC
>DASUWS010000299.1:0-6290 GCA_036378295.1 Ktedonobacterales bacterium
CATGGCGGCTGCTCTCCGTCCGGCGGTGGCTGCCCGCGCTGGTCAGCTCATCGCTGGCGATTCTCGCGCTCGTCGTGGCTGGATTCCAGAGCCTGTGGTATGCCGTGGCGACCGCCGCGCTCTTTGGGGGAGTGATGGCCATACGGCGTCTGCGGCGGGAGCGCATTCCCGCGCGGCAAGGCACCCGCCCAGACGCCGCCTAATAGCTCCCTCGACCTATCTCCATCAGCTGGTAAACCATCGTACGGCCTCGCGGGCAATCTCCGGTGGGACGGTATGTGGGCCATCGAATTCGTGATAGTTCACATCGTAGCCATCGCCGCGTAGCATGTGTGCGATGCGGCGACCACAGATGTTAACTGGCAGGACTTGATCGCGAGTGCCGTGCGAGATGTAGATGTGGGGTTGCCCTTGCCACTCTCCTGGCGCGACGAAGCCGGGAGAGAAAGCGATGAGGTGAGTGAAGAGGTCGCCGTTCATCAGCCCAAGCGAGAGGGCGTAAGATGCTCCGTCTGAGAAGCCGCCCGCGGCGAGATGCGTTGAATCTACCATGTAGCGCGCGAAGGTGTGGGTTAGCGCCCGGTCAATGAACGCGACATCATGGCCGTAGCTCCCCATCACGATATCCCAGCTTTGCAGCCGGGCATCGGGCGCGAGGAGCAGCATCCCAGCCGCGTCGGCCAGGGGGAGCAGCGACGCGACGCCACCACGAGCGGCCCCGCCCGCGCCATGAAGCAGTAGCACGAGCGGGGAGGCACGCTCCGGGTTGTAGCTGGTCGGCACATAGAGCAGGCAATCGCGGCCATCCGCGCCGGAGAGACCAAGCGCGTGCAAGCCGCGCGCCAGGGGCGGGATTCCGGCGAGGAGTGATTCCCGCGGCGGCTGTGGACGCGCCAGGAGACGTCCTTGTGCGGCAGCCTCACGCTCATCAGGCGGTTGCGCATCTCGCACCTCTGCCATCCCCTTTCTGCGCTGGCATTGTCCTGCTGCCTGCTGCCCGCTGCTGCTCATGACGACCATGTCGCAAGACAAATGTCGCAAAACAAGGGCCAGTGATCGGCGTGTCATCACTCTAGAGCATTGGCGTCACGTATATGCTGGCTGCTCCCACTTCCTGTTGTGCCAGAGCAGGTAAGATGTCTACGCGGGGCCAAGAACAGCACCTGACCCTGATGCGGTACGGTACACATGCAAAAAGCCCCTTCTCCCACACGAGAGAAGAGGCTTTCCTGTACGAGATGCTGGCCCTTGTAGCCGTCTCAGTGCACGTCGTAGACGTTGATGGAGCCGCCGGGGCCAGCCCAGACGATACTCGACTCACACGCCTCGACCCACGCCGCCGTCTGGATTTCCGCCTCCACCGCGCTCGCTGTGTGGGTGCGGGCATTCCAGGCATGCAGAGCGCCATCAGCGCGCCAGAGCACCATCTCTCCAGCAACACGCACGCTCTCGCTATCCACCGACTGCGCAACGACCCACTTTTGCTGGCTATTGGAGAGCGAGCGCGCTTCGAGCGTACCGTGCTGACCCTCGACCCAGATCATCAGACCATTGGCAATGTGTGGGGCAAAGGCCGTATCATCCGGGCTGAATTGATGCGTCTGACCAGTCGCGGTGCGTGTCCAGACCAGGCTGTGTAGGCCACGAACATCGCTCCACTGCTCCGCCCAGTAGATAGAAGAACTATCGGCGGAAGGTGCCGTCAGCGCGTGCCCTTGCACAGCGGTCTGTGCTACGGTAGCCGGCTGGGCATTCGTATTCGTCGCGGGCAGCGCATACTGTAGTACCTTGCTGACGCCAGCGTGCGTGGTGACGGCGAGCAAAGCCTGGCGCCCATTCGCCCAGACGCCATTGACCCTTGCCAGGGATTCTGCCGCTGTGCCGCTCTTCAGCAGCGCTGTCGTGCCAGTATCCCCCACACCGAGATACCCGGCGTAGAAGGTCCAGTCAGATACGCTCCCCGCGGTCCAGAAGGCCCAGTCATTCGTAACCGCCCGTAGCATCACCGGAGCGTTTGCCGATCCATGTGCCAGCGACACGATCTGCTTCGTCTGGCGGTTTTCGGCATAGATCGTCGTCGCACCGGAGCTATCGGCTGCGCTGTAGACCAGCCAGTTCGCCGTCGCCAGCGCTCGGCTGATCGTGCGGACATGTGTATCGGGCATATAGCTGGCAACCGTCAGCGTCGAGGTCCGTGGTTGATTTGAGCCGGTATGGGCAGAGCCCAGGCTGGCCGCGAGTGTTCCCAGACCGGAATGCTGGAGAATCTGCACCGAGAGCAAGCCAAGCACGACTACCGCCGCGGCAGCCACCAACCCGACGCGTGGATTGATCCACGCTGCCCGCTGCTTGCGGATGGTCGTCAGGCTGATCGGTCGCTGCCTTGATGAGATGACCGGAAGCTCAGGCGAAGTATCGGCCTCGGTCACCGATGCGGCAGTGCGCCCCTGGCGCTGCTCATCGGCGCGAATCGCGGCGAACACCGCCTCGCGGAATCCTGGCGGGGGCGTAATCGACGGCAACTGGCGAACTGATTCGCCAACTCCACGATACGCGGCCTCTACCCGGCGACATGAAGCACACGTGCTCAGATGCTTGCCAAGCGCGGCCCGGTCGCTAGGGGACCAGTCATCCCGGCGGTACGCGGCGAGCAATTGGTGTGCCCGCCTGCACGTCATTGTCCGCTGACCTCCTGCTGGTACAGGGTGATGAACCGCTCGCGTGCCCGCATGAGACGCATCTTCACGGCTGATGGACTGACGTTGAGTACTTCGGCGATTTCCGCGCATGAGAAACCTTCGTGTTCGTATAACAAGAGACATGCCGCGTACTTCGGCGGAAGCCGCTTCAGCACGCTTTCTACAATTTCCCGGTCGGCAACACGCTGTTCAAAGCGCCCGCCGTCATATCCAGATGAGAAGGCATTCGCGGCAGTGGCAAGCGCCTCTTCCGATGGCCCTTGCTGGTTGCTGCTATTGCCCTCCGTTCCCGGCATGCCAGCGCCGACACCACGATCTTCGTTAAAGAGCGAGAGCGGCAGCCATGAGATCAGCCGCCGTCGCCGCAACGCATCGGTCGCCGTATTCGAGGCGATACGATAGAGCCACGACGAGAGCGCGGCCGCCTGGATGGTCGTCCCAGACGAGAGCGCACGGTACGCCTTGACGAACACATCCTGCGTCAGATCGCAGGCCTGCTCGCGGTTGCCCACCAGGCGGAAGACAAAGTTGATCAGCGGCGTCTGGAAGCGCGCGAAGATGTCCTCGAAATCCGCAATCGTGACAACGGGACCCACCTCCGGCGTTTCGGAAGAAGCCGCTGGCACCGCTGCTTCTCCGACGTAGCTGACATGTGTTGGCTCCGCCTCCTGAACGGGCACGACCTCATCAGACAACGTCTCGACGACCAGCTTGCGAGCAGGTGGGTCCGAGCGCGTCTTCCGGGTGGCCGCCCGCGCTGGAGGTGCGCTTGGGCGCCTGGTGCCCTTGCCGGAGCGCCGGCGGGGCTGCCCAGAGCTATTCGAGTTGTAGGGACGAACAGACGGGTCCATTGGTTACACTCAGCAAACGCCCAGAGAAACTCTGAGCGGGAGAACACCGGGATTGTACAGATATGTCAGCTATGTCAGCGGCGGTACTATCCCGTGCCCGCGCTGCCATCCGGGCATGCGATTGGAACCGTCAGCATGCTCTTGCTAAAGCATACCAGCATTCACTCATGTGATGTGGAGATATGGCCAAGATGGGCACGGGGTAGTAGTCTCGCCGCTTGCCTGGCAATGCAGTGCCGCCTGCCGTATCCCGCCGCACCATCATCGTCTGGTTCTTGCCCCGCCCAATTTTCCTGTACTATACTTTTTGTAGTATGATGGTTGCCATCAGGCATCCTGCTCTTGAGACTGTACCTCGAAAGGCATTGCATCTTCAATGATCGATTCGAACCTCACCCATGCACCTGAGAGAGAGTCATCCGCGGAAAACATCATCATGTACACGACATCCTGGTGTGGCGATTGCCGCCGGGCGAAGCGTGTCTTTGCCGACTTCGGCGTACCCTATGCCGAGGTCAACATCGAAGAAGATGATGACGGGGCAGAGGTGGTGCAGAGCCTGAACAATGGCCTGCGCAGCGTTCCCACCATCCTTTTCCCCGATGGCAGCGTCCTGGTCGAGCCATCCAACGCCACTCTGGTGGCAAAACTGCAATCCTACGCCCAGACGCAGAGCAAGTGACAGATCGCTTGTCATCACCATACGGCTCCATATGGCTCCAGACGGCGGCTCCTGGCAGGGTTTCGCCTGGTTTCGCCGCCTGCTGGTATTGACGAAGCTGCCGTCACGCTATACCCTTCAGGAGTCATGAGCATGGCAGGCCGGTTCCGGTAGATGAACCTCCCTGGCGCATTATCTGCAACGCCAGCCTTGCGCGAGCCGTAGTTTCCGCTGGAAGGGTTGCCATTGACCAGGCAGGGATCGCGCCTGGTGTCAGGTCAGGGAGCGTGGGATGGTCAAATGCCAGCACTGCGGTACACAGAATCGCGCTGACGCGACGTACTGCAACTCATGCGGCTACGCCCTCAAGGGCAGTACCGTCGTCCACCCTGCCGCCAGCGCTGTCCGTGGTCCGGCTGCTACCCCACTGCACCCGACCGGGCGGCTTCCCGCGCAGTCGCGCCTGGCGGGCGTCTATATCATCACGCGCAGCATCGGCCAGGGCGGCATGGCCGCCGTCTACCAGGCAACCGATATCCGCAACAACTCGCAGGTGGCCATCAAGGAGATGAGTCAGGATAGCCTCGCGCCGTCCGAGCTGCAGGAAGCGCTCACCGCCTTCGTACAGGAGGCCGAGATGCTGATGGGCCTGCGCCACAAAGGGTTGCCTCGCGTCTCAGGACACTTCTCCGAAGGCTCGCGTCACTACCTCGTCATGGAATACATCGAGGGGCAGACACTGGAGCAGCGCCAGACGGCGGCGGGTGGCAAGGCACTGCCGGAGCGCGATGTGCTGGCCTGGGCCGACCAGATTTGCGACGTGCTGACCTATCTGCACAATCGCCGCCCGCCCATCATCTTCCGCGATCTGAAGCCAGCCAATATCATGGTCACCAGCAACGGGCGTATCAAGTTGATTGACTTTGGCATCGCCCGTGTCTTCGTGCCAGGGCGCACCCGCGATACCCAGGTGCTCGGCACGCCGGGATTCGCCCCGCCGGAGCAATATGGCAAGGCACAGACTGATCCGCGTGCTGATGTCTATGCGCTGGGCTGCACGATGTATCAGCTCCTCTCGGGGTACGACCCCGCCAGCACGCCGTTCGCGCTGCCGCCGCTCCATACACGCAATCCAGACGTCTCGCCGCACGTGCAGGTGGCCATCGAGCGCGCCACCAAGCTGGACCGTGAGGGGCGTTTCCGCTCCGCTGCCGATTTTCAGCGGATGCTGATCCATCCCGAGGGAATGTACTTCCGCACGGGCGAGTGCGCCCATTCGCTGCGCGAGCTGCTGGCGCTCTGTCAGGCGCATCCGCAGGAGGCCGCCGAGCATCTCTATACACGCCGCTTCGATCCGTGGCTCTCGCGTTGGGGTGAGCGCCAGGCGATCAAGGCGGTGCTGACCTCGACGATGCGAACCGGCGACAAGGCGGCTGGACTGGCAGCGTTTATCAAGACCGCGGCGGCTCCAGCGGCATCGGCGGCATCGGCAGCATCAGCGACATCCACCACAGCGCGCCCAGGCGCCCAGGCGAATCGCCAGCACCCAGGGCAACAGTCCCGCGCGGGGCAGTCGGCACGCGGCACGACGACACACGCCGCCGCCAGCGCCGCGCCCAGCGCTACCGCTTCACTGGTAATGGTGGAGCCGCGCACCATTGACTTCGGCCAGCTCAAGGCAGGGCAGCGCGGCACCCTGAGCATCACGGTGCGCGGGCAGAACGGTGCAAGCGTCAGTGGCCAACTGATCCCGCCGCCCGCGTGGATCGGCGTTGACAAAACGTCCTTCAATGGCCCAAGCACGCTCGTGCAGTTGACCGCCGAGACGGCGGGCATCAGCGCGCCTGGGAAGCAATATAGCAGCCTGCAAATCATCACCGGCTCGCAACACATCTACGTGCCCATCACCGCCGAGATCGTACGCGCCCCGCGCGCCACGACGGCCCCCCAGAGCAACTCGCCATATGCCACAAAGGTTCACGCCGCCGTACACGCCAAGGCGCAATCGAAGCATGCCGCGCCGCCACTTGGTCGTCCACTGAACCTGGGATTCCTCGGTGGGTTGGTGCTGGCGCTGGG